>DASYAN010000435.1:0-4622 GCA_036501345.1 Ktedonobacteraceae bacterium
AATCAGCATAGCTATTATTGCCATTGAGGTTGGGTTGCGCTTACTGCTTGGACAGCTTGCCTTTCAGCCTGCCCTCTTCATCTTCCTGCTCACGCCCGAATTTTTCCAGCCGCTGCGCTCACTTGGTGCCACCTATCATGCAGGGGAGGCTGGCGCGACGGCCCTGCAGCATATCCATGATATCTTGAAGCTTCCTGTCTCCCAGCACCTTCCTACCCCCTTGTCCGGTGACTTATCATTACCCATATCTTTTGGGATGTTTTCACGGGCCATGGTGGAAAGCCAAGTTGGATTGAAGAGGCAACGCATGATCTCTGCTTTGGCGGCTCTCTCTACAGGCAGCTCAAAAAACTTATGGGTAATGATAAGACGCCTCTCTAGGGACCGCAGAGATACAGCTGCCTTATCGCAATTGCCAGGAGGTCGATCGTGTCCAGATATGAGCAAGCCGCTGCACTCCCAGAGAAGCAGGCGGAAGCCATGAACCAAGCAGGCAATGAACCTGCTGTGTTCGTCGAGTACTACACGGATCCCCTCTGCTCGTGGAGTTGGGCATTCGAGGCCCAGTGGCGTCGTCTCCGCTACGAGTGCGCTGGCCGTCTTGGCTGGCGCTACCATATGGGCGGTTTGCTCCCTAACTGGCAGAGCTATGACGATCCGTTCAACGATATTGGTAGCCCCACGCAGATGGGACCGCAGTGGTTGCATGTGTCTGAGCTATCAGGAACGCCACTGGATGGCCATCTCTGGCAAAGAGACCCACCAGCCTCATCCTATCCTGCCTGTATTGCCGTCAAGGCGGCCCAGTGCCAGGGACAGGCAGTCGCAGAAAGCTATTTGCGTCGGCTACGCGAGGCTGTGATGCTCGAACAGCGCAATATCGCCCGCCAGGATATTCTGCTTGAGGTGGCTCAGCAGACAGCACGAGCAGCTCCCAAGAAGCCTTCACTTGACCTCGACCGCTTTAGTGCTGACCTCAACATGCCCCAGACAATGGAGGCTTTCCGCCAGGACCTCCGTGAGGCAGCCTATCACGGTATTGGTCGCTTTCCAACTCTGATCGTGCGTTGCTTCGATGGACACGGCATAGTACTCGTCGGCTACCGACCCTATGACGTGCTCAAGGCTGCACTCGAGCATCTCGTGCCCGACTTACTCCAGAGATCAGAAATATCATGCAAAGATCTCGTCGTTGACTACGTGACACATTGGCAACGTGTCACCGCACACGAAGTGGCAGAGATCTTCGACGGTGATAGCAACAGGATCTTGGAACTGCTGGAGTCGCTTATCGCCAAAGGAGCACTAGCACTAGCAGACGATTCGCAAAGCGAGGTACCTATCTACATTCCGGCATTGTAGCAAGAGACAGAGGTATCACACAACTCACTCCTCTTTAGACTAAAGAGGAGTGAGTTGCAGGAGAAGGAACTCAATGGATAACTCCCAGGATGGCGAGTGGAACTCCCTAGAACAGATAAGCCTCCTGTCCAGTCCTCTCCTGTTACGATCCTATCTGGCTGGCATGCGTAAATTGTCGCGCAGATTGGTTACTCCAGTCATGCTGCCCAAGACTGCAAACCAAGCAACCAATGTACCAACAATCCCGACCCAGCCTCCAATAATCAGCAAGACACGGTTATCGAATGCCAGTTGTCCAATGGTTACAATCACATAGAATGCGAAAACCAATCCAAGAGTAACAGTCAGCAGATGATTGGTCCTCATTGATGCCAACAGCAAGACCCCAAGAAAGACGGACCAGATGAGCAAGAGGAGTCCAAATGCTAGATGCGTTGGCCCAGCGAGAGGAGTTCCTCCCCAGAGGTAAACCACCCCCAGCCCTGCAGCAAAGCCTCCATAGGCAGAAAAAACGGTTGCGGCAATTGTATTATCTCTGCGGAACTCCCACATGCCAGCAAGAAGCTCGACAATACCTGCAATCAACAGGATGCCCCCACCGTCGCCCGTGATCCAGGCGTGTTGTATGGGATGATGAAGCCAGCATAGTAAGACCCAAGCACCGCTGTGATGAAGGCAAGCACGCTTAACCCGAGCGGAATGGGATTTGCAACGTCTGCTCTTTCTTCTGCAGATGTCATTTGTTCATTTCGTATTGGGTAATGAGCCATGAGCATACTCCTTTCATTAAGAAACAAACGAACATTTCCATATTCCGTCGTTGTTCAAACAAGTTCCCCCTCACAAAGATCCTGTCGCAGTCAAGCGGGGAGAACCTGTGCTCCGTTTGGTGAATACCAAAGAGAGAAAATCCATACCCTCAGCCTCTTTGTCTGCATCTGTGAGGCCTCCTTTTTTCCGAATAAACCAGTTTGGTTAAAGAATGGTAAAAATTAGGAATGGATATCTTTGCTGTCCGAGGGATTGGCTCTGTTCTTCAACCAGAGGTCTTTTTCGGCAGATACTCAAACCTTCTGAGAAGGGCCAGCTGTTCCCTCTCTCATTATCTGCCATCGAAATTTTACCAGCCTTTAACCAAAGGAGATTATTTTAAAGAAAGAGCCTATTCATTGCCTCTCTAGGGGACGCACTTTGGTGACAGTACTGCCGCCAAAGTGCATCCCACGCATATTCCTGTTTTCTGTATCATCGAACGTGACCTCTTTGCAGAGCATAGGTACTCCAGTGAGGATGAAGCTTAGGAGAACTCCAGCAGAGCATGACCTCTATCAGCTCATATGTGCTTTCTGCGAGAAATGATGGTCATAAGAATAAAGAACAGGAAGAGGAGTCCAACACAGATATAGGTTGCAAGTGGATAGGCCAGTTTCACTTGTGGCATCCTCAGAGAAACAAACGAGACACCTAATTGAAATTTGGCAATACATAGAACAAAGAGCAATAAGAGCAGCGTAAAGAATGGGATTGTAGCATATACGAGGATGACTTCAAATAATGCAACAGACATGTTCTGCCTCCTTTCTACTCTACCAGGGACGCTCGATTTTTTGCACAAGTGGCACATGCATTCCCCTTCAGGATGAGAACAATTGGCAAGCCACAAGGCTCTCTTCTCCTATCACGTTCAAGTGTGCTTAAAGGTCTCTTAAGGGCATGTTAACCTTGACCCGATTTGGTAGAAGCGGAGAAAGCAAGTCTCGTACATTTCACGGAAGCGGGTTAAGATCACAGAGTCTCCTAGTAAATAGCGCGAATGTTCGACGATTTTTGAGGCGAAACATAGGAATCGACCAGCAAGACGCTTGAAAAACCGCCTCCTATCTGGTATATTCTTCTGAAAAGTGTCAATGACGTTCTTTGTTGCGAGACGGGATTTCCCGTTGGATGCAGAAGACGGCCACGAATGGCGAGGCGAGGTGACGTATGGTCGCACCAGCAGTAGAAGGTATCGACCTATTCAAAATTGCGGGTCGCTCCATTTCAGGATGGATTCCCAGCTTTAAGATGGGGGCGGCCTCCCCTGTCAAGCAACCGTTCTGTAACCAGCTCGAAGAGCGCCTCCTCATGTGGCTTGAATACCATCCTCAGGTCGTCTCCTACGCGCGTGGCGATATTGGGCCTCAGTTTGCCACGACCTACCGATTGCCTCTTCCCAAACATGCTCCCTTCGCGATTGGCTACGCTTTCGAGGGCAAACCTCATGACTACCTGCCTGATGCCGTGGGGACGCTCCGATCAGGAAAACTGTTCATCGCCGAGGCGGGGATGGAGGATGATAAACGAGGAAATCGCAACCTCGCCAAAGCGGAAGCCGCACGAAGGCTCGCACGCCTCCAACAAGGTGTCTTCTGGATTGGCACGGAAAAGACCCTTACCAAGCAGCGCCCCTACAATCTCGTGTTCTTGCATGCCAGGCGCAAGACGTTTCCTGCCTACGCTGAAATTGTGCTGGCTGTACAGGAGGTCTGGCCCTGGGGAGAAGTCGCCAGCGTCGAAGAGGTCGAAAGCCGTCTCGCTGGACAATGGCCCGCCAATCTAGTCGAAGCCGCGATCTGGAAACTCGTGGGAGATAGCATGGCAGCAGGGCATCTGTTGGTCGATCTGGAGCGGCACACCCTTGATCGCACCCTTGCTCTGGCCTTGCTTCCACCCGATGCTCCACCGATTGAGCCTCCACCTCTTCCTGACACACTTCTTCCAGAACCGAAGCCCGAGGAGGCGGCACCACTACGTCATCAGGGCATGCCAGTTCTAGGGCAGACCGTTGACGCCTCCACTTTGCCAGAACAGCAACGGGAGCAGTTTCACCGGAATCTGAGTGCTGTGCAGCAAGTGCTAGCCGGAGCCTCTCAAACAAGCGTGGCGAGAGAGTCAGGCATTTCGCGTTCAACGCTCTCGCGCTTGGTCCAGCGGACCAAGCAAATCGGTCAGATTGCCTGTGTGCCTCATGGCAGCTACGCGCGACGGGCGACCATGCACCCGGCCTTCCAGGAATGTATCCGTCGGCTCTATCTCTTGCCCACTCGTCTCTCGATGCGAGCGATTCACGAACATGTGGAGATGACGAGGAGTTGGCGCTTGGCAACCAATTCTTTAGTGCTCTGGGACTGCCGCTGCGCGGACATTGGAGCAACCGCAAGCCCAAACTCATGGGATATTTGCATCAGTATGGAACGGAATGCTTGATTGTGGATGATGCG
>DASYAN010000436.1:0-9113 GCA_036501345.1 Ktedonobacteraceae bacterium
AAGCTGTAGAGAACATAATGCAGCCAGACCAAACTCAGAAAGATGAGGCAATGACTCAACCAAGTAGGGAAACTCTCAATTTAGCAGGTAAACTCAGAGAGAGCTTGGCTGGGGCAACGATCCCTAAAACTCTTGCTAAACTATATAGCCAACATACGCGCCTGAGTGCTGGTCAACCAGGACTAGTCAACTGGCTGGAAACAGAGACGGCGGAGTGCTTGGATAATGCCCTGCGACTCGTGGAAGCAGCTTTTACAGAAAGGGAAGGTGGGAACGATAGCTGGCGTGATAGCGTTAGAAGAGCCGGAGAAATACTTGAGTGGCTATCTCACCCACAATTGAATGCAGATGGATTACCAATGCGCTTCCTTGCGGCAGCAGCCTACCAATTAGCAGGTTATCCTGCGAGGTCAAGCGGCTTGCTTAATAAAGTCCCAGACGATGAAAACGAGTCTAATATCCTCAAATTTCTCCTGAAAGCCGAATTCCCAAATATGTTGAGCGAACTATCTAAGTATTGGGCAACGACAGTATCTCCAGGAGTGGATAAGTTACCCCTACCTTGGCAAAAAAACAATGAGCTAAACATTGGGCTCCAGCAACGTGTTTTGAAAGAAACCGTAAGTGCTCTTGGCATTTTGTGTGCCACGATGCGTTGGGGCAAAGAGCCTCGTCTGGAAAAGGCAATAGCTAAACTCACATCCATAGGAAACATACTCCTCCACGGTGATAACCCATATTCTTGGCTACTTGCTAAACTTTGCGTAGAGATCGCTATAGTCTACACTCATACCTCAATGCGCTACAGCATAACATCCTTGGCTGATAAGATGACAGATATAGGCATGGCTGCATTGGAGCGATATTTGCGTCAGTGTTACCAATCGAACAAGGCATTAGCTTGGCATTCCCAGATCAAAGGTATTGAAAAACTGGTCAGTGAACGTTCCTTTGTACTATGCACACCGACAGGATCTGGGAAGACCACTATAGCTGAATTAGCAATACTACAAAGCCTATTTTCAGGTCCCATTGAGGAACAAAATCTCCCAATGCAAAAAAACTCGGCCTCATTAGCAATATACCTAGTGCCCTCAAGAGCTTTAGCGGCAGAAGTTGAAGCAAAGCTATCGCGTGTCCTTCGTAATCTGAATGAGCCACCAATAAATATCACAGGACTCTATGGTGGGACAGATTGGGGACCAACAGATGTGTGGCTCACTGCTGAAAATCTAACTGTTTTAATTTGCACACACGAGAAAGCTGAAGCACTAATACGATTTCTTGGCCCCTTATTTCTTCATCGTGTCTCTCTTGTGGTCATTGACGAGGCACATTCTATTCAGTTCGATGGTTCGAGAAAAAAACTACAGCAGGCTGATAGTCGTGCTCTAGGCTTGGAAGCGCTGAGTTCACGATTGTTTACCTATCTAGATCAAAAACGGAGTAGGGTGATAGCCCTGTCTGCCGTAGCAACAGGGATAGAGAAATCCCTGGCGGGATGGATTACTGGTCAAAGGGATGCCTCCCTTGCAACAACCTCATACCGGAGTGTTCGTCAGCTGATAGGAAGCCTTGAATGTTTCCCCAATCATAGCTTCGAAATACGTTACGATTTACTTGATGGTGCAAGCCTACAATACAGGGAAGGTAATAAGCACGATCAGCCTTATATTATTGAACCTTTTCCATTCCTGCCAAATATTGAGGGCTACAAAGCTGGTGTAGAAATGCGCCTTCGCCCCTATCTCTTTTGGGCAGCATTACATGAAGCTTCGCAAGGTGAAGGAGAGCGCCAACATACGGTTCTTATCTCTGTCACGCAGCATATCAACAGTTACGCAAGAGACCTCCTAGAGCTGTTAGACAAAACTTGGCTCAACATTACATTGCCCACTTTTTTTCAGCCTCCTCAAGGAGAGAAAGCAGCACTTTGGGAAAAGTGTTTATGTTCGTGTGAAGATTATTTTGGCAGATACTCAAACGAGTATAAATTGCTTCAAAAAGGGATTGTAGTTCATCATGGACGAATGCCTGGGCTATTAGCCCGATTACTCATAGACTTAGTACAAGAGCAGATTGTGTACCTTGTACTAGCAACCTCTACACTCTCCGAGGGGGTTAATCTGCCTTTTGAGACAATTTTCATACCGAGTGTTCACCGGAGCCAGAAAGTGATTAGTTCGCGCGAATTCGGTAATCTTGTTGGTCGAGCCGGGAGACCTGGGTATGGAACCGAAGGGCGTAGTTTAGTAGTATTAGATGGACAAGATAGTTTTCTGGCACGGCAATACAGGAAAGATTATGAAGGTCTCATTGCCAAATTGAATGCTCGGGGACAAGCGCAAGACGAAGCGGTAGAGGCACGAAGCCCCTTAGCAGAACTGCTTCTCCATCTTGAGGAGATGTGGCACCATATTCCAGGTGTGGGTAATACGGGAGATTTCCTGGATTGGTTAGAGCAAACAGAACCATTGAAGGTAAAAGATAATTTTGGCGAAAATAGAGTTCTAGATGCAATAGAAACATTGGATACTCTTGATAGTTTACTTCTTTCAGGAATCGTAGAGATAGAACAATTGGCACATAAAGAAATAAGTGCTGATATGTTAGAAGAACGACTTCGTCGAATCTGGCAGAGAAGCTATGCTCATTACGCAGCTCAAGAAGAGAGCCGCTTGCAAGAAATCTTTGTAGGACGGGGGAAAGCTTTGAAGAGTAAGGTATATCCTACTACCAATCAACGTAGAAGATTATATCGTACAGGCCTACCACCTCGATCTGGTAACCAACTGTTAGAGCTTTATCCCTCATTTAAACAGGAATTGATTAAAGGTAGCAAATATGCACTTTGGGGTGAGAAAGATCGTCTAGACTACATTCAAACCTTGGTCGAGCAACTGACATCGCTTCCTAAATATAAACCAGAACGAATTAAGAAGGACTGGCGTGATATCTTACAATGGTGGCTCAGTCCCACATCGGTAAAGAAGAAGGGCCCTAAAGATATATCTACTTGGTACAAGTATGTGAGTAATAATTTTATATTTCAGTTTAATTGGGCACTTGGAAGTATTGTAGCTTTAGCAGCAGATGAGGCACTCAATGGTAAACTACTTGAATCATCTCTTGAGAGCTGGCCGTTGATCGGACTCCCTTGGATTGTTCTTTGGTTAAAAGAGCTTATTATCTGGGGAACACTAGAGCCTGTGGCTGCTTATCTTCTCTCGAAAAATATGGAAACAACTCGCGCATCCGCCGAGGAAGTGGCAAAATCCTATTATGAAGAGCAACCCTCAGAACAAGACACAAATGAACTTTTGAATGCCTCTACTATCCGAGATTGGGCTACAAAACATTATAGTCGAGAAAAAAATCTACCTCACCTAAGACCCCCAGATCGAATGCAGGTCAGGTTGCATCAAGATTTCAGTAAGCTTGAGACAATCCAATGGAGAGTAATACCGACAGAGGTAGATAAAACTTTATATTGGTTTGATCCGGCTGGAATACTATTGGCAGTTTGTGCAAGACCTTCAATCTGGAATGACAGTTTCTTAAATAGTTATGATTTCATGCTTAATACGGATGAGAAGATAATTTATTCAAAAGCTTATATGTAAATAAAGTTGTAATAATACTGTTAGCTGCAGATTTAAGCTTATGATCATGATTCTAATGAAAAAGTATCATATCCCATATAATTTTACAGTGTAACGTCGTTTCAGCCAGTTGGAAGGATGACGCTAATACAGATAAAATTAATAAAGAGAAGTCTATATTGCAAACATCGCTAAGAGATGCAATTTTATAATGCAGAGCATAAAATATACTATCATTGTACCATGAAGAAAGGAAGGAAACAACGGATGGACCCCATAACTACCGCAATCGTCGCCGCACTCTCAACAGGAGCCATCAGCGGCATCACAGACACAGCCAAAGCAGCAGTCAATGATGGCTACAATAAGCTCAAAGGTTTGCTCTCGAAGAAGCACGGAGAGGGCAGTGAGGTAGTACAGGCTATTGACCGACTCGAAGCGAAACCGAAGTCGCAAGGCTATCAACAAGTTCTGCAAGAGGAGATTGCTGCAGTGAAGGCAGAGCAGGATGATGAGATCATTGCTGCCGCAAAGCAGATCTTGATACTAGTGCTGCCACGCACAGATAAGCCACCACTTTTTCCCTCTCCCTCGGCTAGATAGCCCTCTCGAGAACTGGCGGGGGATTTGTGACCAACGGTACTAGTGAAATCTCAGCAGGTAAGTCAGAGCACGATTACAATCCATCAGGATCACGCGACTATCCAAGGGCAAAACCTCGGTGATCATCAACAGATTACACAGCACTTTGGAGATCTACCGAAGGCATAGTGTAGAAATAGCAGGGAAGCATGGACGAACAGCATATTCATAATGAGAAATCAGTACAAGGGCAGAACATTGCTCAATATCAGCAAATTACACAGAATTTTCATGGAGTTGAGGGTTCGAGAACACCAGAGCGTCTCTGGATGGTACCGTACCGACGCAATGGGTTCTTCACTGGACGAGAAACATTGCTCACTGCATTACATACCAGCTTTACCAAGGACCACACTGCAGTGCTTACTCAAGGACAAGCCATCAATGGCCTGGGCGGGATCGGCAAAACACAGATTGCCGTGGAGTATGCCTATCGACACCAAGATGAGTATCGCTTTGTACTCTGGGCCAGCGCTGCGACCCATGAAACGCTTATTTCTGGCTTTGTGAGCATCGCGGATGGGTTACAGTTGCCAGAACGCACATTGAAAGAACAAGATAAGATTGTAGCAGCAGCGCAGCGTTGGTTGTCTACGCACAAAGAGTGGCTCCTCATTGTGGACAACGCTGACGAGCTAGGGATGGTGTGGCCATTATTGCCAACAGGAAGTACGGGGCACGTGTTGGTGACCACACGCAATCAGGCAGCGGCAGACATGGAGAGCTTCTTGGTAGAGAAGATGGATCGCGCAGAGGGAACCCTGTTGCTACTGCGTCGAGCACGTATCCTGAAACCAGGAATGGAACTGGAGCAAGTCTCTCTGGCGGATCGACAGGTGGCCGAGCTGATTGTTGAGGAGATGGATGGATTGCCATTAGCACTCGATCAGGCTGGAGCATACATTAAAGAGACACCATGTAGTTTGTCAGACTACCTGAGCCTCTATCGTACTCGGAGAGCCGAGATGCTCAAAGAACGTGGAAGCCCCGTAAATGACTACCCTGAATCAGTGGCTACGACCTGGTCGATCTCCTTTCAGAAGGTAGAACAGAAAAGTCCTGCCGCTGCCGAGTTGCTGCGACTCTGTGCATTTTTAGCATCTGATGCTATTCCTGAAGAGATCATCACTGCCGGAGCGGAGCATCTAGGACCATTATTGCAAGCAGCTGCTGATGATCCTCTGGAATTGAATAAAGCTATTGCTGCACTTAATGCATACTCTCTGATCCGCCGTGATACGACAAAGAAAACAGTGACTATCCATCGATTGGTGCAGGCTGTGCAGCGAGACGCTATGCTTGGTGAGACACAGCAGCAATGGATGCAACATGTTGTCAACTCTGTTGAAGCTACTTTTCCCGAAAGCCTAGATTTCGCCGTCTGGCCCATGATTGATCGCTTACTGCCCCACGCACTCATCTGTGTCACATGGATCGAGCAAGCATCGCTTGCAACACTTGCAGCCGCACGCCTGCTTAACCAAACAGGATACTACCTAAAGGACCGCACACGGTTTGTGGAAGCTGAGTCGCTCTATCAACGTGCCCGTAAGATCTGGGAAGAGCTGTTGGGAGACGAGCACCCAGATACGACTCAAAGTCTCAACAATCTGGCCATGCTCTACCAGGAACAAGGGAAATATGACCAAGCAGAGCCATTGCTAGTACGTGCGCTGACAATCAGGGAGCGCGTGTTGGGATTACAGCATCCTCACACGGCTACCTGCCTCAACAATTTAGCTATGCTCTATCGAGCGCAAGGAAAATATGATCAGGCGGAGCCTTTGTTCCAGCAGGCACTGGCAATCCGAGAGCAGGCGTTGGGAACGCAACATCCCCATACAGCGACCAGCATGGGTAACTTGGCAGGACTCTATGAAAGCCAGCAGATATATGCAGAGGCAGAACCACTGTATGAACAAGCTCTGAGGATTATGGAAGAGTTGTTAGGAGCCGAGCATCCAGATACAGCGACCAGCATGAATAACTTAGCATTCTTGTATAATCGACAGGGGAGATATGCCGAAGCGGAGCCGCTCTACCTGCGAGCATTGAGAACCAGAGAAGAGCTGTTAGGAAAGCAGCACCCTGAAACAATGACAAGCGTGAACAATTTGGCAGGGCTGTATAATCGACAGGGGAGATATGCCGAAGCGGAGCCACTCTACCTGCGAGCATTGAGAACCAGAGAAGAGCTGTTAGGAAAGCAGCACCCATCCATAGCTCAAAGCATGAATAATCTGGCGTTCCTGTATGAGAGCCAAGGAAAATATGTAGAGGCGAAGCTGTTCTACGCACAAGCACTGGCGATCGTTGAGCACATCCTGGGTCAAGATCATCCAAATACACAATTAGTAAGGCAAAACTATGCCTCTCTCCTACGAGCAATGGGCCGCAATGATGAAGCACAGCAACTCGAAGAAGGCAATGAGAGCTAGCATCTTCACGCTTCATCCTCACAAACTTGTTATTTCCCTCCCGCTAACTCGTTGATTCGTATGCAGTATTTACCAGAGAAGCATCTATGGAAGTCGAGGCAGGCCCAGCAATGCAAGATCAGCAAGGACAAACGAAGTGGCATTGAGAGCAATCCAAACCGTATAGATGATCAAGGATACATTGTTGTATGCCTAGTCGCCCAGGTGATCACGGTGAGTGTCGAGACGGTGAAGCTCGTCAATGTGTTGGCGCAGGCGGTGATGGTTGAGGATTGGCTTGGTGATGCGGTGGAGATGAAGGAATAGCGAAGCGATGATGCTTATCATTATAATGCAAAAGATGTTAGAAAGGCGATAGATATTGTGGCGAACCAGGAGCATGTTGATATACTGAGGCAGGGCATAGAGGTTTGGAATAAGTGGAGGCAAGAGTATTGTGATGTAAGGCCTAACCTCACCCTTGCCGACCTCAGTGGTACCGACCTCAGCACCGTTAACCTCAGCGGTGCTAACCTCAGCACCATCAACCTCAATGGTGCCAATCTCAGCAGTGCTAATCTCAACGATGCAGACCTCAAATATGCCTTCCTCGCCAGTGCCGATCTCACCGGAGCCAACCTCAGTAGTACCAGATTCTACAATACTGATCTTAGCCATGCTGATCTCAGCGATGCTAACCTCAGTGGTGCCGACCTGTTATTTGCCAACCTCAGTAATGTTGATCTCTACGGTGCCAACCTCAGAGGTGCCAGTCTCAAAGGAACCGAACTCATCGAAGCCAACCTCAGCGGTGCCGACCTCCGCATTGCTAACCTCAGCGCCACTAACCTCAACGGTGCTGACCTTAGCAATGCGACAATAGGATTGACAACTTTTGGGAATGTTAATCTTAGCAAAGTAAGGGGACTAGAAACAGTACAGCACACAGGGCCTTCGACCATAGGAATTGAAATCCTCTATCAATCTGGTGGAAATATTCCTGAAGTATTTCTCAAAGGTGCTGGTGTTCCTGACACTTTTATCACCTATATTCGTTCTCTGGTTGGCAGACCTATTGAATACTATAGTTGTTTCATCTCCTACTCCAGCCGCGATCAAGTCTTTGCTGAGCGCCTCTACGCTGACCTCCAAGCCAGCAACGTCCGCTGCTGGTATGCCCCAGAAGATCTGAAAATTGGCGATAAGTTCAGAGTACGCATTGACGAATCTATCAGGTTATATGATAAATTACTGCTGATTCTCTCTGAGCACTCGGTAGCAAGTCCGTGGGTAGAAACGGAGGTAGAGATAGCTTTCAGGAAAGAAAACAAGACCGGAAAGCTTGCACTCTTCCCCGTGAAGCTGGACGACACTGTGACGGAAACTGATCAGCCATGGACGGCAGATATCAAAAGTAGACGGCATATTGGAGACTTCACACGTTGGAAAGATCACGATGCATACCAACACGCTTTTCAACGGCTGCTTCGAGATCTCAAGGCCCAATCATAACAAGAAGTACTTCTCGTTGTACAATAGCTTATAATATTCGTTATTTTCTATAAGAGCCTATCGATCATTTCTACTCCCAAGGAGCAGAGCATTCTATGAAAGCACAATCTTCGCCACGTCTGTCAGTGACGATTTTCATTACCATCCTTGCTGCTCTCTTGGCAACGCTTGGCAGTATTTTGGGAAACATTGCCACTAGTAGCATTCCATCGTTCCTTCTTCCCTATGTGCGTTTCGCATGGCCTGCTCTTGGTGTTCTATTTCTCCTTGGTCTTGGGGTATCCATCTGGCAAGTGCGTCGAGACGCCATATCACCTTCGACCCCTCCATCAACGAAACCATCCTTGCCAGCTGCATCGGCTCCTGCTCCATCTTCTGCAACACAACCAATGAGTTCCTCTCCTTATCATAGTTGCATTCTAAGCTATGCCACAGATGATCAAAGCTTTGCTGAGAAGCTCCATGCTGACCTGACACAACAAGGGGTCTCTTGCTGGTTTGCACCACATGATCTGAAATCGGGTGATAAGCTACGCGATAAGATTTATGAAGCTATTCAACGACAGGATAAGTTGCTCATTGTGCTCTCAGAGCATGCCATTGGGAGTGCGTGGGTTGAGGAAGAAGTTGATGCAGCATTGGACAGAGAGCATCAGCAACAAGGTACTTTTTTGCTCTTTCCTATTCGCTTGGATGATCAGGTACTTCAGACGAGCAAAGCATGGGCCGTTGCAGTGCGACAACGGTATATTGGGGATTTCCGGCAGTGGACAGATGATGCGGTGTACCAACGGGCCTTGCAACGGTTGCTGCGTGATTTGAAGGCATAAGGAGGGGGAATACTATGGCAAACCAGGAGCATGTTGATATTCTCAAGCAAGGCGTGGAGGTTTGGAATACGTGGAGAGAGAAGCATTCCGATGTGCAACCTGACCTCGTT
>DASYAN010000437.1:0-24735 GCA_036501345.1 Ktedonobacteraceae bacterium
TTTGCACGATGAGCCTCATACTCCTGCCTGCTGGGGATGTGGTGACAGCAAGACTGATTGGCGTTTGGCTGCTGAAAATGCTGGGAACGCGATTTTGCAAGCTAATCCCAACTGGCTCATCTTTGTCGAAGGCGTCGATTGTTACCAGCTAGATTGCTCCTGGTGGGGAAGTAATTTGGAGGGAGTGAGCACTGCTCCAGTGAATCTGAATATGCCAAATCACCTAGTTTATTCGGTGCATGAATATCCTGCAAGTGTTTCGCCTCCTGGTGTTAAGCCTTATCCCTGGTATAATGATCCAAACTACCCAAATAACTTATCGCAGGTGTGGGATACCCATTGGGGATATATTCAGAAGCAAGGAATTGCTCCGGTCTGGGTTGGTGAGTTTGGTACAAAATTGCAGACGAATGCGGATAGGCAATGGCTTACGGCCCTGGTTCGTTACCTGGGAACAGGCTCTGGAGGGATCAACTGGACCTACTGGTCGTGGAATCCCGACTCTGGGGATACTGGCGGCATTCTGCAGAATGATTGGAAAACGGTCGATCAGACCAAGCAACAATCCCTCAATCCCATTCTGTTCCCGCTTAATAGCAATGTTACTAACTCAAATACCCACTCACCTACGACTGCAGTGATATCTAACTCGTCTGGTCCGCTCAAACTTGGCTACGAGGTAGGCAAATCCGGTACATTGGTAAATCAGATCATGCCGAACTTCATGCTGACTAATGTGAGTCAAAGCAGCGTTGATTTGAGCGACGTTACCATTCGCTACTGGTACACTATCGATACACACCAACCACAGGCCTACACTTGTGATTATGCTAGTGAAGGACAAAGTAACGTCATCGGTAAATTTGTTTCTTTGCCATCACCTCGGACGAGTGCGGATACCTATCTGGAGATCAGCTTTTTACCCAATGCTGGGAGTCTCGCGCCTGGTAAAGATACAGGTGAAATTAAGAGCCGCTTTAACAAGACTGATTGGTCCAATTATGACGTAAGCAATGACTACTCGTATTCTGGTTCGGCGGATACCTATGCATCGTCAACTCGGATAACGGTCTATTATAAAGGGAAGCTAGTTTGGGGGGCTGAACCTTCCTTGCACTAATAGGTACTGCTTGTTGAAGAGGAATGATTATGCAAAATCCTAAGCCATCTATACCACTATGGAAGCGGACGTTAGGGGGAATATCTGTCTTAGTTGCTGTGGTCATTGTGGGTATCCTGGTTATAGCGTTTACTACCAAACCTGCTATCCCGACTATGCAGGGCAATAAGCATATTAACCCAACTAAGCAAAGTATTGGGCACCATATACCGACTGTGCAGAGCACTAAGCGGCCTGACCCAATCGGGCAAGGCTATTGGCATACTAGTGGGTCACAGATCCTGGATGCTCAAAATCGCCCTGTGCGTATAGCAGGCATTAATTGGTTTGGCTTCGAGACGCCCAACTATGTTGTGCATGGCTTAGATATTCGTAGTTACAAAGACATGCTGGACCAGATCAAGAGCTTGCATTACAATACCATTCGTCTCCCCTACTCAAATCAACTCTTCGATCCAGGTAGTGAGCCCAATGGTATTAGCTACTCTGTCAATCCTGATTTACAGGGACTGAGTGGGCTACAACTTATGGATAAGATCGTCAGCTATGCCAGCCAGATCGGTCTGCGCATTATCCTAGATCGCCATCGTCCTGATGCAAATGGGCAGTCAGCTCTCTGGTATACCTCGGCCTATCCAGAGTCGCGTTGGATTTCTGACTGGACGATGCTGGCTAGTCATTATAAAGATAATCCCATGGTCATCGGAGCTGAATTGGACAACGAGCCTCATGCCCCTGCCTGCTGGGGATGTGGTGATAGCAAGACTGATTGGCGCTTGGCCGCTGAAGCTGCTGGAAACGCGATTTTGCAAGCTAATGCCAATTGGCTGATCGTTGTTGATGGCATCGAATGCTATCAGGGTGATTGTTACTCGTGGGGAAGTAATTTGGAAGGAGTTCGTTCTGCTCCGGTAGAACTGAATGTGCCAAATCGTCTAGTTTATTCTGCACATGAGTATTCTGCTAGTGCTATACCTACCTCCTGGTCTAATAGTCCTGACTATCCAAAAAACTTACCGCAACTGTGGGATACCCATTGGGGATATATTCAGAAGCAAGGAATTGCTCCAGTCTGGATTGGCGAATTTGGCACAAAATTGCAGACAGACTTGGATCGGCAATGGCTTACAACCATAGTTAATTACCTGGGAACAGGCTCTGGAGGAATGAGCTGGGCATACTGGGCATGGAATCCCGACTCTGGAGATACTGGTGGTATTTTGGAAAATGACTGGAAAACGGTTGATCAGACCAAGCAGCAGTACCTCAATCCTATTCTATTCCCGCTTGGCAATGACTCTGCCTCTACTGTTTAACGCGCTTATCGTCTCCGCTGCATAAAACCACTGGTTTTAGCTCTGATCCTGCCCTTTCCTAATTACTGATGCTCACGGACAACGGTTTGCTCAAGATTAAATCCACAGTTTCCACAGAATGTTGAACCTGGTAGTATTTTGTTATGGCAATCTGGGCATGAGGATAGATTGATTATTGTCAGAGAGGGTGAGGTATTAGGGATAGAGCGAACGTTGGAAGGAGATGAAGGAATGGGATCACCAAGTTTGTGACCGCAATGCATACAGCCAGAACCTTTCCACTTTTGCTTCTTGCCACATGCAGGACATGGGCCTGCAACTCGAGCATTGCAAACTGCGCAAAAGGATTGTCTTTTATTATAGAATTTGCCACAGCAATACGTATAATTGAACCAATCTTGGCAAAACCATATTATTGTAATAAAACCAATAAATAGTAAAAACCCACCTAAACCACTTAAGAAGCTTGGGTCCATATCAATCTCCTCTCTTACATTCTGGGAAACATTCACTCGATAAACATCAACTTACCGCATACTATACCACATAGAAATACATCAGTTTATGAAGTAGCTCACAGTGCATGCTTGTAAGGTCATGATGCTGTGTAAAAAGATGTATTGAATGATATAAATGTGATGATAAGCGATGGAAGTTATATCATGCTAAATATGAAATATGAGTATAAGAGGCGGTCTATCCTTGACAGAGGTTTATCTATTTAGTATAATGCCCGTAAAGAAACTTAATTAAATATGTTTTACCTTATTTAGAACCAGGGCCGCAATTCCTGAAAGCAAACCTATTAGTGGGACTGCTGCATGGAACATAGTTACTCACTATGCGGAGGTCTGTCGGCTATTATAATAAAGCCACACGGTTTCAGGCGCTTCGTAGGTACCCAGCGGCTAAGCAGGATATACGCAAGGCTGAGCCACAAGAACATTGAAACTACTGCCAGGCACTATGTACTCGACGAGCTAGAAGTAGGTCTCACAGATAACCTGTACTAACCCGTATCCGCGAGTATCTCGCCAGTGTCACAGTAGTACAATCAGCTTAATAGGAGTATGGCAAGGGAATGCAAGAGAGAGAAGATATTGAAGATGAGATTGAGGATTGTAAGGAAGAAATTTACGAACGGCAATATCATCTGAGATGGTTTACGAGATTTGTGTATCTTTTCTGGCTCTCTCTTATAATAAGTGTTATTGCATTTTGTGTTCTTTATCCATTAAATATGCCAGTAATACAGCCTGTATTCTCTAATATAGGAGGTGTATCTACTACAATATCCATAATAATGTTGGTTTGCTTGTCATTTACTTATTACACAGAAACTTCATTTAAAGAAGGTTATCGTGCTTTAAAGGGATATGAACTATTAGAAGAGCTAAGCAAGAAAAAAAGAACTCTCAATAAACTATTGCGACGACTTGAGTACTTTGATGAACAAGCTATTAAAAGCTTGTCACCGATAAAACAACATAAGCACCAGTTACCAGATTTGATTGCATCTTACAGGGAAAGAGCAGATGGATATAGGAGATGGTTTATAGTAACATAGATTATCATTATTTTGTTGTCGGCTTCTGTCACCAGCTTGTCAGGAGGATGGCTTGATAAGTATAAAATCTCGATTCCATGGATCATTCCTATTTTTAGTGTAGCGATAAGCATTATAACTAGCTTCACACTCTTTTTTAAACCGAGAGAGAAAGGAGCCAACCTTCAGCAAACAGCAGACGCTATGGATCTGGAATATACGGCTTGTAATCTAGGGATAGGAGACTATGAAGCAGAAGAAGACGAAGATGATGCGTTAATGTTGTTAGCAAAACGTACTGAAGCGTTACGCAAAGATCAGCAGCAACGCCAGCAGCAATTAGAGCAATCATCTCAAGCGGAGCAAAAGGCACTGCAACCAGATGGTAAATAGTAATACAAGCGTCTCTCGGAGTGCTTCAGAAATAGAAAGGGGATACCACCCAATGACCCCACCAGCATACACCGAACACATGGCCGAGATACTATACCGAAAAATCACCTGCGAGGAAGAATATTTAACAGGGGAAAATCTAGCTATCACATCTGATAGTATATATTTGAATCACTATGCGAAATTGTGAAGCAATTATCAGATATACCAGGATTTCGAGAAAGGATTGAGAAACTATCATGAACCAACCCACAGAAGACCGAATTAAGCGCCTTGAAGAAGAACAAAGACAACTCAAAGAAGAAGTACGCAAGCTCAAAGAGCAGATGACCGAGCCGATCACGATTCCAAGGATAGAGCTAGATCCAGGCGGTATTCAAAATCGCCTGGACAACCACGCTGAGATGCTGCGTGAGATCTCACAAAAACAGGATAAACAGGATAAGCAATTAACTTTGATCTCTACTGATATGGGCGAACTCAAAATAGATACAAAGGCGTTTACTGGTGATGCTGCCATCTTCAAGAATAAAGTGGAACGTGTTGAGTCTGATGTCAGTACGCTCAAGTCTGATGTAGGCACACTCAAGACTGACATGGGGCAAGTCAAAACGGACGTTGGCACGATCAAAACGATTCAAAATGGTCACTCTAAATTTTTTGAAGAGCATGGTAGACGACTTAGCCAGATTGAAACGTCTATGACAACCAAGGATGATATTGGCAGTATTAAGAATGATATAGGAAGACTTGAGAGAATCATGATGCAGATCCTTAATAGATTGCCAAAGACTGAGGGGGAGTAGTAAGGAAACTATAATAATGCAGGTCGTTATCAACATTATTCTTGCCGCAATAGACAAATATGGTGTTGCCCAGGTCGTTATCAACATTATTTCCTGCCGTAGTAGCAATATAAAGAATCTATTCTAGGATTCTGAGCTTTTTAAGGTCAGAATCATGGTAATGAGTATTATTATTGTGCACAATACGTACTGCCCGTCGCTTCTTCGCCTTTTTTACGGCGTCTAATATATGCTCCGACACGCGCATCGCTGCAGAGGGCACGCCACCAAAGCTTGGGAAGTCGTTGATATCAAGCAATACCAATCCTTGAGGAGTTTCAACGACATCTATGCCGTAGATCTCTAAACCAAAGATGTTGCCAATATCTAGGGCTAACTTGCGTATTTCGCGAGTAGGAGCAATGGATTCCTCATCTATTGTTGCGTGGAGTGGGGACTTTTTCGCGATGGTAGCGCATACCTCTCTTCCGATGACGTAGATCTTGAGATCAAAACCAGGATTTTCCATGTAGCGTTGTGCAAGGAAAAAGCCATCATCTGTTTCTGCCATTTGCAGATCTGCCAGCTTTTCAGAACTTTCGATCAGATAGATCCCTTGGCTAGAATTACCGTGACCGGGTTTGACCACTAGCGGATAGTCTTTGGGCGGGATTTGCTTGAGCAAGTGAGGGCGAGAGACGAAGTACGTTGGGGGAATGGGAAGGCCATTTGAACATGCATAAGCAACGGCCACGGCTTTGTCTCGTACCATGCGGATTGCTCGTGAGCTGTTGATAGTTGGAATACCTATTGCCTCGGCAGCTTCAAGTATACTGAGGCCGGGACCCCTGGCAATGCTTTTAAGGACGTAGGCATCGTGGTCCTGTTCACACATATTTGTTAAACAGGTCACCATCTCCCCAGGCTCTAGCAAGGTAACAGTATGACCCCATTCTAGGAGTTGGTCTGCAACTATCATTGGCATTGGATCATAGCGGTATTGCTCTTCGATGATAAAGCAGAAGCGCATAGACTTATCCCCCTTGCACATCACTATGGTACACAGCACGATTGCATGGATATACGTGTCCCAAGCAAAAAGGCAGACCCGTGTATCTATTACTACGAATGGGGGATAGAATTAGATATGGAAGAGCTTAGCCTGATAATGATGGCAGAACCAGCATCATACGACTTTTTGTTCATCTAGGCTTATCAGTTCAAGTTCCTTGCAATGGAGTCGTAATTTGATCTTCTTCTTGATGGTCATCATTCTCAATATAGGAGGATGGCTTATTTGGTTCCCATACACCCAGCATGCCGCTCGTCTCTTCTTGACGTACAGGCTCGTATGGGTTGGGCAAGTCAGCTGGAAGCAGATTGCCTTCGAGGATTGGTTCTGGAGCGAAAAGCTGATCACGGCGCATAGGCTGCGTCTCTTGTTTTTCCAGTGCAAGGCTTTTGTCAACATCCGCCAGCAGACGGGCAATTTCTGGGCGTAAAACGCGGTTCCGTTCGGGAATGCGTGTCCACTGTGCAAGGGCAGCGGGGTAATAGCCTGCACGATAACAGTAAAGGCCGAGCATTGAGCGAGCATCAAAAATGGTCATACGTTGCCAGAGGGCTAGGTCTTCGGCTGGTGTCTCGATGACATCTTCGCTGGCCTCGATGACCTCAACAAGGTGATAGAGCTGAATGCCCATAAGACGGTATGGATAACCGTAGTACAGGGCTAACCTTCGACGACGTTTACGCTCCGCCGGGTGCTTGCCTACGAAGTAGGATTTAGACCATGACCCGCTGGACCAGACCACGGCCCACAGAAGCACACAGAGAAAGCGTGCCAGGTAACGTTGCCACCCGATCTGATCGAGGCTACTAATAACTCCGAGCACCGCGAAACAGGCACCTAGTGCCCATGCCCCGTAGACAAGTCTGCGACGATCCCAGCCTAGTAGATCGAAGTGGTGATGGAGCGGGGTTGCCAGAAATGGCAATGGGAACTCGGTATGTGGGACAAATTCACTGCTGCTGGCAAACCGTAATACCTGCAGACGGCGGCGGAAAATGCGTACGAGAACACGTGCGGAGATAAATGCGGAGGCACCTTCTAGGACAAAAGCTCCGCCGATGAGGAGTAAGAGCAACTCATTGCGAGAAAAAATGGCGATCATTGCCAGTAGGCCACCTAAGCCTAATGCACCACTATCACCCATGTAGATTTTTGCCCGTCGTGTCGCTTTCCCTTTCCTGGCAGCCCAAGCGGAAGGCCAGTTCCATGGTAGATAACCAATAATTGCTCCCGCACCTAGCAGTGCTAGCACTTCCAGTACGATGCCTTTTGGTTCCTGACCGACAAGGCTGGCTACAACGATACCCATTGCCAGTGATGCGCTAAATACAAGCCCACCTGCTAGGCCATCTAATCCATCACTAAAGTCCACACAGATCGAAGTTGCACTACCGACACAACCAGTCAGCAGTGTCAAGAATATCAGCCAGCTATAATAAGAGACAGAGTTTCCTTCAATAGAACAAGTACTCGCAGTCCCTTTAAATGGGTGTGCACACAGGATAGTGTTAAGGATTGGCAGATCTTTCCAGATACTATATGATTCTTGTCCGAGGTTGGGTAGCAGAAAGAAATAAACTACTGCTGCCGTGCAACCGACAAGAAAAACTCCAGCGAACTTTGTATGTTCAGAGAGTCCACTATTGCGATAAACCTTTCTCCAGTCATCGATGAAGCCAATCAGTGTATACCCTACTGTAGCGCCAAGAGCAATGAGCAAGAGTGTCCATTGTTGCTGGCTAAATTGGAGGAAATATGCGGCTCCTATACCAGTCCCTACAATGGCAAGGATAAAGGATGGGCCTCCTACCAGGGGCAGTTCTATGGTTTTAATTTCACGTCCAGTTGTGGGGAGATCCGCGCGGTGGGTGCCAGGCTTGTGCTCACCACTGCGAAACTTGGGAAACAGTGCTTTGGCTAGTTTACACACCAGAAAACTGGCGACGGCACAGATGAGAAAAAACAGCAAAAGTTCCAGGATCAGCCAGAGAGGCGTAGTCCCACTTGTTTGCTGAGGTGGCGTTGCTGCCATAGGTAAATGATATGCCAAAGGCATTATTTGTAGTGTTTTCATATAGTCTCCCCAAGACGAAATGGTGCCTATACTCTTTGGAACGCGATATCGATGCTGCCAGTAACGTGTTCAATAGACAATAGGAGGAAGTTCTCTTTGCTTACCCCTTGGCCCTGAGTTTTTCACGTGCTACTCGTCGATCATCCCAAGGCAATTTTTCTCTTCCCATAATAATACTCTGTTCATGTCCTTTGCCTGCTAGCAGGACTGTATCACCTGCTTTTGCCTGTGCAAACGCAGCCGCGATAGCCTGAGTACGATCGGCAATACACAGAAAATCGCTTCCCTGGCGTTTGCCTACTGCCTCTGCACCAACGGCAATTTCATGAAGAATGGCTTCTCGGTCTTCTTCGCGTGGGTCCTCATCTGTAATAACGAAGAAATCAGCCATTTTTGCAGCAATACGACCCATCACCGGGCGCTTTTGAATGTCGCGCTCCCCGGCCGAGCCAAAAACGACCATCAGCTTCCCTTGTGTCAACGGACGAAGTATGCTCAATACTTTCTCCAAGCTGTCTGGTGTGTGTGCATAATCGACAATGACGGTAAAAGGCTGGCCTTCGTCAATACGCTCCATACGCCCAGCAACCCCCTTGACTGTAGCCAAAGCTTGCGCAATGGTCTCTAATGCAATTCCCTGGCTATAAGCTGTTGCGATAGCGGCTAGGCAATTACTCACATTGAAACGACCAACAAGAGGTGTTTCAATGAAGCATTCGTTATCGGGTAGGATAATGCGAAAGCGTGTGCTATGGGCATGGAGCTGGATATCAACGGCATGTACAGCTGCCGGTGTGTCAATACCATAGTCAAGAATTGGTGTCCGACAATAAGGTTTCAATACCTCATAGCTGACATCATCACGATTAAGGATGGCGATAGGATGGCACCCAAGTCCCTTATCACGTGCGGGATCAAGCATTTCAAAGAGGTGTGCTTTGGCTCTGCGGTAGGCGTCGACGGTTTTGTGAAAATCCAGGTGCTCGTGGGTGATATTCGTAACTACCCCCACATCGAAGCTGCATCCGCGTAGACGTTGCAGTACAAGGCCATGCGATGTGGCCTCAAGCACTGCATGGCTACCCCCCCCTTTATGCAGGCGATCCAGGAATTGCTGGACTTCTAATGCTTCAAGTGTGCTTTGGCGTGCAAGATTTTTCCACTCCTCGCCGAGAAGCTTGAAATTGGCTGTTGTGATCAACCCTGCCTGCTTGCCACCACTTTCCAGCAGAGTGTTGATGAGGTTGCACGTTGTCGTCTTTCCATCCGTGCCAGTGACCCCAATAGTGCATAGGCGTTGTGCTGGATAGTGATAGAACGCACAGGATAGATCAGCAAGCGCGGTACGTGTATCTGCTACAGCAATATATGGGATAGGCAGTGTTTGTGTTTCATCTAAGAGTGGTGTACCCAATGCCGCAATGGCACCACGCTGAGCCGCGTCATTGATATAGAGACGTCCATCAGTGTGGTAACCAGCTTCAGCTATAAAGAGTGTTCCCTTTACGACTTTACGCGAGTCATAGGCAATTGCTGTGACTTCGCTGTCCATTGCAAGCACATCACTCTGGTAGATGTGTGTCGGTGATGGTTCTAATGCCGCCAGTAAAGTTTGTATCTGCATAAGCTAAATGTGACCAACTTTTTCCATTAAATATTAGCATACACTACTCGTTGTGAGTAGCAAGATTAATAATAGATCGTGTGTGTACGATGGTATGGCCGCATCTCAGTAGTTTCCTGTCCCATTAACCAGAGCCGCAGGTCAATCTCGGTAGCTGTCATAGCGTAGCCATGTTGTTGCATCTTGCGGCGCAATAGCTCACAGGCCCAGATAGTGGCAGCTCGGATCTCTACCTCTTCCTCACTTTCTGCTGGAAGCAGTTCCTGGTTATCAACGCGCTGTGCAAGTGTCGAATCATACTCAAGCACATGATAATGACGCAAGACTTGTGGTAATTTGTAATCGGCAAAGATAGTCAAATGCTCAAGGTCTGTAAATGTTCCCCATTGTTGACCGCCAAAGGCGCTGTAGAGATCGGCAACACAGATCTGGGCGCGTTTAAGGAATTTGACCGTGTGTGTGTGATAGGTTGCGACATCACGAAATGAAGGAAAATCACGGACTAGTAGCTCGACAAGTTTGATAGCACTGCATTCCGCTTGCTCAATTGCATGTACAAATTGGCCATCGTAGCGCTCTAATAGCACATGTCCCACTTCGTGTGCATGAGAAACACGCTGCTCTAAGAGCGGAATAATACCACTACCACGGAAAACGTGAGCAACTGTTTCACTGTCAATAGTACTAAGGTACTTGGCGTCCCACAGAGGAATGCCCTCTTCGACTGCTCGTTTCAGTGCTGCAGCTTCGGCCCAGTAGCCATTGAGGGTTTCTCCATGGTAGTCGATAGACCAGCGAGGCTGCCCCTTCTCGGGCCAGAAACAGAAATTCAAGGCGTCCAGGACTAGCAACCAGTTGACAGTACGTTCGGTTCCATCATGAAAGTGGTGGCGATCGTCCCATGGCGGAGGATAGGTGTCGGTATGCCCTGCCTCTTCTTGGAGCCATTGCTCACTCAGTTGCTCTACATATTCGGGATTAATCCAGACATGCTCATTCTGCTGTACTACTGCCTGTGTGCTACTCAGAATGCCAAGCGGATCTTGATCGGGCAATGTATAGAGTTCTTCTTCCTCATTGCCACCTCGGCTCGAAAAATCTATCATTGAGTAGGGTGTGCCTCTTTTCTGTTCTGCTTTCTGGTCGATTTTACAGACAATCGCAGGTTTCGTCAATGATTATAGGGCGGCTTGTGAATTATTCATCGGGGGGATAAGCATTTTGTCTGGCGAAGGTAAGTGCTGCTATGCGAAGGAGATTTCAGGAAGCTTCTCTTTTCACATAGCCTTGTTGTTGAGCATACTGCCAGAGGGATTTCTGTAATTGGCGGCGGGCACGTGATATACGACTCATGACGGTTCCGATGGGAATCTGCAATGCATCCGCGATCTCCTTGTAGGAGAGTCCTTCGATATCAGCAAGGATGACAGCCATCCTGAAATTAGGTGGGAGATTGTTGAGGGCTTGATAGACATCTTCATCCAGATACTGACTCAATACCTCTTCATCAGCTCCCTGAGTCAGTTCTTGTCCACTGAGGTCTCGAATGCGGTTGTAGAGATAGAAGTCCTCTCCCTCGGGTAGTGATGCTGGTGTGGGGTGCGTTGCCTGTTTGCGATAACGATTGATAGCTGACGTATTCAAGATGCGGAAGAGCCATGCACGCAAATTTGTGCCTGGCTGGTAGGTGTGTGCGAAACGAAATGCTTTAAGCATAGTCTCTTGTACTAAATCTTCTGCTTCCTGTGTATTGTTTGTCATTCGTAATGCTGTACGATAAAGGCTATCCAACTGTGCGAGGACGCCTGTCTCAAAATCTTCATTTGGAGTGTTATTTGTCTCTATATATTCGTCTTGTTTTTGTTCCTGGATTGATGAATCTTGGGTCAGATTGTTGAAATGATCTAAGTTTGGCTGCTCCTGCATTCGTTACTCCTCTAAACAAGATGCCTCTGCCGGGCATCCGTCCACACTTTCTTTGAGAAAGTAATTTCAGTATATCTCACATTAGGCGGGAATGAAAGGCCCTCCTTAGTATGTTATCGTAGTGTGAACAGATTATATGGCGACTAATGTACGGAGAAGTTTTATGGAATGTCTGGACTGCGTCCAAACGACGGCACGTCTTCACCTCTATATTGATCGAGAACTCAGTGTGAATGAAGCGGAGATTGTTCAACAGCATCTTGCAGCCTGCCCGCATTGTGAATGTCGCTTTCATTTTGATATTCATATCAAGAAATTAGTTCATGAACGGTGTACAATAGTGAATGCTCCAGCACATCTACGCGAAGCTATGATGCGTCTGGCTCATGGTGAGCACGTATCTATTGATATTGAATTAGAGAGAGAGCTTAGGGCTGATCTCGAGGGCTGTTGACACAAAAGAACCTGTGGCTCTCAGCGTTGGGGGGGACGAAACAAGCGTTGCAACTGATTCCAGATGCCATGCTGATGCTCTGCTTTTGGATCAGATGTAGTGGTGGGCATTTTGGTATCGTGATTGATAATTTCGCTCTCTTCTGAGGGGAGAGCAGAGTGATAGGGCGTGGTCTGGTATGGTGAAGCTTGTCCTTCTCCGTATATTTCCTCCTTCTGGACTGGTTGGGTGGAGGTAGAGACGAGGTTTGGCTCAGGGAATCCGAAAAAAGGTGTTGCTAGTGGTGGTATCTCTGCATTGAGATAGCTTGGACGCAGGGTTGGTCGTTTAGGAGGATGGATGGTAGCTTGCTCACGTGGAATCTGGGGATAGCCTCTTGGCAATTGAGGCTCTCGTGCCGACGAAACAGAAAGAATAGGGGAAATTGGCAGAATCGGCTGTGCTGGAGCCTCTAAGTTAAGCTTCCGCAAGTCTTGTGCCAAGAGACTAGCTTCATTGTACCGTTCATTGCGATCGCGTGCCAGCGCGGTTAAGATGATCTGTTCGAGTTGTGGCGAGAGTTCTGGATTATAGAAGCTAGGAGGTTGTAGCTTGCCAGAAGTAATGTTCCCTGTTAACTCAGTCATTGAACGTCCGTCAAAAGGGCGATGGCCGCTGACCAGTTCATACAAGACAATCCCGAGTGCATAGATATCGCTTCGATTATCCAGTGTTTGTCCCCAGATTTGCTCCGGTGAAGAATAATAGATGCTGCCGACAAGGGTTTTGGCGACTGTGATGGTCTGGAGGCCTGAAGCGCGAGCTAAGCCAAAGTCCATGACCTTAATTTTTCCCCAACGGTTGAGCATCAGATTTTCGGGCTTGATATCCCGATGGATTACATGGCGCTCTCTATAAGCGGCGTCAAGGGCATCAGCAATTTGGGCGGCGTACTCTGCAGCCATATGTTGTAAGATCGTGCCATCGATGGAGAGTAGGCTGGCCAGTGTTGGCCCCTGTACGAACTCCATAACAAAATATAGTAATGTATGGAGCTGTCCTGCATCGTAGATGTGAACAATATTTGGGTGATTGAGACCAGCGATGATCTGCGCCTCGCGGATGAAGCGAGCGATGTACGAGGGATCTTTTGCCAACTTCTGGGGTAGCACTTTGATTGCTACGTCCCGTCCAAGAGCAATCTGTTTCCCTCGATAGATGACTCCCATTGAGCCTCGCCCGATTTCTTCTTCCAGCAAGTAGCCACCCACGTACTGTCCGGCCAGTTCGTCCATCTAAGTTGCGGCACGATACCCCAACCTTAATAGGTATGGAGAGAAACGCCGCCTCCTTTCTTTGGGTTTTTCTAACTTGCTCTGCTTACTCGAGGTAGTCTTTGAGAATGCGACTCGCCGCTGGATGGCGCAGTTTACGGATTGCACGCTCTTCGATCTGACGTACACGTTCACGCGTGACTTTTAATTTCTTGCCAACTTCTTCCAGGGTATGATCGTGGTCATCGACCAGACCAAAACGCAATTCAATGACCTGACGTTCACGCATAGTAAGTTGTCCAAGGACTTTACGAATTTCTTCGCGCAGAAGTTGTTGGTCTGTGATCTCAGATGGGCCTCGTTCATGCATATCTTCGATGATATCGCCCAGCGTATTTTCTTCCTCTTCAGAAAGAGGAGCATCGAGCGAAAAGACCTTCTCTGCCCAAATTAACAACTCACTCACACGCTCAGCGGGCATCCCGAGTCGCTCACCAATACTCTCAGGTGTTGGCTCGCGTCCGAGCTCTTGATACAACTGACGGGTTGTACGTTTGACACGCATGACCTCTTCCATAATGTAGACAGGAAGCCGAACCACGCGAGTCCCTTCCAGAATGGCGCGTGTAATAGCTTGCTTAATCCACCAGGTTGCGTAAGTGGAGAAGCGGAATCCCTTTCTAAAGTCGAACTTGGTGACAGCACGGATAAGTCCGATGTTGCCCTCGCCTATCAAGTCTTCCAGGGAAAGTCCCTGCCCGACATACTTTTTGGCGATGCTTACTACTAGTCGCAGATTCGCTTCGATCAGATGATTACGCGCATCCCTGTCTCCTTTTTCGGTTAGCTCTGCAAGGCGTGCCTCGCTTGCTGCAGAGAGCAGGGGAATACGTGAAATCTCGCGAAGATAGAGGCGTAAACTGTCGCTTTGCGCCAGATTATTAAGATCTGCTTCCGGTAGATTCTCGCGTTCGGTTTCTGCCGTCTTATCACGGTCAGGATCTGCATTAAACATTACATTTTGTCCCAAATGTTTGCTCTCTTCTCCTGCAACATTGTGCCTAGATCAGTTCAGTCTGGGCTTATTGTATCATACGTGTAGGGTATTGCAAGCGCATCGCCCGCTAGAAGGTCATCCGTTTAAATTATGCTAATTTTTTTTGTCGGCGTCAACTTCTTTCTCAGTAGGTTATTTGCCGAAACGGGTCCTTTTTGCCTAACTGCTTGCAGCAATGTCCTAGCAAAACTTGAGGATGTAACTATGCCTAACATTGTATCGTAGATGATTTGAAACGTCTATGTAATTGAGGAAGGAGTTATGGTGGGTGGCAATCGCTGAGATAATCGTTGACATTAGGCGCCCTGTAGAGGGAGGAGATGCTCTATTATGAGCTTGCCAGTAGCACTTGTGCCGGGAACGGTCATTGGAAGCCAGTATGTGATTGGTGATTTGATCAATAGCGGTGGGTTTGGTGCAGTCTACCGTGGTGCTGATACCAGCGAGGGGAATCGTCCTTGTGCGATTAAAGAAACCTATAATGTAACTCCGGCAGCGCGTCGGCAGGCCTTGATGGAAACGAGTGTACTCTTCACTGTGAGGAGTAAGCACCTGCCTGAAGTTTATGATGCCCTCGAGACGAATGGACGCTTCTATGTGGTCATGCAATTGATAGAAGGTAAAAATCTCTTGCAAATCCTGCAGGCTCGTGTGGCTGGTGGTCTGGTTGGAAAGAGAGAACCTCATCAGCAGCTCCTTGGTCCATGTAGTGAATCAGAAGTGCTGGCTTGGTTGCTGCCGATTATGGATGTCTTGCAAGAATTGCATAGCCGCAATCCGCCGATTATGCATCGAGACATTAAACCGGGAAACGTCATTTTAACGCCTCAGCAGACAACAGTGCTTGTTGATTTTGGCCTGACAAAACTCTACGATCCTGTAAAAACCACTCAGACGATGATCAAGGCGGTCTCAGAGGGTTTCAGTCCTGTTGAGCAGTACGTGGGCAAGACCTGTCCGCAGTCTGACATTTACGCTATGGCCGCGACGATGTATCTATTGTTGACCGATAGATTGCCTCCCGCTTCACTCGGTCGCACAATGCGTGACGACTTGATCGCTCCTCGCCTGCTTAATCCCGCTTTATCTCCGAGGATAGAGCGTACCTTGTTGAAGGCATTAGCAATCAATGCCAGCGAACGGTATCAGAGTATGCGTGAATTCGCAGAGGCGTTACGTGAGCCTGCATTCACTGCCTATGCGGATCAAACCATTGCTGCACCTCCTATACAGGCAACTCCAGGATTGGGGTACGCAACGCCATACTCTTCAACTGTTGCTGCTCCTGCTCCTCCCATGCCGACTGCTCCAGCATTGGGATATGCAACGCCACAAGTTCCATCTCCGAATGCTCCTGCGCCTCAGCCTTATATAAATGGCTCTTCATATCCTCCTTATCCACAAGTGCCTCCAGCACAATCTGGGTCCAATCGTCATGTACCGCATCCTGGTCAGCCACCTAAAGGAACGAATGGGGCTCCAGGATCTAGGATGGCTCCGCCTGTACAGAAGCCTGTGCCGCCTGCCAAGTCATCACGGCAACTTCCCAACCCTGCCAACCAGGGATGTCTGTGGGGAGGGCTGCAAGGTGTCCTGGGTGCTCTGGTGGTTTTATCTGTGAATGACTCCGGTTTCTTCTTGTCTACCCTGATGGCCCTCTTCTTCTATGCCTTTGCAGGCTTTATGGCAACCAGACGAGGCGGTGGATCTTTTCGTGGAGGTCGGGCGGGCTATCACACCTGTCTTGTCGGAACGGTTTTCTTCTGGCTCTCACTGGCAATTGGACTAGTTCTCAGACTGGGGCAGGAACTGAAAGCTGTTACTGCTCCCTACCAGCGTCCCGGAGAAGCACTTGGTATGGCATGGCAGAATATACAACCATCCTGGTCTGCTTTGTCTATTATGCATGACCAGCCTTTCTTGCCTAATGCTATTGCCTGGGCTGTTGGTGGAATCATACTGGCCTGGGTTCTTGGTTGGACGGGCGGTTGGTTAGGGACGATGAGGTTTCAAGCAAGGCTGGCACCTAGGCGACAGGGGTTGTAGAGCTGAAATCACTCTTTGAATAAACGGAACATTCGTGCTATACTCTCTCCAACGACAGGGAAGAGAAAAAGTACCTGAAGAAATTTGACTGAGCTTGAAGGAAGGTAGGCTTACACATTTGGCAACTCAGGAACAGACGAATCAATCCTCATTGGTAACAGATGTCCCTCAAGAAGAGGCGTTATCGGTCACGGATATAGCCCGAATGCTTAGTCTCGAACTGGGCTTAGATAGTGGGCAGATTGCACGCACGATTGCTCTGTTGGACGAAAATAATACCGTCCCCTTTATCTCACGCTATCGCAAAGAAGTTACGGGAAGTCTTGATGAAGTACAAATCCAGACAATTGCCGATAGAACTATATCGCTACGAGCATTGCATGAGCGGAAGTTGGATGTTCGCAGGCTAATCGATACCCAGGGCAAGCTAACGCCGGAATTGCTGGCAGCCATTGAGGCAGCAACAACTCTGCAAGAAGTTGAAGATCTTTATTTACCCTATCGTCCCAAACGCAAAACGCGTGCCAGTGTGGCACGTGAGAAGGGCTTGGCCCCACTTGCCGATATTATTTTACAGCAGCTTGAATTGACGGGTGATGCTGATGCACTATTGGAGGAACATGCACGTCCTTTCTTAGATGCTGAAAAAGGGGTTGAGACCAGTCTGGAAGCCTATGCAGGGGCATGCGATATCGTAGCTGAGGTGATTGCCGAAGATGCCAATGTCCGTGGAGGTGTGAGGTCCTCGTTCTTCAAGAACTCAATAGTGAGTGCACGCGCAGCTGATCCTGATAAAATTGCTCAGAAAGACCCCAATGGTGTCTATCAGCTCTACTACGAGTTCAACGAAACTATCACTAAACTTGTTCCACACCGCATTCTTGCTCTCAATCGGGCTGAGCGCGAGGATGTGTTGCGTGTCAGTGCTTCTTTGTCTTATGAGCAGGCCAAGCATGATATTACTCGGCACTATCCAATAAAAGCTACTTCACCGTTTGCCAGCAACCTTGAGGATGCAATGGAGGATGGCTATAAGCGCCTGCTGGCCCCGTCGATGGAACGTGAGATTCGTGTGGAGTTGACGCGGCAGGCGGAAGAGCATGCAATCAATATTTTTGCTACGAACCTGCGCAATCTTCTCTTACAGCCGCCGCTGCGAGGGAAGAAGATTTTAGGGCTTGATCCTGGCTATCGTACCGGTTGTAAGGTGACAGTCGTTGATGAGACTGGCAAGTATTTGACATCTGATACAATCTATCTGCACCAGGAAGAGAAAGCTCTGCGGGTATTGCGCAAGCTATTGGTCGAGCACGCTATCAGTGTGATTGCCATTGGCAATGGCACTGCTTCACGCGAGACCGAGCAACTGGTAGCTGGCCTAATCCGCCAGCTAGAGGAAGAGACAGGCGAGCAGGATAAGATCGGCTATGTGATCGTGAATGAAGCAGGAGCATCGGTATATTCGGCCTCAGATGCTGCTCGTGAAGAATTTCCCACACTGGATGTTACACAGCGGGGCACCATCTCGATTGCCCGACGTTTACAGGATCCACTGGCTGAATTGGTCAAGATTGATCCTAAGGCGGTTGGAGTGGGGCTTTATCAGCATGACGTAGATCAAAAAGAATTGGCGGGTATGTTGGAACGCGTGGTGGTTTCGTGTGTAAACTTTGCAGGTGTTGAGGTCAACTCAGCCTCTGCCGCGTTGCTCAAGCATGTGTCAGGAGTTAATTTGCGTGTAGCTAATGCCATCGTCAAATATCGCGAGGAGCATGGCCCATTCAAATCACGCCAAGAGCTGTTGAAAGTTCCCAGCCTTGGTCCGGCGACCTTTGTTCAGGCAGCAGGTTTCCTCAAGATTGCAAATGGTCGTGAGCCTCTGGATAATACTTTCATTCATCCTGAAAGCTATGATGCAGCACGAGCATTTCTGGAACTGCTACCCGGCGATCAAAAGAAAGACCGACCAGCGGAGCGCATTGCACAATTCCGCCAGATGCTTACTATGCAAAATACGCTTGGCAAACTGCAGAATAGCCTGGGCCGATCCAACCGTAATCGTGCCACGGCTGCGCCTGATAGTGAGTTGACTGCGCTAGCTGACATGGCCAAAAAAGTTGGTGTTGGTCTACCTACGCTCAACGATATCCTGGAGAATCTGGAGAAGCCAGGCTTGGACCCACGTGATGCACTGCCCCTTCCTATTCTGCGGCATGATGTGCTCAAGATGGAAGATTTACAAGCTGGCATGGTCCTGCAGGGGACAGTCCGTAACGTTGTAGACTTTGGGGCTTTTGTCGATATCGGTGTCAAACAGGATGGACTTGTACACAGATCAGAAATAGCTGACCGTTATGTCAATGACCCACTCACTGTTGTGGCGGTTGGTCAGGTTGTCCAGGTTCGCGTCCTGAAAGTGGATATGCAGCGTGGGCGTGTCCAGCTCAGCATGCGAGATATTAAGTAGTTGGGCTTGCGCTCTGGTGGTCTCCCTGTCGTCTGTTGGTAGGCTCTCTTCAAAGCTAGCAGTCTACTTTTCGATGAGCATGATTTCTGCCACCAACACTGTAGCGGAAGCCTACCTGCGCTCTAGCATAACATATAGCAGTTCGCTGAAGTCTTGATCTGTCAAAGGAGAAGACTTCAAGGTAGGTTAGAAGTTCAATCTTTTGGCGAACCGCTATAAATAAAGAAGAGGCGTGAGTGCTCCCGTCTTCAGGCAGGAGTGCTCTAACGCTTGTTTTTATGAGCTATAAACAAAATTTTTATATAGGAGAAAACCTTTGCTTTTAACCATTTTCTTTAATCCAGTCGAATTGCGTTTTGTTGAGGTACCTGAAAATGATGTGTATATTGTGCTGGATGTGATGCGTGCCACGACAACTATGGCAGTCATGTTTGATCAGGGGGCAAGACAAGTGCTGGCAGCTCAGACGCTTGAACAGGCACGTGAGGCGGCTCAGAAAGTGTCTGGTCGTTTGTTATGCGGAGAGCGTCATACGAAAACACCTCCCGGTTTCGATTACAACAATTCGCCTGCGCAGTTTGCACAAATCGATCTATCTGACCGTGATCTTATTCTCACGACAAGCAATGGTACGCGTGCTCTTTTTGCTTGCCCTGAACAGAGTACACGTCTGGCCGGTAGTTTTTACAATGCACAGGCTGTGGTATCCGATGCTCTTGCGCTTGCTCAGGAGCGTGATTGTAACATCTCAATTGTCTGTGCTGGTGAGTATGGCTACTTCTCGCTTGAAGATACGACTTGTGCAGGTTATCTGGCCCTTGAATTATTGCGTCAACAGCCAAAATGCCAAGTGCGTGATAGTGTTCATGGTGCCATTGCACTCTATGAGAGCTATCCTGCTCCCAGACTGCTTGAATATGCTCAATCTGCCCGCGATCTGATAGGTTCTGGGCAGGAGCGAGACCTGGAATTCTGTGTACGAAAGAATGCTAGTGATTGTGTACCAACCGTTGTGGGCGTGGAAACGGAGACGGGATTGCTAGTACTCAAATCAGGACGTCAAGGCCTCGTGTAGCGTAATCTGGTGAAGATTCTGTGGCAAGCTGTTGCCAGCAATGAGGGAGAGGTCAATCTGAGCCTTGTTTACCCCCGCCTCATGCTGGAGAATGGCCTGAGCGGCATTGTGGCTCTTGCCTGCAACTTGTTTTACCATTGCTTGCAGCTTGCTATTGGGAATCTGGTAGATCCATAGGCCTTGTGCCTGAAAACGTAATGAGAAAGTCCCTTGAAGATCTAGTTGTTTGATACTGACTACTTTTGTGGTAATGGGTCCTACCAGTTTGTAGTCGGCTGTAAACGTGCGGGTTCCCTCTGCTTGCAACTGACTTGCTATCATTGTTTGTACCAATTGTTGGTTGTAGACTTCTCCAAAGCAGGTGACTGCCACCGTTACTGTTATATTGCCTCCTACTGTTTCTCCAGCTTTATAAGGAGAAGACACAGAGTGAGTATATTGTATTTGACCGATGAGCTGTTCATCAGGTGAGATTTTTCTGAGTAAGGCAGTACGACCTTTTTGTGCGAGAGTTTTCTGGAGAGTGTTTACTGCATGGTCAATATCACTTTGTTCAACGTAGTGATATGTTTGTTGTTCTTGTCCACCGAAAAAGGGAGCTGTATTTTCTACTGTAATGCCTGCAATATAACATGGTATCTGATTGAAATCAAGTTGCTGAATATTTCCCTTATCACCAGGTGCAAGTGCTTGAGCTGAAACGGTGATAGTTCCTGCTATGACATTGCCATCGGGAAGAAGTTGTGCGGCGGGAACGTCTGCATTTTGCTCGTTTGTCACCTTTATCCCATTTTTGTCTATGAAGACTGTCCCAGCAGGAATGGTTTGCTCTTTAGAGAGTATATTCTGAAACGTCAGTGCTCCACTAGCGTAGGTGGCAGGAATGGTGCTTGTTCCTGATGCAGGTACTGTTATGGATTGTGCATCTGTTGTAAAGGACAATAGACGTGCTGGGATCTGCTGTTGTATAGCGATCGGTGGGGTCGTGACTGCCTGTAGATCATAGGATTGTTGTAGTCTGTGGCTATCAGGCGTAATGGTAATCGTGGCCGACGCCAGACCTGGGAAAGTATTTCTGAGGGGAATAAGGGAGTTGCTCACACTGAAGAAGCCTCCTCCAAGCAACAAAAGTAGCATGCTAACGATTAGAATGGGCCAGGAGCTTCTACGTCTCTGCGAAATAGCCTGTTTTACTGGAGTGAGCGTTATGGGTTCTGGTTGTTCTGTTGGCAACAGTGCAGTGGCTCTGGTTTGTCCTGGAGATGGTTTCTTGGCCCTTCTTCGTCGCATGACTATTGCTCGTGGTCCTTTGGGGCCTGTTGGTTTTCCATCTGCTAGAATGACAAACTTGAATTCGGTCTCGGTTCTCTGGTTTGCTTGCTTGTTTTTATTAATCATACTAATTAGTTCTTGCGGATCGCTTGGATCTGGTGACCACTCCCCAGGACTTTCGTCATGAGGCTTCGCGCAAGAGCTGAACGGAATGTACCCGCTAGCAGCAGTTTCACGCAGGCTCGGCCCAAGCCCACGGTCGTGTCAACTTCCCCGAGCGAGCGCAGTGCTCTCAAGACAACTCGGATCATTAGTTGGTAGCACCTGAAACGTGTACGCTAGTGCTTTTACCCAGGGGAACGATTTACCCTGGAACCGCAGAAACACTTTTCAATTGTTTCTGTACTACAAGGAGCATGATAGCATATTTGTCAATAGACAAATATTCATGATGCAACACAAACACATGAATATTTGTCAGAGAATTAGGACCCCTGTGCCCAAGTCCCACAATAGGCTTGGTCACTGTGTTCTATCGTGGATTCTATTCCGCCTCAATGTACTAGCCGCTGTCCTGAATCTGCCAGCGTGCAGAAAATCTGTGATTGGTCCCAGTTGGCTATGAACAGCCTGCAATCGAGCCAGCCCTCTACCAGGGCAAGGCTCTAGGGGCTTATACCCTATTTTTGTATCCTGACTTCACATCATGTAAGTGTTTTCATACTTGCAAGTGGAATATAGCCAAGGCTTTGAGCAACTTGCTGGGCCGCAGGTGTAAGGGCATAGTTAAAGAAAGAAGTGATATTGCTATCACTATTCTTTAAGGTATAGAGGTGCCCATAACTCCAAAAGTGATAGCGGTTTGACTCAATGTTGTCTGGTGTAGCCGTTAGTCCGTCAATAGCAATTGCTCGGACACTCCCAGTAAGAAGTGGAGTAGCAGCGTAGCCAATAGCGCCTGGGGTGTGAGCAATAGTATCCAGGAGGTTAGGAGATGCATTCTCTGCGACTGGTGTACCAGCCTCAAGGTTCCCACCCAAAATAGTAGTCTGAAAATTAGTTGGAGTACCCACTGTTGACATGCTTATAGGCACGACAGGCAGGTCAGGGCCACCAATATCCTTCCAATTCTTGATCGTATGCGTTGAAAAGATACCCAAAATTTGTTGGGTTGTTAGTGATTGGATAAACGTGAGCCCAGGATTGACAACCAAGGTATAAGGTATGACAATCACGATTTCCGGCGTTAGATCTGGGCTGGAATAGGTAGCGGGGTCAGCATAGATGTCGGTCATGCCGATATCTGCTTTCTGTTGCGTGATAGCATCAAGTCCTGTAACACTTCCCCCTCCTTGCACCTGCATACTTACTACAGATTGAATGTTACTGCCACCTCCTTTGACCTTTGCTGTTACTTGCAAGGTCTGTTTTTCAAAAGTGGTTGCGATATTTGAGATGAAGGGTTCAAGTGCTGTTGAACCTTCGATCGAAATATTCTCATGAACAGTTGATTGTGTTCCATTTGTATTCTGTTCGCCACAGCTGACGAATAAAATTGTCAGGCTGACGATATACAGAAGGTACCGAACATCTCTCTTTACCATATTACCTCTACTTTATGCTTCTTTGTAAATAAATGACGCTAAGAAGCCCGAAGTGAAATACAGGGGAAAATACAGTGCGGCAGCAGGCTCTGCTCTGGCTTTCAGGAGTGTTTCCTTGTTGGATGAACTGCTGGCTCTCTAATGGCCTCCTCTCTAACTGAAGGGTTGGATTGGAAATGTGTAAAAATAGAGACCAAGTATCCCATGTTTAATGCTCATCCATTATCGGTGAAAGGGCTGGAATTGTCAAGTATATTTGGATGTATGGATTCATCATCTAAAATTATCTCCGTTAGTGTGACTATAGCCCTCTCGATACCTCTAGAAAACTATTTGTAAATATGGTATTCTAAATGTATCTAGAGCTGCTCAAAAAGGTGAGGCAAATAGATCTGCTGACAAAATTTATCAAAGTGTAATAAAATATTTTTTCTGAATGAGCAGCAAGAGGCGTGAATCTAATATTGTTATCGTTAAATATATTTAAAGGAGAGAAACTACAGGATGGAAAGCAATCCTCAGAGGCCATCTCAATCGGTCTCTAACCAAGGGCAATACGCATCTCCACCCAATCAGGGATATCCACCTTCTGCACAAAGCTACCCACAGATGCCACCCAATCAGTCCTATCAACAGGCGCCTCCTCTGCCCAATCAAGCATCCATGCCAGATCCACAACGAGCCGGCTTACGAGGTGCGTTGTCCAGAAGCAAGGGACTAAGGCTGCTGTTGCTGGGGATTGTGCTGGTCATAGGTAGTATTGTGTTTAGTGTAATTTCCTACTCTTTTGCCATTTTTGCTGTAAATAGTGGCGGTACAGGCTACTATACTATTTTTATGGGAGCAGTAGTTGTAGGTGCCATTTGTGCTATTATTGGCTTCTTCCGCTGGATTCTGGGTCGTTAATGCAGAGAAACCGAATATATTTACCTGAAGTCTATGCCCCTCTACCATAGTACTGGAAGCATTCGCGGAATCCCCCTAAACTTTTTCCGGTCTCTTTTTTCTGGGGCTAGGGAGTGGGTTGAGGTGGTGGGGGAATACGGGCAAGCTCGTGCTCAGGAAAGCGCAGATTTGCTTGTCTTACGAATGTAGGTAAGCAAGTCCTGCTAGTCCACACATCACCAGACCAAGACCAAATAGCTGGTTGGCGACCAGCCGCTCTCTAAAAACCACAACTCCAAATATAACACCTACCGCTGCATAGTTGGATGCAATGGTGGCAATTACTCCGGGTTGAATGATCTGGGTTGCGAGACCAAAGGTGCTGACACCAGCACTCTCCAGAACACCTGCGATAATAGCGAGTAGAAGGCCTCGTCGCTGCTCTGGCAAACTAACGATATTGTGTAAAATGGCAAAAAAGCTTTTTATGCCTTTTCGTCTCATAATACCAAAAGCAGTAAGACAAAGAAGCATGACACTGAACATACGTGCCCAGTAGACAGGTGGGAACCAACCAGCGCTAGGTGTTCTTGCGCCTATGCTAAAGTCCATACAGCCAAGAGATAACAGTGCTACATATGCCCAGAGTATTCCTTTCCCGACCGAGAACCCGGAAGATCTCTGCTGTAGAATAGCCAAGACATCTTGATAACGGGTGGAAACTAATACAATGCCGAGGATTACCGTTGCCAGAGCTATTCCTTCC
>DASYAN010000438.1:0-9586 GCA_036501345.1 Ktedonobacteraceae bacterium
CTGACGAGATTGTGAATTGGATGCAATCGGTACCTGAGTTCCATCGTAACGAGATGCAAGTTCGCGTCAACGATGATGCTAGACACAGCAAGAGGAGATAGACATGCTCAGTATCATTATCCTGACTACAGTCATCGGTGCCGCGCTCGTCGTAGGTTGTCTCATAGGCGCATGCATGCCTCGCAGAAGACCACGTAGGCTCCCAGGACCAACGATAGTACGTCACACAATGTATCTCTTGCCAGAGAGGAGAGAGAGGTAGTAGGTCTGCATAACGACGCCCCGGCCATTCATCGCGAGTGGGCCGGGGCTATTTTTGTGCTTTGTCCAACGAGCAAGGAACAAAGTACTATTTTACACAAGCAACAGAAGCATTTATGTTCAATGCATGCTACAAATAAAGCATGATGAAAATGAGAGGACTGAGCGCTATGGTATTTAGTCGTTGCTTTTTCTGCTCAACCGCCCTGAACAAGCGCCATACTCCTATCGACTTTGCTGCGAGGTGGTCTTATCTCTTCCAAATTGAGATGTGGTATCCGGAGGAAGCAAGGTTATGTCCTGATTGCTTCGGCAGAATTGATGCAGACTTTTTTATCTGGCAACTGCTGGGCGGACCAAGTCAGATTACGCTTATGTCCCTGGAAATCGATGAAATGCATCAGGATGGTAAGCTCATTTGAGCTCTTCCCCTTGTGTAACATCTCAGGCAAAAAGATGCGGCCATCCTCCCTCATCCAAGAGGAACAGCCACATCTTTTGAAAGGATAGAAAGACACGTGCCAATGCTTATAACCGATAGAGCCTGATATATCGATTGATCAAGTCCTCTTCAGCCGCACCGTAATTCGTACGGTTGTACTCGTCCCAAAAGCGCTGGCGCACTGAAGCAGGGAGCAATTGCTTCAGCTCATGGGCTGTATAGCGTGTTCGTACTGATGTGCTCTTCCTGCTATATTCTCCAGGTGCACTATAGTGACGACTCCCATCGCCAACCTTGCTACGTCTGGCTTCTCTTGCGATCTGAGCATCCATTTCTGGTGCGAGACGGGAGAGCCGATCAATCTTCATGCCCAGAACGATCAAGTCGGCTTTGTGCCTTTCTATGTCATTGGTGAATAGCTTCATGATGGTCCACCTACAATTCGCGCAGACGTTGAGCTGTCAGGGCTTGCTCCCTGGCCAGATCTTTTCGCGCTTCTCGTGCTGGGCGATTTTGCTCAAATCGTTTCTGTGTCTCCAGTGCTGCTCTTGGATCAAACGGTTCGTCCAGCAGGTGCTCTTTTTCGCTTTCAGTGAGTGCTCGTCGCTGAAGTTGTTCAATTGCAGCAAAACATTTGCGAATTACTTTCTCGGTCGCAATCCCGCTTTCCTCGAAATCATAGACTTCTCGAAAGGTAACGTCCGCCAGATCCGCAAAATCAACCGTGTTCCGCTCGAAAATTTCCCGTCTCAACTTAAAATTTAAAGGCATCATTTTTCCTTTCTACGACAATTGCCGTAAATTCTTCTATTTCACTTATAAAACAACTTGAGATAAGTTCATATAGCATTATATACCATGTGGTATCATGATGACAAAAGTATCTTGACTCAGGAGAAGGAGAGAGAGCCATGCTTAGACGAACACGCCAAACCATCCCAACTGCGCCACCTGTTCCAGCTGCACGCGATGAACGCACGCTCATTGCTTATCATCTGGAGATAGGCAGTATCATGCGATCCGAAAATTGGAGCCACACAACGCCAGAGACGGAGATTGTACGAGGGCAGTACCAGGAGATCTTTGCAATGGGCGCGTGCAGAATATTTCATTCAAAAGATCCTGGCGAAATATATCCTTACACGTGTTTATTGAGTAGCCCCTTGGATGATAAGCTTCGCTGGTTGACCTTTCCTGATGAAATGCGCTTAGAGTCGTTTTTCAGGAACAACTTCGTTTCCTGCTGCATCGGCACAGGGCATAAGCGGTTGCCAAATTAGGAGAGCAAGATATGACAACAAAGGACAATACAGCAGAATCGACGCTCACCAAAGTCTATGCGCTTGAAAGTGTCTTCAAACGCATTAAGAGCTGGAAATATGAGAAGAATACTCAAAATGCGTTGATAGAAGATGGATACGCTGAGATGCCTGATAGCGATATTGGTTGCATGAGATCCTTCTACCATGCGGAAAATGATACCTATGCTGTGCTTATTGTCAACGCCGGCGATGCAAAGTATCTCGTGCTTATTGGTGACATTGCTGCATATATCAGCTTTCTCCAGCAAATAGGACCATGCTTGCATATCTTTAAGCACTTCGTGAAACATGCTGGATAGGCACAGGACAAAAGAGGTTTTACATGTCTGACATAGACACTCCTACACCACACACGCGCAAGTCTGCACCACTTACAGCAGAAGCGCGAACCATCGCACAAGAGAAGTTTTTGCACTCCTTCTCCATGACCGCGAATATTCGTGCAGCTTGCATGTCTGCTGGTATCCATCGTTCAACCATCTACTATTGGAAAGAACACGATGAAACCTTCTCGGCACGGTTCCATATTGCGGAGCAAGAAGCCAACGACATTATCCGAGCAGAACTGTTTCGACGTGCGATCCAGGGAGTTACGAAGCCTGTTGTTTCTCTTGGTAAAGTCGTCTATCAAGATGGTAAGCCGCTAATGGAGCGTGTGTATTCAGATAATCTCCTGAGTCTGCTGGCCAAGGCGAGATTACCGGAGTTCAGAGAGAAGCACAGCATCGAACATTCTGGCTCCGTTCAACTCCAACGTGATCCCATCCTGCAACTCCTGACTGATGAAGAATTAGCAACTCTTCAGAAGATTGTCTTCCAATTGCAACACCGATCGACATGATCGTCTCACATTCCTCACAAAGTTGTAACAACTACATAGCATTGCTACAACTTTTTCACAGATTTTTCACAATTTTGTACTCATTTTTGTACGCAAGCCGGAGTCGTGCTACCGCCAAAGACGCTAATATCGCAGTACCACCTACAACGCACTACGATGCAAATCTGACGGTTTGACGTGTCAATAATACAATGTACCTACCTATGCTGCTAAGGTGGTCTGACGCGTTACACTACCTGTTTTGTTGTAGAATTCTTTAGAAATAGTGTAACGAATAGTAGTTATCAGTGTAGTCAATTCTAGTATGAGCTTTTATTCACAATTCGTGGATAAGTTGTAGATAACTCATCAGAAGTAACACAAGAATGAACAAATGTTCTATGGCATGTGTACCTAAGATTTTGCGAAGATCGCACGTGGGGATCTGGGGATTACAGAAACGGCTATCTCGTTCATATGAAATTAGCCTATCTCATTGACAACCATTCGATTCTAAGGTATCATTTTAAAGCACAGAGGTGCGCCAATGAACTTAGAATATTACAGAGTCGAATGTGGATGGAGCAAGAATGAAATGGCTAGACAGGCGAGGATTGATGTAAATACACTCAACCGAGCTATGGCAGGTGAAACCATAACGTTGAATACTGCTAAGAAGCTAGCGCATGCCATTTCTAAAGCGCTAGGCCAAACCATCCAATACCAGCAGATCGAAGGCCTAAATGTAAATGTGTAGTCTCTTGTAGCGCAAAATTTCAGCCGACTTCTCACCTCGCAAAAAGTAGATCAGTCGGCATTGTGAACAAGTGGTTTCCCACATGTCTGCTTATAGCATAGGCCATGATGGGAAGCGAGTCAAGATTCATTTTTGAAAGGATACCCCTACCATGGCAACTAACGCAAAATCAGTTGAAAAAGTTGAAACCATCCTTCAAAACCTCAAAGCTGAAGCGAAAAAGGCTCATGACGAAGAAGATGTTTTTCTAATGTCGGTACTCACTGACATGATTAAGCTGGTTTCGCCCGTAGTAACCAAGGCTATTGCCCGTCAACACCGTGAGACAAACGCAAAGATCAACAAAGCTCACAAGAAGCTGCGTGAGAAGGCTGCAAAAGAGAGGGCTACTGCAAAAGAGAATCCTTCTGAAGAAGCTCCTGACCTGTCGGACATCTAGTGCTCTCACTCGGCGCAATAGGGACGCAGTACGTTATTGCGTCCCCAAATTTTGAGCAGTGTTTTACCCCTACTAATGGTGTTTTTACACGGGTTTATTGCGCAGAGACCTCAGATTTAAATTGACTAGTCGTTGGTTAACCCCGATAGAACCGGATTGCTGAAAGTAGTTAATGGTTTTCAGAAAGGAAATTTAATTCGATGGATCTCAAGGGAAAGGCCCTCACCTACATCATAAACAGACTAGATCCAGATAAATCATTTGGTGCCACGCGTCCAGATAACTCAACCGCTCTTGCACCAGCTGCTAACGAGCAAGTAGCAGTCATACCCGAGCAAGCAAAGGATGCTGAGGTTGTTTCTGGCACCTTTATGCCTGATATCCAGATTACGACAAGTAGTGGCGATGCACGCCAGCATACCGAACGTATCCGCAAAACGGTTGAAAGTTTCAATGAGGATAGGCAAAGTCCACTTGAATGGGTAGTCGTCAAGTTCTTTACCGTTCTGGCCTATCTCTTGCCACCTTTCATTGCGTGGATTGTTGGCAGTGCGATAGGGCAAGTTTGGGCAGGAAAGTTCGATTGGAGCAACCCTTACAGTCTCTATAGCTACGGGATATCAGTCGGACTGGAGATGATGATTCCAGTGATGGGATACTCTGTTGTGACAACGGCAAAAAGAGCCGTAAAAGACCGCTCAATGCTATGGGTTCCAATCGTTTTAACGCTGTGTTTTCTAGGACTGGCAATAGGCAATAGCTTTGCCCAAATGTTTATGATCGAAGGCCATATCAAGATTGCTGCAACCGATTTTAAAGGGCAAGCTTCTATGTACTTTCGTAGCTTTGGACCGCTTATCATCGATGCAATAGCAACCATTTTCTTGACCGTCGTCACCGTCAAAAGCCAAAAGAAATTTATCAAGGATATGCAAGAGAAAGAGGAGGCTATTAACAGTGTTGCGCGTTCTGAGATTAAAGTGGAGCAAGCCTTTGATCAATCAGTGATTGACCGTGAAAATGCTCAGGTTGAACAGGAGCGAAAACGCATGGACAATGAACTTTTGAGAGAGCTCACCCGTCGCCGCAATGATGACACGCTAGGAGGTGACTCTGGCAGCAAGGGCAAATATGGAGGTGGTTGGTAGTCATGCTCTCGGAACGGCAAAGGCGCATAGCCGTCATGCGACAATTTGAATTGCAGTACCCAAAGTATCCGCTTCAGATACTCGAGCGACTGACCAACTTCAGATACCGCATGTTTGAAGAGGAGAGACAAGTCGAGATGCTAGCAACGACGCTAGCATCCAGCTGGGACTTCTATGAGCATCGCTTGAATTTAGCAAAGCATGGATTTACCATGATCATCTGTCAGAAACATAATGCTGCCGTGCCCTTGTTTACGCTGGAGCTTGATACCCAAGTGATGTACGGACCTGGAGCTGTGCCTGACAAAGCACCAGATAGAGCACTCATCAAAGCACCAGATGAAGACAAAGAGAGCAAGCGCAAACGCCGGACACCCGATGAGCAGAAGATACTCATCAGCCGAATCATCCTTGGCGCAACTGCTGGCATGGCCGAGCTGAAGGATATGCCAGACCGGACACGACAATACTATCTTGTACTGAGAGAGCAGTACTTACAGCCCAAAGTTGGGAGACCTTGGGCAAGCTAAACCGTTCACAATTTGTAGACGGCACACCAGAAAGGACCCCACTATGATTAACCCGAAACCAGAACACCGCATCTCATTTCTTGAAAAGCAATTCATCGCAATGGGAGGACATCTTGAAGGAATACAAGAGGATATCGAAACCCTTGACCAGGGGATGAAATCCAGCTTCGATAAGATCGGCGATGCTTTTACCCTGCTCGATAGCAACATTGAAGTTGTCAAGACACGTCTAGGCAAGATTGAAGAGACGCAAGAGCAGATACTCCAGCTCTTGCAGCAAAAGCCAAGTGAGTGATGTATTATACAAACCTTACGGGCATGAAATGACCTGTATATTTCAATAAGATATGGTATACTTCGTTGCGACGTAAACACTATGTTGATGTTTTGATAAACGATACGTCTATACTTGCATTTGCGGCAAGTATAAAGTATAATAAGGAAAGATCAAAGGAACGGCTACGAATAGCCAGGGAGAGGGATTGAGAAATGCCAGTAACGTTTACCTATGAAAAGAATAGGACGCAAATAACCGTGTACCTTGCGTCCAAATCGAAAGAATATCTTGTTGAAAGCGCCAGGCAAAATGGACGCTCACTAAATGCAGAAGTTAATGCTATTGTGGAAGAGAAACGCAAGAGAGATGAAATGCAAGAGCGGCAGACATGGTCGCCGGTACTGGAACGCAAGGGATAGGAGAGAGCAGGAAAGAGCACAGTCTGAGAAAGTCTTAAGGCTTCCGGCCAAGAAATTTTGAACAAAATAAAACGCTCCAGAAAGCCGCCAAGCGCCGGAGCGTCCCATTTCCTTAGAAAGGACTCGTTATGTCTCTTATTAAGTTGTCAAGTAAAGCTTACCACAATTTTTATCCGACGTCAATGGTATCTGCCTATATTCCTGCGGAATGTACTAACCGCATTAATAGACGGGAGATATCATGATGTCTATATCTCTTCCTCAAATAGTCATGGATGCGGCAACGTCGCTAAATTGGTCAATTATTCCCATCGACATCACCAAAAAACCATACTTCTCCTGGAAGTCGCAGCAGACAACACGCGCTACTGTTGAGCAGATAGAGCGATGGCAAAAACAATACAATCCAGCGGCCTGGGCAGTCGTCACCGGATCAATAAGCAATCTCATCATTCTTGACGGCGACGGCGAAGCTGGAATAAAGACCTTTGAGAGCTTAGGGCTAGATCCACATAGGCGGACGGGCTCCGGTGGTTGGCACGCTGACTTCGAGCATCCTGGCTGGCATGTTCCTACACTGAATAGCAAGAGCAAGAAGGAATTAGGTGCTCGCTGGCCAGGGCTTGATATTCGAGGAGACGGTGGATACGCTGTCTTCTGCGGAAGAAATACAGAAGGCGAATACGTCTGGCTGCGCACTCCTGGCGAACTGGATAGCTTAGATATTCTCCCTAATGATCTCCGTAGTTTTTTAAATCTACTTAATCCCCCAGAGGACAAGATGAAACGCTCCATAGCCGATGTAGCCCTTGATAATGCTCTTAGTGAAGCCCACAACGGAAGGGATGATGCTTGCTTCAAGTTGGCCCAGCAGCTCCATGATAACAACTATTCCCAGCAGGAAGCAGAAACCATCTGTATGGAATTTGCGAGACGTGTACACACTACCAACCAGAAAGGCAATACGGAGCCCTTCACTGAAACAGAAGCAAGAGCAAAGGTTGCGTCTGCCTACTCCTATGCAAAGCGCAATCCCTGGAGCGATACAGTCGCCTACAATCCTGAGAAGGATCATTCCTCAAATGGAAATGGTAAGGCTCCTAGGAAGGAGTCAGCAAAAAACCTTTGTGCTTTTTCAGCCGATGATGCAGGTAACGGAGAAGCGATGCATCAATTATTCGGACGTGTTTTTGCCTATAATGAAGCTATTGGATGGATGTACTACAATGGCACACATTGGAAAACAGACGAAGGACTGGCAAGGTTAACGAAGGCAGCCATAGCAACACTTCGTCAACGTCGCCATGCTGCGGTAGAAGCTGAGATGGAAAACATAGTAAAAGCCACCGTCAGCGACACGAAACGGATAAACGGAATTATCACCTGTTTTCGTGCTCACGTGGTGGTAAGTGTAGATATGTTCGATGCTCTTGAGCACCTGTTAAACTGTAAGAACGGCGTTGTAAACCTAAAGACGGGAGAATTAATACCTCACAGCGAAACGCAGTATTTTACTTATTGCGTGCCTGTGGATTATAAAGAGTCAGATGCTACGGAGTGGATAGACTACCTACAAGGGATAGTAGGCGGCGGAACTGAGATGATAGACTACCTTCAATTAGCGTTAGGATATTCCTTGACAGGCTCAACACGTGAGGAGTGTCTCTTCTATGTGTATGGTCCTACACGGAGCGGAAAAGGCACCGTCTCTGAAATATTCCTGAGACTTCTCCCTCGTCCTCTTGCAACAATGGTTGACTTCAACTCGTTCACAGCTAAGCGCGAGGGCGATGTGAGTAATTTCGATCTGGCCGAGCTGAAACCGTCCCGTGTCGTGTTCGCCAGCGAGAGCCAGCGTAACCAGTCCCTTAATCCAGCAAAAATTAAGCAGCTGACGGGCGGCGACCTAGTGCGTGCTTCCTTCAAGCACAAACAGTTTTTTACATACAGACCACAGTTCAAGGTCTGGATGTTGTCTAACTGGCCCGTCAACGGTGATCCCGAGGACGACGCACTCTGGGGACGTGTTCGAGTAATTCCGTTTCCTAACAGCTTCCTGGGCAAGGAAGATAAAAGCAAGAAGGAGCACCTGAAATCCGATGAGGTTCTTTCCAGTATTCTCTATTGGGGCGTGCAAGGTGCGATCAAATGGTACGCTCTCGATTCTTCCGGCCTCCAGACTCCAGCCTATGTTTCTGATGTCACAAAATCACAACGAGATGCTCAGGACTTCGTGCAACAATGGATCAGCGAATGCTGTGTAGCTGATAATGAGTCATGGACTCCTAATGAGGTTGTCATTGCCAGTTACACACAATGGTGTGAAGGGAACAGTGTTACACCAAAGAAAGCCAAGTCGTTAGCTCAAAGCTTACAGATGAAAGGTTTCACGACAGGCGCACTTAAACGCACTGGAGGCAAGGTACAGAAGGGAGTCTCAGGCTTAAAAATCCCTGTTACTCTATGGAGCGTCGATGAAAAGTGTAACGGATTGATGAATGTAACGGATGTAACGGGAGAAAAAGGGAACTCGCCCTCACGTATAAAAGAAGCCGAGTTTCCCGATCCTGCCGTTACATCCGTTACAAAGGATCAATCCGTTACACTTTCTTCTGATAGTGATGATTCTGAGCTCAAAAGTAAAAATGAGAGAGACCAAAATGTAACGGATCGGTCAGATGGTTTTTCTGATAGCGATAATTCTGATACTAAAAAAGAGGCAACTATCCCTGACGACTTCACTTATGAAGACAGCCTATGCTCCTCATGTGGTTGTGGTATCACACATACGCGTTATGGTAGTCCAACCTGTATACGATGTAATCCACCTAAAGGCTATCATACATATAGTCATCTGGTAGACATGGCATATCCGAAGAAGCAGCATAAAGCCGAGTTTGGTAAAGGTAGACAAACATCATGAATAATACACAAACTCAACTCACACTACACTCTGCGCTTCACCAGCTGCAGCAACTCAACGCAGCTATCAGACTAACACCTCGGTCGGTAGCCATCTGGTGCCCAGGTCGGATCGTGCCGCGCTTCATCCGCCGGACGATTATTGATCACAAGGAAGTCGTACGGGCGATGATACGGATAGCGCGAATTGAGGTGTGCCCATCGCCAGCGCTACATAGACAAGAGTGGATGATAGACTCAGGGACGTGT
>DASYAN010000439.1:0-5269 GCA_036501345.1 Ktedonobacteraceae bacterium
TTTATGTCAAACCAGTTACCCTCGGTTCTAGTATTGGTGTTTCACGTGCAGAAGATGCTTCTGCACTGCGTCTTGCTCTTGATGTCGCTGCCACATATGATAGTCGCTTAATGATTGAGCCTGCCCAGCAAGATATCATCGAGATAAATTGTTCTGTCTTAGGCGATAGTACCGATGCTCGTGCCTCTGTCTGTGAACAGCCCGTTAGCAGTGGAACGCTGAGCTATGAGGACAAATATCTCAGTGGCGACAAAAATGGAGGAAGCAAGGGTCGAGGCATGCAAAGTGCCAAGCGTCTCATACCAGCTCCAATCGATCCTGATTTGACGGAAGACATTCAAAAAGCAGCAATTAACGCTTTTAATTCTCTAAATGCGTCAGGTGTTGTGCGTATTGACTTCTTTGTGCGCCCTTCAGAGAAAAAGTTCTATGTCAACGAGATTAATCCCATCCCTGGTTCTCTTTCCTTCTACTTATGGGAACCGACAGGAGTGGATTTTCCGGAGCTGGTAACTACCTTAGTCGAGATTGCGCTGAAACGTCACAGTGAAAAGCGTCGAAGTACCTTCACGTTTAGCTCTTCACTCCTCAGCACTAATCCTCTGGGTGGCACGAAAACTGCTCCCAGATAAAAGGCTTTCTAGACTTCGCTATCAGATCGACTATATACTGTAGATATCATAATGCTATTAACCAACTCAGTGTACAAGTTTGTCTGAAGCGGAACTCCAGGGGCTGTAAGCCCCTGGAGCAATGGATGAGTACTTCTAATATGTCAACTAACCTACATTCTTCGGTTCAGCCACCTGCTCACATAGAGCAATGTGGCAACGGTCCTCCCGTGCTATTGCTACATGGCTGGGGGGTGAGTAGCGCATTATTTCAACCTACGATGACCGGGCTAAAGCACGCTTTTACACTCATAGCACCCGACTTCCCCGGATTTGGTGCAACTCCCCCTCCATCCACTCCATGGTCAGCCAATGACTATGCAACTTGGGTAATTACTGTGCTCGATAGCCTCAATATCAAGCAGGTGCATGTGATAGGGCATTCCCATGGTGGTCGTGTGGCGATCAAACTTGCTAGCCAATGGCCAGAGCGTGTGATCAAACTGGTACTAGCAGATAGTGCTGGTATCCGACCGAAACGTACTCTAAAATATTGGATGCAGGTACGAACCTTCAAAAGCTTGCGCTGGCTCTCTCGTACATTTATAGTCCCTCCACCATTACGTGATTGGGCCAATGCTCGGATAGCACAGCGCGGCTCGCCTGATTACCAGCAGGCAGCAGGTACAGTTCGTGCATCTCTAGTGCGTGTAGTCAACGAGGATCTACGAGCCCTACTACCTCGCATTCAAGCACCAACTCTTTTGGTATGGGGTGAAAATGATGAGGATACACCTCTTGCCGATGGACAACTCATGGAGAAGCTCATTCCTGATGCCGGATTAGTTGTACTCAAAGAGGCTGGTCACTATGCCTATTTAGAGCAATCGGCCTACTTCTGTCGCGTTGTAGAGACCTTCTTTCGAGGAACATCTTGATGATTGCACCTTTTATTACAGGGCTGGCAGCCATAATCTGGCTTGTCTGGATTGTTCGAGTAGCGCTGGTAGCGGCTCGAATGTATCAAATTGAAGAATATGAAGCCCCTCGCTTCTTGGCATGGGGTCGCCAGCGGGCTTGGCTTTGGTCAGCAGCCACGCTCCTCGCTAGTGGAACAACTCTTATACTTGGGTTATTAACGCTAGCTCTACCCACAGACCTTCGCAGAACAGCTATAGGTGTAGGTTGGCTTGTTGGTGCTATCTTGCTCCACATTCTTTGGAAGTCCCTGCCAGCAAAGAAAGCTCTTGTTTACACACCAAGAATGCGGCGAATCCTGGGCGCGGGACTGGCTCTCACGCTGCTCGTTACCTGTGGACTAGCGGTTTTCGTCTTCACTATACCCGTAGTAGTGAGTGCTATTATAGTTGTACTGTCCTCTTTGCTTGCCCCCGGACTGGTGTTGCTACTAGTGCTTGGAGGGAACCTACTTATGACCCCCGTAGAAGCACAAATTAGGCAAGGCTTTGTGCGTCGTGCTCGTTCGCGTATCACCACGTATAAACCTTTTGTTATCGGAATCGCTGGAAGCTACGGTAAGACCAGCACTAAAAATATTACGGCGCAGTTACTTGGTCCTCAGAAGCAGACCCTGCCGACTCCCAAGAGCTTTAATACACTGATGGGGATCACTCGCACGATCAATGAAAACTTGGAGCCGAAACATGAGCTGTTCCTCGTTGAGATGGATGCATACAATACAGGCGAGATTGCCAAGATGTGCGAACTTGTCGAACCTCATGTGGGAGTAATCACTTCAGTTGGTCCACAACATCTGGAACGCTTTGGTTCCATAGAACGCATTGCCGATGCACTCTACGAACTCGTGGCCTCTCTGCCGACAGCTAGCCCTGCCGTTATCTACGGAGGTGAGAGCATGTCTGCACTTTTGGCAGAACGAGCATCTCGTGCTGGCTACCGCGTCGTACGTTATGGTTTAGAGGGCGAGCAGGGTAAACCATTTGATGTTATCGCCTCGAACATTGTGGTTGATGAACATGCCAGTCACTTTACTTGGCGTTGGCCAGCAGAAAGTTTAGAATTTCGTGTTAGTATCCCATTGCTTGGTCAACATAATATTTTGAATGTGAGTGCTGCTTTGGCTGTAGTACATCTATTAGGTTTGTCCGTAGCGCAAGCCGCTCGCGATGCACTACGACTAGAGCCTGCTCAGCATCGTCTACAACTTATGCCTTCTAAAGGCGGTATTACAGTGATCGATGATTCGTATAATGCCAATCCCGTAGGTGTTCATAATGGTCTTGATGTATTAGCCCAGATGCGTGGACATGCAAAAATCCTTGTAACGCCAGGGATGGTGGAGTTAGGCAGTGTTGAGGAGACTGAGAATAAACGCTTTGGAGAACATGCCGCACAGGTTTGTAACCATGTGATTCTTGTTGGTGCACAGCAAACAAAGCCAATTTTTGCTGGTTTACAGGAAAATGGGTTTTCATCGGACTCTATTCACATAGTGAATACTCTGGAGGAGGTAACAGCGACACTTGGTCAGATTGCTAAGCCAGGTGATGTAGTTCTGTTCGCCAATGATCTACCCGATACATATTTGGCTCTTAAACCATGAATCATCAGCTCGGGAGCCAGACTAAATCAAGCTTGTACACCCAGGTCCTTCTTGATACTATAAGCATCTTCAGCGGTATTGAGAATAGCAGTATCTACGGATTGAATAAACATTTCCTGATTGGAGTGGGGAAGGATATGTAGCGGTCCTGTGAAAGGTGCGGTGATCTGGGAGTGACCAATAAGCCGTAATATTCCTTCTGGCCCGACGCATTTCCCGGCTGCATTAGCATAAACTAGGATAATTTCGTTCTCAAAAGCGCGTGCTGTACAGAGAGCATCGACCAGTTTGGTCTCTGCATCGGGATCATACTTAAGGCCTATGCCAGCATCCTCAAAGCACCAGAAGCTTGGGCAGATGACCAGCTCAACACCCTGCTGAAGCATGGCCCGAAAGACTTCAGGAAACATCAGGTCCCAGCAAATGATTAAGCCAACCCTGCCGTACTGGGTATCGAAGACAGAGGTTACATCGCCAGGAGTCAGCAACAGTCTCTCGTGATGCCAAAGATTGATTTTGCGGTATTTTCCTCGAATGGAACCTGTCTTGTCAATATAATACGTGGTGTTATAGAGCCCATCTTGGTCACCCTCAATGAAAGAGCCGGGGACAAGGTCTATATTATATTCGGCCGCTAGGCGCTGAAAGTGCTGGACGTAACGACTCTCGTAGTCAGCAAGGACCTTGTCCCCAAGCACAACGGTGAGAAAATTTTCTGGGAAAACGATGATATCTGCTCTGGACGAAGCTTTTTTGATAAATTGCTCGATTCTAACTGAGGCTTGTTGGACACGTAACTCTGCCTCGGCCAGGGTCTCAGCAGGAGCAAATGGTTGAATGCCAAATTGTACAACCGCAACATTTATCTGCATACGACCACCTTACTTGCTTTTCGTTTCAACACGATGGAGGAAATCCTCTATCGCTTCAACATACTTCTGACTTTCCTCAAGATGTGCCATATGGGCGCTCTGTTCAAACACCACCATCTCTGCATTTGGCACTAAACTCTGATACCACGCTGTAGTTTTTGGTGGTGCTTCATCAAAACGGCCACAGGTGAATAGAGTAGGAATAGTAATTTCATGAAGGCGGCTAGTTCGATCGTAGTTCTTCAGATTACCAGTCACATAACATTCGGCTGGTCCCCACATAGTTTGGTAAACAGTATGGCCCATACCTTGAGCTGTTCGTATCAAAGGCTCAGGTGCAGGGTACATGCGACAAACATAATATCTATCATAGATTTGTGTGGCTTTTTGATACTCCTGTGAGGATGTTGTTCCGTTTGCCTCATGCTGTTTTAGGATATCTTGTACATTCTTTGGCAGCTTTGTACGGTATTCAATCCCATCATTGATCCAGCGAGGCATACTTAGCGCTGGACTGGCAAAAATGACACTTTGCAATCCTGTTGGTTGCGTAAAAATGTAGTCAGCAGCGAGGATTGTTCCCCAAGAATGACCAAGCAGATGCACTTGCTGCAAACCAAGAGCCTGTCGGACTTGATGTAGTTCCTCAACAAAACGCTCAGTCTGCCACAAACCAGGGTCATCTGGCCGATCAGATTTGCCACAGCCCAGTTGATCGTAGAAAATAACTTGCCGCTCGTCAGATAAGTAGGACAAAGATTCAAGGTAATCATGAGGACATCCAGGACCACCATGTAAAACTAGCAGAGGAACTCCCTTTCCACTTCCTACAGTTTGGTACCATACGCTGCCATTATTAACTGAAATATAGCCTTCTTCTTTTCTAGCACTCATTATTCTATATTCCACATTCCTTCTGAAAAATCTATTTAGCACTGAAACTTGAGTTATAGATCCCGAGTTCCAGTGCTAACCTCATTGTAATTATAGAGCAAATCTGCTCCACTATACAACGGTCAAACTCACGATGAGGTCTGTGCTGTTATCAGTTCCATCACTTCAGCGGCACAGCCCCATGAAAGTGTAACTCCAGCTCCTCCGTGGCCATAATTATGGATACCGTATCCATCTCTAAGGGTGGTGGACTTGGAGCAAGTCAAGGGAGAGAGCGTGGGAAGTCTGCCACCAAGAGGTATGATTCC
>DASYAN010000440.1:0-8643 GCA_036501345.1 Ktedonobacteraceae bacterium
CTGCGCCATCTTACTTGGCAAGAAATGCCAGCAGCGCACATCAGGCCAGGGAATATGAATGAAATGCTGCATCACAATACTGGGATGGCGCTGACGAATCATGGCTGGGGCCAAGTAGAGGTGGTAATCTTGTAACATCACCACTGGCACGGTCTGCTCACGCTCGATCTCGATATTGACCGCATGAGCAATGGCTTGATTGGCAACGGTGTAGCCATGCTCCCAAGCATCGAGGAGCAGCTTGGTTGAGGTAGCATCCTGGGTTGGGTCATACATATAATGTTGCAGGAACCAGAGCAGCTCATTGCTGATCTTCTCATAGTGCTTGCGGTAGGCTTCTTTGGCAATCGAAACATAATGCAGTTGCATCTTCTGGCCTGGGAGAGGAGATTGCAGTAATCCACCATGTTGTTGAGCCTGCTTTGCCGCTTGACGATCACCTTCTGTCATGGTCATGGCAACCCACGTGACGTCCATACGGTTTCCGGCATCAATGAGTGCTGTCACCATTCCGCCAGCACCTCGTCGCGCTTTGAGTGTCTTGTCTTGTGTGAGCTGATATTCCACGGGACCACGATTTGACGCAATGATAAGACGACGCGAATGTATTAACTGCGCAGGGGAGACCTTTGTCGTCTTCCGCGTGGGCATGGGTATATCCTTTCTAATAGGTGCTTACTGTTGATATATTGAGCACCATAAGGCACAAACCTCTTCATATAAAGCCTGCCCTCTGTTAAAGAACGCCGATGTGGTCTGACCTACGAACAAACCACAGTATGGATGAGGAAACTAACAAGTCTCCACAATTAATGTTACCATACAGCGAAGTAGAATTCCACATTCTGGCTATCAAAGGAGGTATATCCTATTTCAAATGCCTCTTTCTTAACCAATCTTGCTTCTTTAAGGATAACCGGAAGAGGCGTGTCTGGGAAGTGGCAATCTCCTGACATCTGTCAGTTCCACCAAGTTGCCTTGTCGCGAGCTCGCTTGTTGATACTGTGTTGATGAGAAGTTGTACTGTGTTGATGAGGGGTGTGGTTTGGTTTAGATGCTCAAGTTACAAAGAGACAGTGCATCTTCTGGATCATTCATTTTTTGGGAGCGAGACGACGTAGTGCCCACGTACATCTTAACTATGCGAGTTAAGACCCTCTCAACCCGCTCTACAACTCATTTTACTGCATATGGCAATATCCAAAACTTTCCTTTTACATCAGTGTGTACATCAACACTATTTAAAAAGCTCATCCATTCCATTCATTGCATCCCTCTGCATTGATGGGAGCAAATGAGAATAGGTATCCATGGTCATAGCGATCGTACTATGCCCTAAAAGTTCTTGCACCACTTTCGGATGGACACCCATGGTCAAGAGGATGGTAGCAGCACTGTGACGAAGATCATGAAAACGCATATGAGGTAAGCCCGTTTGAATAAGTGCTTGCTGAAACCATATCAGCAGTCGGTCAGGACTTAAAAAGTTACCCTTGCTATTAGGGAAGACAAGTCCTTTTTCTGTCCACTTGGTTCCAGCTTGCTGCTTTGCTTGATCCAGCATGACACGATGCTTTTTTAATGCCTCTACAGCGACATGAGGTAACATCACTCTCCGATGGCTTGTTTTTGTCTTCGGCTCATTTTCGACATAGCCATAACCAGCTATTCGATTCATTGTACGACGCACATGCAAGACGCCTTGCTCAAGGTCGATATCATCCCACCGAAGTGCTAATAACTCACCTCGACGCATACCTGTTGTGATAGCAATAATAAGTAAAGCTTCTATCTGACTCCCTCGCACAGCTTGAATAAGTTTTTGAGCATCACTAGCTGAGAGTGGATGAACCTCATACCGTGTTTTTTTCGGAACTGCTGCAAGAGATGAGACATTGCGGGAAAGCAAGTTCCATTTGACGGCATTCTCTAATGCTTCATGAAGGACACCATGAATAACAGAAATGGTATTAGGTTTGAGCCCTTCTTGTGCTTTCCTAGCATAAAAAGCTTGCACTTGTTGAACCGTGAGCTTGTGAAGAAACACTTGTCCCAGACTTGGGATCAGATGCTTGGTGATCGCTGAACGATATTGTGTATATGTGCTATGTTTGACCATCGGAGGCTTATGCGTCGTTTCCAGCCACTGGATCAGATAGTCACCAAGTCGCTGTTTCGGACCAGTAGCCAAGGTTCCCTTCTGATTTTCCTGTTGAGCATTGCGTAGCTTCTCAAGTGCTTCCTTTTGTGTTGTACCATAGAAGTAGACCCGCTTGCCATTTTCAGGAACAAAGCTAGCCTGCCAACGCCCATCTTTCCGCTTAAAGAGCGTTCCTTCCCCATTTTTACGATGTTTCTTATTTTCTGACATATGAACCTCCTTGCTACTGTTCATGCTCAGCAAGCCATTTTTGCAACGACACAGGAGAAATGCGCACAGAACGCCCAAGCCTGATAATGGGAAGCCCTTCCATATCAATAAGTACATAGACTGTCGGACGGCTCACATTGAGCATCTTTGCAACAGCCGGAATGGTCAGCAACGGCTGTAAAGATTCGAGCGTTGTACCAGACGCTTGAATAAGCGATCCTTGCATTAGAGCAACCCTCCTAGGCAATAGCCTTTTCTTTTTCAATAGAATAAAGAACCCGTTTCTTTTGCACTTGCTCATTGAAATTGCGTTTTTTCTCTTCTAGATAGCTCTCGACTTCCTCAAAGAGAAAATGAAAGGTATCCGAGAGATCCGGTTGAGCCCCTTCCAATCGACCAGCAGGACGCCACGCCTCAGTAGTAATGGTGCATCCCACAATTTGAGCAACCATGCGACGCAAATTGACCTGATACCTGCGCTTGCGCATAAAAGGCTCCAGATCCAACGGGAGAGCAAGCAGAGGAAGAGCCACCGGAGCAGAAGCAGAAGGGGTATGACACTTGACCATCCTGGAGGTATCCTTCCAGGGACGAGCCTCTAGCTCTTCATCTACCAGTTGAAGCAGCTCTTCTTTCTCCCGTTCCTCCCGCTCATAGTCCGACTCTGGAAGAATGACCGGAGCAAAAGCCGACTGAACGACACGCCAGTCAGGATGCACAGGCCAACGCGAGCGGTTGGTATCCTCTGTGGGAATGATATAGCGCAGCCAGCCATCAGGAAGACCATCCTCACCACCATCTACATGACCCACTGCATAGGACCACAGCCCGGGCAAACGCTCTTCGAGATCATAGGCATTGTCAATCCCATGAAAGACCCCCTCTTGCTGCATTTCATTCAAAGCTTGCCGCTTGTAGCGCACCTCAATACGCCACACAGGTGATTGACCATCCCAGATCGCCTCACCATTCTCATCTTTGACCTGCCGCCAGAGATCATGAAACCACGCTTTGTCAGGAGATTTGTACTTGATCTCATGCGTCTTGTCATAGAGCAATGCCGAGAGCGCACCACCGCGAGCGCCAAAGGGTAGGCCTGTAATACGACCCCAGCGCTGTTTAATGGAATCAGGACCATCGATCATGCCGTCATCCACAACAGAGGATGGAATCAACCCAGTGAGTTGAGCCCGCGAGACAAAATGTTCTTTCACTTGCTGGACCGAGCTCAAATCCAGCCCCATCACATCCACGGCTAAATCACAACTGGAGACGTGCAACGTGATATAGTCACCAAAGATGGACATGAGGAACTGATGCACATCGACCAGGATCTGACCCAGGTCACGCTTGCGCCACAAGTACGCCGAGGAGAGCCGCACTTGTGCCAGGATTTGCGCTTTGGAACTGCGATTGACGGCAACCGAGAGCCAGTGATTATGCATGATCCAGTTAAAGCCATCACCCCCTTTGGCACGCATGAGCAGGGAAGCCCCATTGAAGGCAAAGCGTGTGGGAAAATCCTCTTCAACCTCTTGCGCTTGCTCTTTCAACAGTTTTAACTCTTCTTGCAAAAGCTGATCGACACGCCGTTCCTCAACCTCGAATACATGATCTGTCGGATACACATTCAGCACGAGTGTATCAAGAAAAGCACCAAGAATTTTTACCATGCTTTCCATAACAAGACCTCCACAAGCAAATCAAAGATGAATAGAACGAGCAGCAGACGCATGTATTTTGAGCGGTGGGGTTTACTTGCTCCACCGCTTGGAACGTTGCCCAACGTTTCCGGTACTTGAACATTTTTTTGAAGGATATGTGTTTTTGTCTGTGGTGTTTGACCGTCTTCGCATTGATTGAACAAGTGTGCATATGCACGCGTGCGGCGTCCTGGCGTGCAGGCGTGCAAGAAACATTTGAGGGTCTCAGACGAACGCAGCAGAGAGTAACAGGTGAGATAGCTTTGTTGGGAGGGAAGAAGAATGAGCCATTTCTTTTTGTTGGTGGGATTATTGACCCATATTTTGATTTTGGATGATTTTAGGGGATTATTTTGTTTCTGAGTAATATGATATAGAAAAGACGTGTACAAGCCATTTTTGAGCTTCTCAGTGATGAAGCTTGAAGCATTTTGCAGAGCGGCTTGATCTATCATAGATGATATAAGATGCATAATGATACAAGGAACCGTTGCCACTCTCATTGATGCACTACGCACTAGACACGGAGTGATCTTGTTGCACAACGACACACCCCCGATGCTCTTCATTGAGCACCAAGCAAACCCATGGGAATGTGTAGCGTGTGATGTATGATCAAGCAGGTTTATCAGCATCCAATCACCTCTGAGAGGATCACACCAGAGAGCGATGTGAGCACCACCAAACCAGCTTGGGCTTGCTTGCCATGATCGTGTGCCAGAGCTGCCAAGAAGCCAGCACACGCACCGACCAACCAAAAGAAGAGATCCGACTTCCTACCGTAATCGCTTTCCAACAGACTTCGAGTGATATTTGCAACAACATCAACCACTGTGACAGAAACTCCACACACCATGTCACCTGGGTCAGCACCCTCTCTATCGAAGTAGTCATCATAGGCCCATGTATAACCAGAGCCAAACTTCGGATGAGAAGTAATACGACCATCAAGACACGAAAGATCAAGAGAACTAGAAGGAGGAATACAAAGAGAAACAACAGGCAAGGCAACAGGGATACTAGCAAAATCCAACACGAGTGAAATCCTTTCTCTGGAAAAGCCAGAGGACCGAGTGAACTATGCAACAAAACCATACCCTAGTACTACTTATACTATCTTGCGGAACATATTAAGTTACGCAACTTGCAAAGGAATTATACCTAGTATTCTCAGCTTTGTCAATGGGAAAAGAAACGCAACTTGCGACACTATTACAAAGATGCTAAAATACAGAGAGATTGACCGTCCCAAACAAGGAGAAAATTATGTCAACCAGAAAGAGACAACTCACGGCCTTTGTTGATGGAGACCTTTACTATGCGGCGCAAAAGACGCAAGAAGTGCTGGGTATGACTTATAGCGCAGTAAGAAATCAAGTTATAGCAGGGAATATAACAGCAAAAACGCCAAAAGGCAAAAGACAGCTCTATTACAGAGCAAAAGATGTAGAAGAATTGGCAAGAGAGTTAAACGTATTCACAACACACAGAAAAAACAAACCTACCCAATTTGAAAGATTAAAAACGAAAGAGGAGATGGAGCAGTGCCAAGAAATTAGTCAAGCTCTTTTCGGTGTACAAAGAGAAATAACTGACCTTATGAAAACAGTAGAAAAAAATCCTGAAACCTATTATATACTCAAAGACGAGAATCAAATAATAGGCTACACTGCCATATGGCCAGTCAAAACAGAAAAACTCAATAACATACTAGCACAAACTTTACCAGTACAAGTATCATTAGAAGATATAGAAGTTTTTGAGAGCGGAAAGAGTATAGATATATATATAGTTGTGATAGGTGTAAAACCAAACTTTACCAGAGCAGAGGGGCATTATTATGGAGCTAGACTTATATCAGGTCTCATAGGGGTTATAGTAAACCTGGGAGAAAGGGGAATACCTATAGGTACTATCGCAGCTAGAAGTAACATGCCAGATGGAATTAGACTCATGAAAGGTATAGGCTTTACTGAAATTGAACCGCTCACACCCGAAAGAAGAACGTTTACCATTAACATCAAAGAGTCTGGTATCCCTTTCGTCATGAAATATAAAGAGAAAATACGCAAGTGGCAAGAGGAACATAATAATACTAAGATACTAGAAGTTTGAAGTACAAAACGCTGCTTGATAGCAGCACTGATCCCCATTGCAAATCCCGTAGAAACTTGCAATACGGTCTAAAATCAAAGGCTCAAGAGAAGTAGCAAAAAGGCAGCTCAAGATGTGCTATCATATTCGAACTGTGTCTAAACATAGGCACCTGGAGAATTGCTTACAGTAGTCAAACTCAGGTGCTTTTCTACCCAATGCTGACATCACATGTGACATCAGAGAGCTTTTACAAAGGTTGACACTGGTGTACTCAAATGAACTATCAGCACTCTGTCGTCAAGCACAAGCCCCACGGAGAAGCCATCTCATCTCTACATGGAACAGTTTATCCTCTACTCGCTCATGATCTTTCAAAAATGAGGGCGTTTCGTAACCTAGATAAACGGAGCCTTTGTGAATTGAAGAGGTTCCCTTTGCTGCCAAAATTGTCCCTCTTTCCGCCTGGAAAATCTCTCGTGTATTGGCTATACTGAGTCGAGAAAAGAGCTCAAGCAGCAGAGCTTTGTGAGAGGTACGAAACGCCGAGGGTATTTCTTAACCCTGGCAGATGGGTAGGCAGAGTATATAAAGCTGCCCCTGAAGTGTCCCATTTTTGGAAGAAGGTGTCCCATTTGTCCCTAGAAAAAAAAATTTTCAAGTATCCTTGCTACTGAAGCTCGATAGTGAGAGGGCTTTTCGTAATCCAAAAACCCTTATCTCTGTTTGGAAGACAAACACCCTTTTGGGACAAAACGGACAGATTGGTACGTCCTATCCAGACAACGCTAGATGTCCACTTTGCCGCTAGGAAGATTACTGTCTTTCGGGTAGGATTTAGGCGGGGTATACGATTGCTCTAAACTCTGATCACTAGTGGGTCAGTTGCCAAATTCAGTGGCATTAAGCAACTCTGTGGTAATAGAGGGCATTTCGTAACTGGGAAATTGCACAGGCTCTGTACCTTACTTCCTCTTGCTCTCCAGAAGCTGTCCTCTTTTGCCTCTTAAGGTTGTCCGCTCAAAAATGTCCTCTTTGCCCTCTCCAGATGCCCTCTTTGTCTCTAGAAAAAATTTCTTCCCTGAGGTATACTTGGCACAGGAGAGCAGTTGCGCAAGGACGTTTCTCTTAAGAAATGGCCTCGTAATAGCGAACAGAGCGAATGCGTCGAGGAATGGCATAGGTAGCAAACTTGATAGGTAGTAGTGGCACCTGATCCAGCCAAACGGTGGCGTCGAGCATAGGCCCGGTCGCGACGAGCATGTCGTTTGCCGCCCCAAATGAATGGCGTCGGATGACGATTCCATCCCTCGACGGCGTCAGTGAGCGCTTGTTTGAGTTCCTGAACGGATGTATAATCCTGTGCTCTTGGCAACTGACCCACTAGTAGGCGAGCTGCTCAACCTGGAAAAGCTTTCTAAACTAGAATAAAAAAAAACTTGAAGTATGACAGTGGAGAAAGGAGATTTGACAATGGACCGAAGGGGTACACCCGGAAATTCCTCCAGAGAGGAAGGAACAAGTACACAGGGTTTTACTCGACAAAGGAGAATAAGTACAGATAGTATAGGGTATCCACTATCTCTTACATCATCACGATCAAGGGTGAATAGCGCATCAGAAAACACGGCTGGAAGGCAATTTGCAACAAGAGAGTCAGATAATACACCAATCAAGAAAACTGGTACTAGAGATAGTGGAGAAGCAAGTCCGGAAGCTTTAAGTCGAAAAATCAAAGAAAATATAGCATTCGGTATGCAACTTCTAAGACAAGATAACGCTGTATTATTTACTGCAGTTCTTAATGATATGGAAAAAAGTTGTCAGAGAGCTATAAGAACTATTGATAGTACTAAATATATGCGATTCGCATCACTAAGAGTAGCAGATGAAAGGAATGCAGCTTTCATGCAACTCAGAGAGTATGCTTCAAGAAGTGAATCACTAGGGGAATTTGCCCAACTATATGGCAAAGCCCAATCTTATATAAAAGAGTTAAATGAAATTTCTCCACTAGGTTTACAAATCCAGCCATTTAATGAATATATACAAGATCTTCCTACGATAAAGGCACGTATAGACAAACAGAGTGACAATTTTGTAACCAATTATTGCCGGGACCTTCAGCGATTTCAGGGATATACAACAACACCTTCGGAGAAAGATTATCGAGATAACGCTGTTAAAGAGCTTAAAAACAAAAAAGAAAAATTGAAGAGTATAATGAATGATTATACAGAAACAAGAGAAAAAGAAACAAGAGCATTTCGAGAAGCAGCTGACAACATAGGTGACCGAGAAGAAGGAAGAGTATATAAATATCTTAATAGGGTAAATACCTCACCATTCGCACAATCCAGAAAGGGGAAAAAGCCATTCTTGGTCCTATTTTAGCAGCAAGAATGGCAATTCAGGTGATATCGTAAGGTCTTGCAGTTGCTTGGTGCTTGGCAGTGAGCAAAAAGGATGAGAAAC
>DASYAN010000441.1:0-5399 GCA_036501345.1 Ktedonobacteraceae bacterium
GTTCAATTGCAACTGGGCGGCTTTTCGCAAGACGAGCGCCAGCAATACGAACGCAATCTCAGTGCCCTGGAAGAGCGTGCGCATCAGATTGACGAGGAAATCACACAGGAAGTAAAGCGTATTCAAGAACGCTTTGCCGACCCACAGCCGCGTCTCTTCCCTGTCGCCGTGACCTATCTCGTTCCTGAACGCCTCGCCCGTTGAGACAGGATACTATTTGCATGAAAGCGTTAGTATAAGCTTCTCTCTGGAAAGTTCGAGAAACAGCCGCTTTTTATGCTTTAAAAACAAAAAAGGATGTGGTACAGTAGAGCAAAGAGGATTTGAGCAAGGTCCGACAATTTGTCGGACTTTGCAGCACGGAGAGGATGAGACATGTCAGAGCAGGAATCCAATAATGAGCAGCAAGAGCTAAGCAAAGCCCTCACTCCCAATAACGATTTACCAGAGGTACGTCGAGTTTGGTACAAAAATGAGTGGTACTACTCAGTCATAGATTTTATGAGAATCTGGACAGAATCGCCTAAACCCAATGATTATTGGACCACGATGAAACGACGTGCAGATCCAGAGCTGAGGGAGGTTATCCAGACACATCTTGTGTCATTTCCCATGAAGGCTGCAGACAACAGAATGCGTCAGACCGAGATGGCCAACCGCGAGACACTCTTACGTCTTGTGCAGAGCGTGCCGTCAAAACATGCCGAGAAAATCCGACGTTGGTTAGCAGAGATTGGCAATCAGCGCCTAGAGGAAATGGAGCAGGAGCACTCACAACTTGAACAGCTCCGCGAAGGCTACCGAAGAAAGGGTTATGATCAGGCTTGGATTGAAGCACGGATTGCCGATTTATTAGCACGCAACGAGATCACTACTGTGTGGCAGGACCGCGGAGCGCAGGATATTCACTATCCTATTCTCACCAATGTCCTCGTTGAAAAAACTTTTGGTTTCACCATTAAATCATACAAGACCTACAAGGGAATAGCACATAGTGCGAATCTGCCCGATAACATGACACCGGAAGAGTTAGCATTCAATATCCTCTCAAAAACCACAGCAAAAACGTATCACGAAACCAGAGACAGCCAGGGAATTGACGCACTCCATCAAGATGCGGTTGATGCAGGAGATACGACACGAGCAGCTCGCGAGTTGATTGAACAAAGAACGGGAGTGCCTATTGTGAGTAAGAAGAATGCGAAAGATCTGAGGCTGCTTTCCTCTAAGAAAAAGAAGAAAAAGCTTCCGCCACCTTCACAGAACATGTTATTTGATGAGTAACTACCTAAAAACCCAGCTTGAAAGGATGCACATAGCAAGATGTCAACCGACCGCCTCATAGCACGCAAACACGCCGAATGGCTCTCACTCATCGAAATTTCTGGCCCATTCTTGAGCATGCCCATCTTGCTGGAGAGTTTCCCTCAAGGTCTGGATCTCAACGATGATGAGAGTCAGGTCCGTCGCCGAGTGCGTCTAGCCTACGATGAGTGGATCGAGAACCAGCAAAGTCTTCGGCCAGACCCAGCCATTCATACGCAGTGGCTACGTTTCGTGCTTGAAGAAGCGCTCCAGATGCGTCCCGATACCATTCTAGAGGGCCAACACATCCCCGCCGAGCTGTGCTATGAGGCCAAAGAACGTGGCGAGACCCTGCGTCCATTGATGGTCATTCACTCGCCCTATGAGCCAAAACCCCGCCTGCTGATCCAGCTCGCTGCACACAAGCAAGACCTCTCCAAGCCGATCGATGGCAAACAGCGCAATGGCTCACCAGCCACACGCATGATGGAACTGCTCCGTCAAAGTAGTGTCCGTCTGGGTTTACTCACCAATGGTCGGCAGTGGATGCTCATCGATGCCCCGACCAACGAGACCACGGGCTATTACAGCTGGGATGCCTCACTGTGGGCCGAGGAACCCTTGACCCTGCAAGCCTTTCGCAGCCTGCTGGGCATGCAACGCTTCTTCAACGTACCCGCCGACGAAACCCTGGAGGCTCTACTCACCAGAAGTGCCCTCAAGCAGCAAGAGGTCACCGATCAGCTTGGAGACCAGGTCCGGCATGCCGTCGAGACGCTGGTCTACACCCTCGATCAGCTTGACAAGGAGGATCGGCGTATCAAGAAGGATCAGCCTTCGCTGCTGACAGGCATCACGGAAAAAGAACTCTACGAAGCGGCCCTCACCGTCATGATGCGTCTCGTCTTCCTGCTCTCCGCTGAGGAACGCGATCTGCTGCAATTGGGAGAGCAGCTCTACGACCAGAACTACGCCGTCTCCACGCTGCTTAAACAGTTGCAAGAGCAGGCCGATCAGCAAGGCGAGGACGTGATGGGCTATCGCTGCGATGCCTGGAGCCGCTTGCTCGCCGTCTTCCGTATGGTCTACGGCGGCGTCGATCACGCAGATCTGCACCTGCCAGCCTATGGAGGACGCCTCTTCGACCCTGACCGCTTCCCCTTTCTGGAAGGCCGCCTGACAGGCACCTGCTGGCAAGACACATCAGCGTGTCCACTCAAAATCGACAACCGCACAGTCCTGCACCTGCTCAACGCTCTGCAATACCTGCAAGTGCGTGTCGGAGGCATCGTCGAACCCCGCCGTCTCTCCTTCCGAGGCCTAGACATCGAACAAATTGGACACGTCTACGAAGGCCTGCTCGACCATACGGCCAGACGCGCCCAAACCACCATCCTGGGTCTGATCGGAACCAGCGACAGTGAGCCAGAAGCCACCCTTGAAGAGCTTGAACCAAGGGCCAACAAAGGTGAACAGGAGCTGCTCACCTATTTGGAAGAGATCACCGGGCGCAAAGCCGCCACCATCCAGAAGAATCTCTCCCAGGCCCTGGAAAAGCAGACCGAGCGCAGTAAATTAATGGGCGCATGTGATAACAAGCGGGAGCTTTTTGAACGCATCCTGCCCTTTGCAGGCCTGCTGCGCAAAGACACCTTTGGCAACTACGTCATCATCACCCCGGGCTCCATCTACGTCACCCGAGGCGACGACCGCCGCTCAACTGGCACGCACTACACCCCGCGCAGCCTGACCGAACCCATCGTCCAGCACGCCCTTGACCCCCTGGTCTATCTCGGACCCGCCGAAGGCTGGCCGCGTGAACAATGGCAACTGCGCACGGCCGCCGAAATCCTGGATCTGAAAATCTGCGACATGGCCATGGGCTCAGGAGCCTTCCTCGTGCAGACCTGCCGCTACCTCTCCGAGAAACTGCTTGAAGCCTGGGACAATGCCGAACGCGACCTCAACGGGCAGCGTGAGCAGAACGACCACCCACCCAAACCACAGATCACGCCCGGGGGCAAGCTCTCCCAAGATGAGTCGCTGGAGGAACTGGTGCCCCTCGACCCAGAAGAACGCCTAGCCGTCGCCCATCGTCTCGTCAGCGAACGCTGCCTCTACGGCGTTGACAAAAACCCCATGGCCGCCGAAATGGCCAAACTCTCGCTCTGGCTGATCACCATGGCCAAACACAAACCCTTCACCTTCCTGGACCACAACCTGCGCTGCGGCGACTCCCTGCTGGGAGTAAACGAACGCCAGCTTTCCAACAATTCATTAGATGCCAAAGCTGGCGAAACCACCCAGATCACTAGGATCAGCTCTGTCATTCAGTACGTCCTCCCAACCGTCATCCAGAAGCGCCGACAGATCGCCATGCTTCCCGACCTCGACATCACAACCATCCAACAAAAAGAGCGCCTCCTCAAAGAAGCCGATCAGGCCCTGGAAATCGTCAAACTCGGCGCAGATATACTCATCGGTATTGCCCTCAGCGACCCCAAACGCCGCCAGGGCCTTGAAGGCACACTAGGCCTAGAGTACACCGTGCTAGCCAAAGCCTTTGACGAAGCCCTCCACCAACGACAAACCGATTTTGGCTGGGCTGCCAAGAATGAGGAATTTGCTCGCTTGCGTGCTGAAGTCGATACCCTGCTCAAAGGCAGGCATCCGTTCCACTGGCCGCTGGAGTTCCCTGAAGTGTTTGTGGGCAAGGGAGATGATGCTGGCTTTGCTGCGATTGTGGGGAATCCGCCGTTTCAAGGGGGAAGCAAGATTACAGGGGTACTCGGTACAGATTACCGAGATTACTTAGTGAAATATCTTGCAAATGGAAAACGTGGTAATGCTGATCTCTGTGCATATTTCTTTTTACAAGCAACTAAGCTAGCAAGACAAGAGGCTATGTGTGCATTGCTGGCAACCAATACCATTGCTCAGGGTGACACACGGGAAGTGGGACTCGATCAAATAACAGAATATGGCTGGGTTATTCCACGAGCACTACCTAGCCAGACATGGCCTGGAGATGCTGGTTTGGAAGTTGCTCATGTTTGGATGAGACATGGCCAATGGCATAGCACATATATTTTAGAAGATCAGGCAGTAGAAAACATCACACCTTTTCTAACGGCTATTGGAAGAGTACATGGCAAACCGTATAAGCTCAATACTAATTCAGACAAATCTTTTAATGGCTCTAAAATAGATGGTATGGGATTTGTGCTAGACCCAGAAGAAGCCCACGAACTAATTGCAAGAAATACAAGAAATAAAGATATTCTTTTTCCTTTCCTTAATGGTGATGATCTAAACTCTCGTCCAGACCAATCATCTAGCCGCTGGACAATTAACTTTCGAGAATGGCCGCTTGAACTTGCTGAGACATATTCAGACTGTATTCAGATCTTACGAGAAAGAGTAAAACCAGAAAGAGAACTTAAAAGCGAGAAGAAACTCAGAGATAAATGGTGGATATATAAACGCTCGACGCAAGCTCTTTACACTGCAATTGCTGATATGAAACGGGTACTAGCAGTACCTCTCCATAGCAAGTATATTATTTGTGCTTGGGAGCCTGTTAACATAGTATACTCACATGCATTGGCTATCATTGCAACAGAATCAAACGCTGATTTTGTCCTTATCCAATCTACATTTCATGAAGATTGGACGAGAGCAAACGGCTCAACTATAAGAGAATTCCCTCGTTATACCCCCTCCGATTGCTTCGAAACCTTCCCCTTCCCTCTCAATATGGATAGCCTCGAAGATATCGGCGAACGCTACCATACCCACCGCCAATCCATCATGCTAGCCAATCAGGAAGGGCTGACCAAAACCTACAACCGCTTCCACGATCCCTCCGTAGATATCGTCAAGCTGCGCGAACTGCACAAAGAGATGGATCAGGCGGTCGCGCATGCCTACGGGTGGGATGATCTGGAGCTGGAGCATGGCTTCCATGAGACGAAGCAGGGGCTGCGCTATACGATTAGTGAGGCGGCGAGGCGCGAGGTGCTCGATCGCTTGCTCTTGCTCAATCATGAGCGGCATGAGGAGGAAGTCGCACAGGGGTTGCATGAGAAGGGGGC
>DASYAN010000442.1:0-11150 GCA_036501345.1 Ktedonobacteraceae bacterium
CCCGCAAGAAATTGTGATTACAGGCAATTTGTCAGAAGAGGCAGCAGCACATCATCTTTTCTACTTAACAACGGCGAGCGCAAACGTTCAACAACAACGACACGAATGCGCCGCTGATGCTGCTCGTAGCGAGCTAAGTCATCAGACTGCAGTCCGGTAGCTTCGACCCACTTCATCAAAGGCTTCATGCCAATTGGCGGATGAGCAAACGAGATCCAGACATCCATATCCCATTTCTCCGGGCGTGGGATATCTAGTAGGACCTCATAGTCTGCAATCTCTATCTCCAAAGCTTTAGCCAGTTCAGCCGCCAGCTTTTGCTCAACACGCCGCCGCCGTTGCACATCCCAGAAGAGTGCCTCCAAACGACGAAAGAAACTTCCGGCAGCTGGACTAACCTCCAGCACGACCTTATAGGGGCTACGCATGTTCAAATCGCCCGCCAGAGCACGCGAACTGACTGGCATGCGCTCATTGGCCAATACATTGAGCAGAGCCTCATCCGTCAGCCCAATCAGTTGTTCTGCCTGCAGTGTTTCAGCTACAAGCGCATCATAAACAGCGCGTATGAGCATAACTTGTAAAGCCCGACTGGTATGATGCCAGTAGATATTATCGAACATCTCCTGCCGAGCGTGTAGCAACGAGTGCAACGGACTAATGCCTTTATGCGTGACAACGATACAGCGTTCACCCTGCACATTATCATGTACGCGTAACGCCCCCAGCAAACGAGCAACATCCACACCACCGTAGGGCACATTACAGGCACGCGCATCCCGAGGCAGATAATCCAGCTTATCAACATCCAGAGCACCGCTCAGCAAAGAACTCAGCAGTTCGTCACCGGATAATAACGCTTTACCGAGAGGAGGATCAATCACATCAGCTACACGCTCAGGTGAGAGTCGATAATCCCGCTCCAGAATCGTCGCAACCTCACTCTTCTCGATAATTGAGCGCCCCACCTTCTCATGGTTCACAATCGGAGCACCAAGATCCTCAATTGTATGGGAAAAAGGATAGTGCCCGATATCATGTAAAAGGGCCGCGACAAGCACCGCCTGAATACTACTCTTAGCTATCCCATTGAGTCCACCCTCATCGCCACGCCATAGCAACGCGCGTAGAGCACGCACCATCAAGTGATAACAACCCAGACTATGCTCATAGCGTGTGTGCGTCGCTCCGGGCCAGATGCGATAGACAAAACCGAGCTGCTTCACCTGCTGCAAACGCAGAAACGCCGATGTATTAATCAGCTTCAATTCGCGCGGTCCCAGAGGAATTAGATCATAAAGACTATCGCGCACAGTGCTTACTGGTTGTTCATCAGGCAACAGCGGATAGCCAGTCTCATCCTCCCAGCTAGGCTGCTGACCTATTTGCACCATAGCTTCAGAAATGGACGAGTTGTTCTGGTCCAATGATTGGCCTTCGATGGAAGCTTTATTGATCTGCTCTTCAGGCATCTTCATAGGAAAATTGTAGCAGACCAAGAGGGCAAATGTCTAACCTGGAAGCTCGTTGGAGAAATGCCCTGTAATACGCTTATTCTACGTACCACGAAAGAGGTTTCCAGGTTACTTTGTTAGAAGTTCCCTAAGTTGCGGTATAGTCGTTACTATGAAAATTCTCAGGGAACTATCTCATATCACAAAGTACCAGTAAAACATGTAAGCCTTAGCCAGCTTCCTTCATCAACAATATGAAGCGACTGACTGTAAGCAAAAGGTTAGTGAGAGATATCCCTCTTTCAACCTTGTCCTTTTAAGTATAACCAAGAAAATAGCTCTTTTCAATGACAAAATAGTGACAGTTTTATAACAAATAGTGACAGTTTTATGGCAGGATAGTGACAAATAAAAATGACACAATGCCAAGCAGTTGATATTTACCATTGAATATTAGGGGCTATTATAGTATAATTCAAATATGCTGACTGCATGAGCTTCCCATGCAGGATTGAAATGTCCTCGCTTTTTGAGCTTGGGACATAGATTGATTGCAAAAAATACTTAAATTTAAGTATTGATATGATATGGTTGGGACTTAATGTTAAATTGGCGATTGAAGAGGCATATTCGGAGCAAGCATGAAATTAGCACCTCAGCAGATTAAGCTGCTGATTATAGATATTGATGGTACACTTCTCAATCCCCACAGACAGATTACGCATCAGACACGAGCAGCTATCCAGGCTGCACAAGCAGCTGGCGTTGTCGTCACACTGGCAACGGGACGCGGATATAGCAATAGTTTCCAAATCGCTAACGAACTCGGCCTCGCTATTCCTGTTATCACCTATGATGGCGCACTGATCCTGTACCATCCTGACAGAACTATCATCCACACCCATACACTTGCTGCTGACATCGCACAGCAGGCAGCAGATATCCTGGTAGAGCATCGCATTCAGCCAATCATTCACCGTATGAATGGCGCTGGAGAAGAAATATGGACGGGACATGCAGAGTTCGACAACCCGGAACTGGCAGGATATTTCGCAATCTTTCCCCATGCACAGCGTATGGATCATGCCGCGCTATGCACCAATCAGCCTGACCCGTTGCGCGTAGTTGGTTTCGCCTCGCAAGAAGCCCTCTCTCGGATCGCACCATCTATGGATGTTCTGGACTGCGCTTGGCACACCATCGAGCGGGGCAATTACGACTGTTCAGAAATTGCCATCATGGACAAGGCATGCTCCAAGGCCAGTAGCGTGATCATGCTCGCAAAACATCTGAACATTTCGCTCTCAAAAGTTATGGCGATCGGCGATAACATCAACGATCTCGAAATGCTTCAGGAAGTTGGCTGGGGAGTAGCCATGGGTCAAGCATCAGCCATCATCAAAGAGGCCGCTCATGCCATTACAGCTAACAACGCCGAAGATGGAGTCGCACAGGCTATTGAACGCTATATCCTCTACAGCAATTGCGATACATATACAGCCTCAAACTCTTGTAACCGTTTAAACTGCTGATGATTGGGATAAGCTTGCCAACGTTTCCGCTTGACCAGATTCAGAGCTGTATCGGCATGCATTCCACGTGCCACCAGGACAGCACAGGTTAGCAACACACTCCGACCGACACCATGTTCACAATGGATTAAGACACACTCTCCCTTGTCCAGACGCTCATTCACCCAGGTCACACCTTGCATCAATTGTTTGACACTCAATGGATAGGTATCTGGCGTGGGCAGGTACAGCAATTCGATATTCTCACGTGCCAGAGCTTCTCTATCATCACAATACTCGGCCCGAGTATCTACAACATGCCTGATCCCTGTCAGCCCTAATGCCTTAATATCTTCGGGGTGAATGCGCCCACCAACCGCAAGATGCTCATCTACCCAGCTCATATTCAACGTATCAGGCAATGGAATATGCAGGGCCTTGGCTAAATGCTCCCCCTTAGAATCTTCAGAGAAAAAGCGCACTGCAATACGAGTCCAGCGTCGGTAGAAGAGCCGTAAAACCCCAGTAGAAGCCCAGCGCAGCACAGAAAAATTCACATGGGGTCGAGGATCATCCTCAGATGAAACAGGCGAAGATGGTAATGCAGTATTCGCTGGTATCTCACTTGCTTCTTGCTTAACTTCGGTAGGATGCTTGATTGGTTCAAACGGCATGATCAGGTAAGTTCCTTTTCTACTTCGACACTGTCAGGGAAGATACATCATCCGTACGCTCATTTTCCTGCTTTGGCTTATCATTGATCGATTCGTTGGCCTCATCAAATGCCAGCACACGCTGCAATGACGCGATAGCACACTCTATCATGCCATCATCAGGCTCGCACGTGGTTAACCCTTGTAAAGCCAAGCTAGGGGCAAGGAGCCAACGTACAACGCGAAATCGATAATTGGCTGCTCCCAAGCGTATCAGCTCATAGGAAATGCCAGCCAAAACCGGCACCAATATAATACGGGATATTATTTTAACAGGCAATGATGGGGAGCCAATCAGTGCAAACACCAAGATTGAGACCACCATGACTATCAGCAGAAAGCCTGTTCCACAGCGCGTATGCACTCGCGAAGCGCGACGGACATGCGGTATATCCAAGGGATCACCCTGCTCCATCGCATTGATCGCTTTATGTTCCGCACCGTGATAGCCAAAGACACGTCGAATATCAGGAATACGACCAATCAAGTAGAGATAGCCAATCAGCAGTACAAGGCGAATGACACCTTCAAAGACTAGATTGAGCCAACCCTCGCCGATCTGGTGACGTAACAGGTTTGCAAGCAAGAGGGGTGTGACAAAAAAGAGGCCAATCGCAAAAACGAGTGATAGCAGCACAGTGACGAGGATAGCCACTTCCCCGAGTTGAGGCATCTCCTTTTCTGAAGTTTCGGAAGGTTCAGAGGTTTCGGGAGTTGCATTTGACCTAACCTCACTCTGCAATGGCTCATCTGTCCGAGAAGTCATAGTATTTGCAGCATCAGAACTTATCGCCCCGAAAGCGATGTTTGCAGAGAGCGTCATTATACGCGTTCCCAACACCATCATTTCCCACAGGACCATTATGCCGCGTAAAAAAGGGAGGCGAAGCACTTTACTTTGATAGAGTTTTGAATTGAGGGCTTCTTCGTAAACGTAGATGTCTCCCTCTGGACGCCGGATCGCCGCAGCAACCGATTGACGTCCACGCATCATCACGCCCTCCATGATCGCCTGACCACCATAATAAAATCTCGGCATTGAGCTTATCCTTTCAGCAACTACTCAGGGAAGCAACGGACGCAACCCCCAAAAGGCACACGGCGAATTGCAGTTCCTACCTAATAACGATAAATTATGTTCGTCTTGAACATTTTTCATAATTCACAGGATATGTCGCCCCTATACGCAATTTATTGCCAGCGGTAGGGGCTGCAATTGATTGCGCCCGCTTTTATGGCTTAATGACTTTGATCGACGGATTGAGGCAGATGCTGGGAAAGATCCCGAGTTCGTGATTTTAATAAAGGAAAACGCCGTATCATCGAACGCCTCAAAAACCGTGCAGAAACCGTGCCTTGATGCAAAGGACGACGGATACGCATTGCCGATCGCAAACGTGCAGGCAATACCTTGGGCAAAGGACGGATACGCATTGCCGATCGCAAACGACCTGTCATTTTCCGCCGCTGGCGTTGCCAACGCCCTGACACCCAGATGCTTGGTTCTCCATGAGCTGGCAGAAAACTTATGAGGCAGTGTGCAATATCAAATGAAGCACCGGGTCGGCTAATGCGTTGCGCATTTTCAAGGCAGTCGAGCAATGCTGATGACCCCGGCTTGAGCAAATGCCGCAACGAATCAACTAAGGTCCGTGCATTTAGCGCAAGCATACCCACCCCACTATCAACTACATAATCAATATTTCCCTCTTCTTGTCCTGGTACATAGCCACTCAACACAATCGGCAGGTGACAAGCCAGCGCTTCGGAAATTGTTCCCGGCCCCGCCTTGGTCACGATTACATCAGCTGTATGCATCATCTCCGGCATATTCTGGACAAAACCAAAGATTTGTGCTGGAACGTGTAACTTTGCACGTATGCGTTGTAGACTTGCATACAACCTTTTATTACGACCCGTCACGACCAAAAGTTGTACAGGCAAACGCGCCTGCGAGATCGCACGTACAGCTGCAAGCAAACCGCCTGCTCCATCTCCTCCACCTACCAGCAACACAACCGGTAGTTCAGGCTTCAACTCCAGTTTCTGCTGCAGAATCTCCTTGTGATCCACTTCAGCTGCAAATGCCGGATCAATTGGCATCCCAAGCATATGCACACGCTTGGAATCCAAGCCATGCTGCAAAGACAGCCGCTTCGCCTGCTCTGTCGGCACAATACAGGCATCGACGCTAGGAGCAAACCAAGCGCAGTGCACACTGACAAGATCGGTTACTACCGTAATAAAGGGGATCTTCAAACCTAACTCACGGAGCACACGAACTGTGATAAAGTTCAGCATGGGGTGGATCGATACGACGATATCAGGCTGCACGGTTGTCAAAAGACGCAACAACCCATTAAAAATGAGCGGAGTAGCTATTGAATCGACGGCTACTACAGTTTTCTCTCGATTGCTCCTACGAAACACTTCACCATAGAGTCTCGGATTATAACGGATCGTCGGACCATATAACTTCACGGCCTCCCGCAGAGGAAAACGGCTATACTCCTCAAACACATCCACAATCTCTATGCGATATGTAGGAGGCTGCAACTCCGCCGCCGCATCTGCTAACGGAGCTTGTGCAGAAGCCAATGTTTCACCGCTACGACAAGCAAGCCATTCTGCCTGCTCCTGTTGAGAAATCAACCTGATTGCATTCTTAATAGCATTAGCAGCGCTACGATGCCCCGCGCCGGTATCAGCAATGAGAAAGAGGATTGTTCTTTGCTTCGCATCCACCAGTGAGCCCACTTTCTTAGAAGAAATAGCGATATCAGTAAAAATGGAAATGGGGATAAAGGAGCAAATGATGCTCCTTTATCCCCATCCATAACTCAGCAACTAAGCCTCTGCTTCTTCTTCTTTAAGATTAAAGCGTTTACGGAACCGCTCTACCATACCGGCAGTGTCAAGCATACGCTGTTGCCCAGTGAAGAATGGGTGACACTTCGAGCACACATCTACCTTGAGCACAGGCTTAATACTAAGCGTACTAAAGTTATTACCACAGGCACAAGAAACTGTGGCTTGAACATACTTTGGATGAATTCCTTGTTTCATAATTTTTGCCTTCTAAATTCTAAACAGACCTTTGTGGGAAGAGATAGTCTTTTCTGCACAACTGACAGAGACAGGCCTTCGTAGCCTTACAACCTATGCAAAACCCACCTCAAAGCTCATTCGCAATATCAGCATGATTGTACATGCAAGCCACTGTGCCGTCAAGATACTTACAGTTTATGGCAAAAAAGCCTCAGTGTTTTTTTACTGAAAGCTTTTTCAACTCTGCTCCACTCTCTATATTGTAACACATTGCCGGACCTATTTATGCCAAAGCTCGAAAGATCGATTGCATCTAAGCAGGAAGAGAGTCTTTTTGAATACCAGGAGCAGATATAAGCTCAAGTAGTCTCTGCGGAAGACTGACTTTTTACTGAGGATACGAAAGAAAGCGAGGGAGGAGGAAATGGAGGCAAAGCCAAACAGAAGCGGCAGCCCTCTCCCATGCAACCCGAACTTTCGACCCAGATACTCCCTCCCATCGCTTCCATCAGGTGCTTGCAAATGTAGAGTCCCAAGCCCATTCCGGGCGTTGGTCCGGCAAGGTCACGCTTAAGACGCACAAATTTTGCAAATAGGAGAGACATTTCTTCTGGTGGAATCCCAGGACCAGCATCTTGCACACTCAGACATACCGGGGAAGCAGGAGCTAGATGTGAGGCTTCAATACTGATCTGCGTCTGTTTAGGAACATACTTGAAGACATTGGAGAGCAGATGACCCAATACTTGACGCAGGTACAGCGGGTCCGCCCAGACCATAACCTGCTCGTCAATCTGCAGACGGATCGTATAGACCCGTCTATCTGCAGGATCAAGGTGTGCAAGTACTTCCTGCACAATGCGATACACAGGAATCGCCTCACAATGAGCCGAGGGAAGCTTCTCTGAGACAATAATAGCATCCAACACCCGATTGACGAGGTTGACGAGTTCTTCATGGCTCTGTAGTGCCTCAGCAAGTATCTGTGTCTGCTTCCTCGGGTCTAGATGCTCATGATGTGTTTTGAGCAGTTCAAGGTACCCACCCAACACGGTCAATGGAGTCCGCAACTCATGACTCACATTAGTAATAAAGCGATCTTTGAGCTGGTTTAGCTGGAGTTGCTGGTCATAGGCAAGGGCTGTTTGTCGTTCCGCCTGCTCTGCTTTTTGGCGAGCAGCATCAGCTGAATCCACTACAGTGCGTACGATGACAATGATACAGCCTACAAATAACAAGACAAGAATTCCACCCCAAAAAAATACAGCAAAGGTAAAAGGCCACCAGACGCTTTTAAACCTGATAGTCTGGTAGAGCATCAGGCTTGCAATTTCTGCTGCAAGGCAGACAATAAGACCACGTCCCTTGAACATCCAGGCAGCTAAGCTGACGGGAATAACCAGAAGGCTACCATTATGAGAATCTGGAAAGGTCAGCATATGTATACTCAGACAAAATATGGTACACAGGGCAAGCAGACCAAGGCGTATTTTATTGGGTAAAATAAGCAGTAAGCGAGGCCACTCTTTCAGATAATGCATTGCTCTTGCCTCTCGCTGGATCTACCAATACATATCAATCAAGACTTCCATGCCTAGACTATTCTACCACACCTACTTTTCAATTAGCTACCCTCAGCTTTCTCCTTTGATGCACTATCCTTTGTCGCTACTTACTATAAAACATTTGCTTCCAATCTGGAAAATCCACATTCTCGGCAAGCTCAGAGAACTGGTATATGCAATGTCACCATTTGCCAGGTTGTCTGCGTGCCCAATATGGAACGATGGTTTATCAAGGCCATTTCTGAACTGGCCTGAGTGAGTTATTCGCGGTAGAGTTAGCTTCTCTATGTCGGTTGATCAGCCACTTCACCAAGAGCCAAAGTCCTCCTCCGCTGATCAGTACCGAAGGAGCAGCCACACCAAGGACTAGAGCCAGAGTGAGATTGTTGTCTCCCGGCGGATAAATAGGTACAGGGATTGCCAGCTTTACACCACTTGGGGTTGCAGCAACGCGGGTGGAAATTGCGCTTACTGGAGTACTAGTTGGCGTAACAGAAACCGCTGTTGTTGTAGGAGTGGGCTGCACCACTCGTGTTGGCACCGGTCGTACTTGTGGTGTCGGTGTCGCCTGTGGAGGCTGGGTAGCCACTGGAGCTGGCGTCGGCGTCGGTGTCGGAGCTGGCGTCGGCGTCGGTGTCGTGTCTAAAAGATGCGAGTTCGTTGCATAGGTTGCCGTAGTCCTTCCCCCAATGCCAATAAATAAAAAGAGGAGCAGTGCACAAGAGAGCAGGCTCCATTTGAGAAATGTATACATAATAGACAATCTAGTTTTTTTCAGCAAATTCATCCCTGCGTATAATAGGGCTCTATGGCAAAAGCTGTCAAGGTGAATAGGATCAGAGTCCTCCCCCACCTTCACGCTGTCTCTACAACCTCCTTGCACCTCGTCGGGTGCATTTCGGAATATGAACTGCAAGACTCTACACCATTGCGCTGTCCAGGCAGCAGGTTGACGGCTACGAATAAATACAGCCGCATGTATGTGATACACTAAATTAATCCTGATCCAAGCTAGCCAGTGCCACAGAGCAGTTTTCAGAAAACGTCGCATGAAACAGGCTGGCAATCAACAACTTTTAGCATATTAAGGGGCTCTTCAGAAATATGATCGAACGATATTCATTACCAGAAATGGTTTATATTTGGTCTACAACGCACAAAACAGACAAATGGCTACAAGTCGAATTACTGGTCTGCGAGGGCTGGGCACATGAGGGCGTTATTCCCCAGGACGCGATGGAAAAGATCCGTCAGGCTCGCTACAATGCCCAACGTATGCAAGAAATAGAGCAAGAAACACACCACGATGTTATTTCGTTTCTCCGTTCCATCCAGGAACAACTCGGCCCTGAGGGACGCTTTATCCATCTCGGGCTGACCTCTTCCGATGTTCTGGACACAGGCTTGGCAGTTCAGATCAAGGAGGCAGGACAACTGTTAGCCGAGTCACTAGTCAAATTAATAGATGCAGTAGCACAGGTGGCGATACAGCACAAGTATACATTGATGACTGGTCGCAGCCATGGCATTCACGCTGAGCCAATCACTTTTGGTCTCAAACTGGCACTCTGGGTAGATGAGCTACGTCGTCACAGCCAGCGTCTGGCCGTAGCTCTGGAGCAGGTTGCCGTCGGCAAAATCTCTGGTGCAGTCGGTACACATGCCACAATCCCTCCACAGATCGAGGAGTTTGTTTGTACACAACTGGAACTAGGTGTTGCCCCCATCTCCAGCCAGATCGTACAACGTGACCGCCATGCCCACTTTTTGACAACACTGGCCCTAATTGGAAGTTCACTGGAGAAAATGGCCCAGGAGATCCGTCACTTGCAGCGTACCGAGCTGAGCGAAGCCTTTGAACCCTTTGGCTCAGGTCAGCAGGGTTCATCTGCCATGCCGCACAAGAGAAATCCCGAACTATGTGAACGCATCTGTGGATTGGCACGTATCCTGCGTGGTTTCGCCGTCACAGCGATGGAGAATGTCGCCCTCTGGCACGAGCGCGATATCAGCCATTCTTCGGCAGAGCGCATTATCATTCCCGACGGTTGTACCCTGCTACACTATATGCTACATATCTTCACACAGGTTATCTCGGGACTACAAGTAGATACCGAACGTATGCTAGCCAATCTGAATATGACTGGTGGTCTGGTCTTCTCACAGCGCATCCTGCTTGCACTCATCGACAAGGGTGTTGGACGCCAGGAGTCCTACAAAATCGTCCAGCGCAACGCCAAGAAGGTCTGGGCCATGGCAAGCCAGGGTCCCATCCAGGGACCAGCCCTGCTCGAGGCACTCAGCAATGATCCAGAGGTCGCCGAGTACTTCACACGAGATGAGTTACAGGAGCTAACTAATACAGAGTACTACACAAAGTATATAGATACAGCATTTAAACGTGTAGGATTATAGTATTTCATCCATTGTTGGTGAATAAATAGTGGAAAGAGTAACATCGGCCCAACTTGAGGGTACTGAGTCCATGCATAATAAAAAGCCAGTGATACGACTCCACTGGCTTTTTATAGTTCTGATAGAAGATGATTATACTTCTCATGACTTCCTATCCAGAACCACAGAATGGCATCGCCGCTCTTCTCTCCTAATACACGATAATGTGCACCAACACGCACAGAATATATCTGTTTTTGGCGATTGACGCATTTGAAATCCAAACTTGAATGGTATGGATTGCTCTTAAAGAGCACATAGGCGGCATCAGCTTGCTTTTGTGCATCAGGATGGAGTCGGTCAAAGAGTTTCCAGAATGTGTCAGTACAGCGGCTTTTCAATCCCTTCCAAAGCCACCTTCCTTCGTTTTACCAGCCAAATATTCTTCATGCGCTTCATTTACAA
>DASYAN010000443.1:0-5223 GCA_036501345.1 Ktedonobacteraceae bacterium
ATGGTTGTTATCTGTTTCGCTTGCTGGCATGCTTCTTTTTGCTCCTGAGCACTATTTCTGTGTGAGTAGGTCATGGGGTATAACTCCTCTTGAGGCTGATTTTAAGCCTGTTGTCTTCTCTCCTCGAAGTTCCACTGGAAAGTTGTGGGGAATGAGTCCCAAAGGACGTTTGCAAATGAGATGGTCATTGTCATAGGTATCACCTTTCTTGGTGAAACGCGATGAGCGCTTCTTCTGTCGAGGTCATGCCTGCCCTTGAGCGTACACCTTCGACTCGGTCAGTGAATGGGTTTCGTAGCTTTCCCTGCGTGCGCCTCTCTTGACATCGGTATCGTACGTCATGAAACCAGAGGGCACACACCACATCAGCGTTTTACGGCAAGAGAAAAAAACACGCATCTGATCTGCAACATGTCCATTCATCGAGTGCTGGAACAACAGCGTTGTCGCATTGTTCATGCATTCTGTTTCTCCCTAGAGGCTGTCGTTTAGCCTGCCGCATCCAGCCAGGCTCGTTCTTCATTTCAGAGATCTGCTCAACGATCTTCTTGCTCAGTCCTCTCTCGGACTTGAAGGCATACTTTTGTGTGACATGGAACCCAGGACTATACGCCTCCTATTGCTGTGTCAATATCTGGCTCATGCGTTCACTCCATTTGCTCTTTTCCTTAATTATAGTATATCACAATATAATTCTATTATAAAACAATTATTTACTATTTAGCAATTTTATAAAAAATGCATCAGTGAGTAAATACCGTGAGTCTCTGGGCAATCTCGTGACCCATTTACCTGTGGGGAATCATCAGTTTTGGGGTGCGCGTCATTTTTTTGCGAGGAGAGGATGACGCCAAGGATGGTTGGGAGCGGGACGACGGGAAGCGGGAGGTGCAGAGGAGGCTGAAACAGGCTTGGGAGGTGCGGCTTTGGGTCGGGGAGGAGAAGCCAAGAGGGCAATGCGCAGGATGAGCAGTTGCAGGTTGTGCAAAGCCTGATCGCGACGGATCTGATGGCGCGAGATGCGCTTGTGCATGCATTGGTGACCACGTTGCTGACAGGTCAGTTCCCAGGCTTCTTCCCAGCGATCATGACAGACCTGTGTGCGCAGAGCGAGCATGGGATTGACATGAGAGCGTTCCCAGCGCATCCCAGCCCCTTTGAGTCGTGCTTGCACGACACATTTATTGGCACTCTCGACACTGCCGCTACCAATTGGCCAACCCAATTGCTGATAGAGCGGATACTGCATCTGCTGCTCGCGCTTGCGCAAGTAGTTGACCTTGGTATCCAGATCTGGTACGTCTGGATGCTTTTCAAGCAGAAGACCGACTTCCTTTAAAACAGCCGTTGGACCGTGATGTTTGAGTTCGTGGCATTGCTTGTCGAGCCAGTCCGCAGGCAGTTTGGTGCTAGCCCCCCTGACCATGTCTGCAATGTCGACCAGATAGCCTTTTGCATGGGCAAAATCGAGAATCCGCCGCGCATCCGGTCGATGCATATCCACGAACCCTTGGATCCACTCAGCTCCATCTTGGATGGCACAGACCGACGTTGCCAAACGGACTGCCCGCCGCTCGGTTTCTACCGTCGCAAGCTTTGCGAACGTCTGCGAGTCACTCAGACGGGAAAAATAGGAGATATCAACCGTCTCCACATGCTGGTCGGGCCGCTCTTTGCATCGTTTCTCTTTGGTCTGGACAAGGCCAATGACCAGCGTTTTGATTTCCACGCATCCCCCTCCCACCAGAGCGACACTGGCTCCATCACTACTGATCAGCAGCTTGTCCTCTGCTGCTTCGGTTCTCCTCTTCTTTGTCTGGGATGAAGAGCAACAGCTCTTCTTTCGCTGTATTTCTTCTGCATGGATTTTAGGATCATTTTGCGCTCCTGCATGAGGGCTTTCTGCTGTTTCGGTTTTTCTCTTCTTTGTTTCTTGTGAAGAGCGGCTGCTCCTCTTTGGCTTCACTCCACAGAGTTGATCGGCTCGCTCGTTCTGCCATGCTTCATAGGCCGCTCCTGCCGCTTCCGTTTGCCTGCACCCGGTCGCCTCACCGATTTGAACTCCTGTCACATCGTTGAGCAGCTTAGTCGCTCGCCCAAATGGCATCCACAAGGACAGATGCACCAAATGTTCCTGCTGCCGTGGTGTCAAGCTTCCCGGCTGCAGGCCCAATTCTTCATCGAGGGGGGAAAAAGCCTGTCTCGCATTTGGAGCAGACTCCGTAGGTTCTTTCCAGCTTCACTTCTCTTCCCCCTGTTGCTTGGAATTTCCTCACCTGCTTTCCACGTGCGGTCAATGGCTCCCCACAGTTCGGGCAGTGGGGCCGTTCCTCGGCCTGCTCACCTGCCCACTCTTTGGCTTCGCTTGTTAGCGCACTCTCTTCTATTAAATGCGCTTCTAACCTGCTTACTCGTTTCCTTGCTTCAATCTCTATATCTCTCATCTTTGCCTTGGGATTGGCCAATCGCCATTCTTTCATTCCCAGCATTATTTCGTCGTAGATCTCCTGGCTTTTTTCTTGCTCGTTTTTCTCCATTGCCCTTCTCCTTGATTGCTCTCGGGAACTTTCTGCTCTTATCTTACCTCTTCTTTCCCTGCTTGGCTACCCCTCTCGCAAAAAAATGACGCCCACCCTGCTCATCATTTGGGCAGTGCTTGCACAGATGTGCTACAATACAATTGAGAAGAAAGAGTTTGTCTTTACGGGAGCTTGGTCTAGCCAGGCTGAGAGGGTAGCCGATGAATGCTACCGACCGTGGAACCTGATCTGGGTAATGCCAGCGTAGGAAGGATAGAACATGACAGACATTCAATCTGCAGAATACTCTCCTGTTCCTTTGTACGTCTCCTCATCCCATGCTGCACCTGTTGTTCTTGAGCTAAAGCACGTCACCAAGATGTTCAAGACGGCTCAAGGTCTTCTTCCAGTTATTGACGGTTTGGATCTGAAAGCACGATCAGGCGAATTGATTGCCATTGTTGGGCCGAGCGGCTGTGGAAAAAGTTCGCTCTTGAATATCATTGCTGGGCTAGATCAGCCGTCTTCCGGGAGTATTCTCCATACAAGGATGTGAACAATCGCGCCTGGGCAACGTTGGCTATATGCTTCAGCGTGATGCTTTGGTTCCATGGCTCACTGCCCTAGAAAACGCTGCTTCAGGTCTGGAAGTCCAGGGCGTGCCACGCAAGGTTGCTCGGTCACAAGCAAAGGAATTGCTTCGAAAATTTGGTCTGGCTGGCTTTGAGGACGCTTACCCTCATGCCCTTTCAGGCGGTATGCGCCAGAGAGTAGCATTCGCTCGAAGTACACTTGCATCGGGTCACCTCTTACTCTTAGATGAGCCATTTGGTGCACTTGACGCCCTCACTCGTCTCTCCCTGCATCGCTGGCTTTTAGCTACCTGGAGGAGTCTTGGCAAAACAGGAATCGTGCTGCATTCCTAACCGCACTTTACAGTGGCAACAGGGCTGATTACAGCTGTGCTTCTGGATTTTACCCCGCTGTTACAGAGAGCCCTCTATCCTTTGCTCGTGGCATCCCAGGCGATCCCAATCATCGCTATTGCCCCACTTTTTGTACTCTGGTTTGGTTTTGGTCTGCTTCCAAAGGTCCTGGTTGTGACGCTGGTCTGCTTTTTTCCAGTTACGGTTGCCACATATGATGGCCTGCGTGGAACTGATCCTGAGCTTATCAAGCTCTATCGAACCTTTGGTGCCAAAACATGGAGCCTGTTCTGGCGGATACGCCTTCCCAGTGCTCTTCCCTCTTTTTTCTCAGGCTTACGGATAGCGGCCACCTATGCCGTTGTTGGAGCGATCTTCAGTGAATATATTGAGGCCTTTACTAGCCTGGGCATCTTTCTGCAAGATGCTCAGCACTCATTTCGAACTGCTCTCGTCTTCGGTATTGTCATCGTGACAGCTCTGCTCAGTATTGCCTTGTTCTTGGCGGTTCATCTTGTCGAGCGGCTTTGTATCCCCTGGTACTTCGCATCTGGCCGAGGAAGAAAGTGAAAGAATTATGCATGACATGGAGCATAACTCTTAATGAAGAGAAATATACTATTCATATTTTTGCTGCTACTAGGGCTCAGTGCCTGTGCGCCACAAGCGAGCCAATCTCAAACAGGATCGACGCAGATATCGTTGGCGCTTGACTGGACAGCAAATACGAATCATACAGGCATCTATGTTGCTCAGCAGCGCCCAGCAAGGTCTTGCTCTGACTTTCCTCCCGTATTCGGCAAACACGACTCCCGAAGCTCAAGTTTCTTCTGGCAAGGCCGACTTTGGGATGAGTTTTGAACAAAACGTTGCTGTTGCAAGAGCTGCTGGCGAGGATGTTGTTTCTATTGCGGCTATTATTCAACATGATACCTCGATTTTTCTCGCTTCAAAGAACTCACGTATCCAAAGGCCTGCACAATTTGCAGGAAAACGCTATGCTGCTTATGGGGGGCCATTTGAGAGCGATATTCTAGAGAAGATGATCACATGTGACGGCGGTACAGATACGAACTTCCAAAGTATTACAGCGAATCTGGGTGCTCTTGATGCTATAAAGAGTAACCAAGCCGATTTTACTTGGGGCTTTCTTGGTTGGGAGGGCGTGGAGGCGAGTCGACAACATATGGCTATTGTCACCTTTCCACCGACGGCCTATTGGGCTCATCACCCTATTATCGTTCAACAGTGAAGAACTGCTCATAAACGGTCCCATTACGCACCACGCCAATGGAAGGAGGAGAGGAGGTAGCTGGATGGGTCGCCAGGATCATACGAACAACCGGGCCCGTCGGCGTCAGAGCAATTCCCGGGCAATCGAAGAAGTCACGGCTGGTTCCTGACTCGGGATGCCTGGTCCGTTGGTCGGCTGGGTGTTGCAAACGGGCGTGCACCTCAGGCAAGTCCAACAGATGATAGTCCTTGCCTCGCACAATGACCCCAGGTCCGTTCTCTGTGAGCAGATCGGCAAGAGGAGCCGTATTGCCGTACAATCCGTCCAGACGCGTCAAGACGTGGGAGAAGGGAAGAACAAGCGAGCGGGCATAGCTCTCGATGGCGGCTTTGGCTCGCAGCAATTCTCCTATGAAAATCCCTCCCCCCAGTTGTAGGTCCTTGCAGCGTTGTTGGAAAAGATGAAGCTCACAGGTATCCTCTAACTCTGCTCTTACAAATAGATAGAAGAAAAGTGAGCATGCTCACCCAGGGGGAGGGACTCA
>DASYAN010000444.1:0-13857 GCA_036501345.1 Ktedonobacteraceae bacterium
TTAATTTCTTGATTTTTGTACAATGGGCCATTAAATGCCTTTTTCGAGTCCTTTTCAACTTACTCATTTGAGCGTGAATTGATCAGTTTTTCGGCCAAGTTATGCCTTTTTTGGCGGCCATTAATTGCCTTGTGTCACAACCTGATATCGTACAGCGCCAGAAACCTGAAGTTCTTTCTGAGTTTGGCGTGTTCGAGTCTCGTTTTGCCGAGTACCTGAAACGTGAACGAAGGAATGGTCAAAGCGATAATTATAGTGCGGAACGGAGCGAGATTCTTTACCAGTTGGGCGAATTTGCCCGTGAGCATTTTGCTATCGAATTCATGGGACTTTGTAGACCAAACGAACGGTCAGTTAAGCCCTCGCTCGACGAAGATGTGCCGACACTTCCTGCTCATCGGCCTCTGGAGATATGGGCTGGTGGTAGCGAGATTTTTGTCAGGGGAATCAAGTACATCATTCATGAGCCAATGGAGATAAAAGAATCCACTGATAAGAGTGCTTTCTTGCAACAAGCGAGAGCCTTGCAGGTCGGCACAAACCGTATGGCCTGGATCAAACAGGTTCAGCTCCGTCGTGCTACAGCAGTTGCAAATGCGTGGAAAACAGCCCTGGAAAAAGAGGGACAACTCATAATTACGCTGGAACCGCACCTGCCACAGAAGTTCCCTGATTATCTTGATTCTGAGTCTACAATCGATGCTGTAACGCTTGTTTATGGTGCAGTATTACCGGGCGAGTCGTGGTCTCAGTACTTTAGCTCATCCGCTGAACCCCTCAATAAACGTCTTACGCGTACATTACTGGGGAGCGCTGTTTCACTTTGTAATACCTTAAAGCCTCTACATGCAAAAAAATCTGTACATCGCTTACTCTCGCCCGATAAAATCTTTCTGACAGGTGGTCGCACTGCTCTGTTACAAGATCTTGGTCTTGCCACATGGCAATATGAACTTGGAGAGGGTCCAAGGCTCTACCGCGCTCCTGAGCAGATGAACAAAGGTCTCTCTAGTCCTTCTACTGATGTCTATCAATTGGGCATGATTCTCTATCATTTCATTACAGGAACACTACCCACCTCTGCCCAGCAAGTGCTCCCTTTGCGCACCTGGAATAGTGAACTGTCTGTGGAACTGGATACCGTACTTCAGCGGGCGATTGCTTTCAATAGAAATGAGCGCTGGCGTAACGCTGCTGATTTCTCTTCTGCACTCAAAAGAGGAATGTAAGGATGGGCATATGAACAGGCTGCATGTACCTGTCGGCCCTATCCATATGGCGCTGACAGACAAGAATGCCCAGAAATTCTATGAGAAAAGGCAACGCTATCCCTATCTGCCTACGCCGGAAGCGATGCTGAGAGATCTGCTAGAGATGAATATGTATGGAGGAATACCGGCTGTTATAAACAAAAGACGCGATGGGACAGAACAACTTTTACTCTACACAGATTCCTACTATTTAGCGCTTTACGATTCTTCTCACCATGATGGCTATACCATTGGCCATCTTGATTCTCTCGATCTCCAGGAACTTGGACGGTTACGTAGAGGTGCGCTTCGTATACAGGCGCAAGGTTGGATTTTGCACCGGGAGTTACGGGACATTCCGCGAGGCAATCAGAACTTCTGGGGTACCATCTGTGCCGCATGGCAGTATTTTGAGAGACAGCGGCAACAGGCATCACCTGAGGCAAAGCAAGAAGACCTTACTCATGCTCATGAGCATTATCTTGCTGTCTTGGAAGATCTTCTAGAGGTTACTCATCAGCTAGAGCAAGAGAGGAGTAATCTCAATGCTGGTATACCTTATAAAAAGCTAGAAGCAGCAGGGGAAGTGCGCGATGCTCCTCGTGATATTTATGTCTTTCGCCTTGTTGAAATTCCTCAACTCAATGAAAAGAGCATGTTGTGCGTCAAGGGCGAAGGTCTGTCAGACCTGCGGGGACGTGTACTGGAATTAGAAGGCTCGAAGTTAACGCTCAAATTTGAGTCTCTGGTGGATAGCAGGCGCATTCCCAAACAAGGTGTTCTTGAGCCAATAGTGAGCCCGGTGATCTATAAAAAACAGCGTCAGGCTCTAGAAATGCTCAAGGTGCGTGAAGCCAAAAACAGCTCTCTCTTACGAGTGTTGGTTGATCATATCTATCTTCCCTTCCAACCTGCTCGCGTTCTACAAGAGAATGATGATGAGCTGAAGAAGCTTACGCCTGAGCAATTCGAGGCTTTCCGGCGTGCACTCACTGTACCTGATATTTTGATGGTGCTCGGCCCTCCCGGAACTGGCAAGACACGGACCATTACAGAAATTGCCCGCTATTGTGGCTACAAAAAGCAGCATGTGCTAGTTACATCGGGCACACACAAGGCTGTAGATAACGTCCTAGAGCGCATGCCTCCTGATCTCATTGTCATCCGCGTTGGACATGAAAACAATGTGTCCGAAAAGATGCGTGAGAAGATGATCGATGCCCAGGCACAGAAACTGCAAGAAGTCTTGCTGGAGAATACTGAGAAGGCTGCTTATGGCTTCGGACGCTTGCTCTCCTCTAAGGACGAGATTGATACTCTGGTGCATCAACTCACACAAGGACAAGCATATCTCGCCAATAAAGAGGCGGATTTAAACGTATTGTACCAGCAATGTAATGCCTCAGATCTTCGCGTAACAGGACCATTCAGGCTGAGATGTGAGGAACTTAACGCAAACTTGCAACCATTGATGAAAAAAGTCACTCAGTTACAGTACCGTATAAATGTTTGGAACTGGATGTGTACGCAGAACGAAAAGCTCCGCCATCTTCCTGTCCTGGGCTGGCTATTCATGCTAATGCTCAACTATAGTATCTCTCGTATTGCAAAAACACAGCAAATGATACAAGAGAAAAATAATGAGACAAGTGCAATACAGCAAGAAATGAATAGCCAATATCAAGCTGGCCAACGTGCCCTGTCTACTGATAGTGAATATCAACAGTACACGCAACAAATTCATCAACTAGCGACTGTGTGTGAGAAAGTATGGGAAGAGCTTGTGAAGATCACAGAAAAATTGCAAGCGACTCTTGCCGGTATTTTACCAATGCAATTAGAGCTTGCTCCCAGGGGATCTGCAACGCTCCAACGTTATTTATCCTCCTTCAACGGGATGAGAGGGTTACTTGAACGCAAGGCCCGCCTTCTAGAAGAGTGGCGGACAAAACTTTGCAAGCCAACCGATCAGCTCTATCCAGAACTTTTGCGCTACGCCGATGTTGTAGGGGCTACCTGTATAGGTACTGCTACTGCCAGAGGATTGGAGGCTGTAGACTTTGATCTTGCTATTGTTGATGAAGCTGGTCAGATCTGTCTGCCTGACCTCCTCGTTCCGCTCGTGCGTGCTAGGCGTGCTGTTCTGGTCGGAGACCATAATCAGCTCCCACCTTTCGTCGATAGTGAGGTGCAAAACTGGCTCAGGAATGTATCTACTCAGAGGCAGTCACTGGCGGAAGTCATGGAGGATGAGGATGAAGTCCAGTTGATGAGCGCTATTCTGACGAAAAGTGCCTTTGAGAATTTGTTCACTACGCAGGCTGATCAATTCCATTTTGTCCGTTTTACCATGCAGGGGCGCATGCCTCGCACAATCGCTGACTTTTCCTCCCGGCACTTCTATGGCAATCAGCTTGGCACTTTCAGCGATGAGAAAATGCAGCATACGGTTGACTCCGATCCTCTCTTCCGCTGTCCGCTCACGCTTATTGATACATCTAGTGCTCCTGCCAATATCAGGTGGGAGAGGCCACAAAGAACCCTGGAAAGCCTGGGTGAAACGGGCTATACCAATATCGGAGAGGCCAGACTCATAGCGGAGTTAGCAGAACTGTATCAGCGTAGAGGAAGGGAATGGGTCGTCATTGTCCCTTATCGTGCCCAAGCGCGTCTGGTCATTGAGGAACTGGAAAAGCGTATTGAGGCACACGACTTCTCATTGGCAGAACGAGTCGCTACGGTCCATTCATTTCAGGGAGGAGAAAGGAAGAAAGTCATCTATGGCTTTACGCGTAGTAATAAACATGGAAAAATAGGCTTTCTCAAGGAATTACGGCAACTAAATGTCGCTATGACGCGTGCCCAACAGCACTTAATACTGGTCGGAAACTTCTCAACCCTTATAAATGCCGATAATCCCCGTTTTAGATTTGTGCTGAATGATCTCTATACCTACGCAAAACAGCACGGCGAGGTTCTTACATACGAATCATGTCGCAGAAGACTACGTGATGTATTAGAAGGAAGAATGGTGCAATGAGTGGACCAGAGAAGCAACTGAGCGCACTGAAGCCAATCTATCATCCCAGAAGGGCATTAGAGCATATGCAAACCGTACAGGGCATCAAGCCGGTGCGCGTGTTTGCTCTCCTCTTTCCTCTCTGGGATGTTGAAACAACTGCCGTTCAGGAAGAGAAGAGACCATATGAGTTGCTGGAGAGATATGTGGAACGTGGAATGGATGAGGGACAACTGCACACAGTAGAAGAACTGGCCGCATTTTTTGGCCTCCAACGCGAAATGGTCGAAAAGATTTTGCTTTTCTTGGAGACAATTGGGCATGTCAAGCGCAACGGAACATACTGGGAACTCACGCCTTTAGGATACAGGTCGGTAAGAGACCAGGAAAAATATGTAGAGCAAGAGAAACATGTCCGCTTCTATTTTGATGGCTACACGTCCAGGCCATTACGCAAAGAACACTATGATGGGAGAAAAGTACACATTTTTTCTCTTGATGAGGCAGAAGAGGTTCTGCATGCAAAGACCTGGGGCTATCGCTTCCACCTTGTCAGCAGTATGAGAGAATGGCAATCTCTGGCATTACGTGAGCTAGAGGCGCGAGTTGACCGAGCAGACTACAATGTACCGCCAGAGATGCAAAGGATACAGGTGGTGCAGGATCAGGCTCACGCTGTACAACTGGCATACATTCCCATGTATATTATCGAAACAACACGTCAGGTATCAGGTTCTGTCTCTGCCCAGGGATACTCAGGACAGAGGCCCTACTATCTCGTTTACACCGGCATTCGTGATCTGCGTGATAGTTATTTTGAAACCATTATTAATCGTAATGATACCGTGTATGCAGCACTAAGAGGCGAGAAAGTATGGTCTCAGCAGGATCTCTGGCGCGACTGGCTGCATGACCAAAAAATCACGAATGCACTGCCATTAGAACGTCCTGATGGTACTTGGCAGATTTCCCTTCCAGCCTCAGCATTTGATGGCTCAGCGGCAAAATTCCACACGACGAAAGTAGGCGAGTACGACTTGAGCAAGGGGTATGTTATTCAGATCTGGTGTGATGATAGAGTTGTGCGGCGCAAGGCTGTTATGGATCGTACATTACTACTGGTGAAAAATCAGCGTCCCGTCAAAAAGCAAACGATTCAGGAGCAATTGCAACTCTCAACAAAGCAGCTACAGACCGATGCTGTCAGTTTCGATGACCTACGACAACGCGCGTTAGACACTAAAATGGACACTATCGTAAAAGTGTTGGACTCTCTGCAACATTAAAGAACTTGGAGCATCCAAATCTTATTACCTGGAGTAATAGCGATGGATTATAAACATGGCCTTGTCACCTTGAGAAAACTAGCCGAAGGCACCGACTGGTTGGAGGATTTTCTCGTCTACGAAGCTCGCTTACTGGAAAATCTCCACCAGGACAGGCTTTATGGCTCCAGTGAACAAACTCGTGCAACCCGTGCTCAGATCATTGATCAGTTAAATCGTCTGGTCTATCAGCATTTTAGCCGTAGTTTTACCGATCTCTGTCGAGGTCTTCTTCCAGACGTTCTGACTGTCTCTGCATCGACATCCCATCTTGTGCAAGGCAGCAAACGAGCGGTGCAAGAAGAATGTTCAGTAGACTCCGTTTCCCAGCCTTCCCCTACCGCTGTCTTTATTAGTTACAGTCATAGAGACAGAAGATTCCTCAAGGAGCTTCGTACCCACTTGGCTCCATATATACGCATGGAGGCAGTACATGTCTGGGATGATACCATGATTCACCCAGGAACGAAGTGGTACGAAGAGATCACCAATGCACTTCAATCAGCAAAGGTGGCAATCGTGTTAGTAAGCCCAGATTTCCTGGCATCAGATTTTATTGCCAGAAAAGAGATCCCGCCTTTGCTGAAATCAGCAGAGCAAAATGGCCTGAAAATGCTGTCCGTGATTTTGCGGCCATGTGCCTTTCTTGATACAGAACTTGCGCAATTCCAATCCGTTAACGATCCAGCCAACCCATTAAGCAGCATGAAACCGGGAGAGCGCGACAAGATCTGGACAAACGTCGCAACATTCGTAAAGACACTTTTGCAACGTGCGTAGATCCGGAATTGGCTCTCCTCCACTCCTTATATATCCTTCACGACCTCTGTATCTCCTCATTATACTGGAGATCTCCCACATAATCTTACAAACCTCAACCAACGTGATCACTTTATTCTCGGAAGGGCCCTTGGGGTGGTCTCTCTCTTGACTGCAGGTGGTAGAATCCGAGAAAAGTCGGTCGCAGAAAGGAGCCCATCCCTGATGGAATAGATGCAAATAGCAACAATTGGATCATTTTTCATAAATGAGGCATGTGAAGATTATAAAAAAGCAAATCATGGAAACATGATTAAAAGTGGGAAAACGGATAAAGGTGTCCAGCGTTATTTATGTAAAACATGTAAAAAGAGCTTCACGGAGACCAAGGGAACGATGTTTTACCGCTGCCGACATACAGAAGAAGAAATAGTGGAATGTATGTCTATGCTAGGAGATCGCAATAGCTTAGCAGCTATTCATAGGAATAAATGGATAAAAGAAGAAACAGTAGCGAAGTGGCTGAAAAAAGCTGCTGATCATATAAAGCAATTTGAGCATATTATTAGAAAGAAAAAGCTGAGTCGTGTCCAGCTTGATGCCCTCTGGACGTATGTCTGGCATAAGGGTGAAAAAGGGGGAAGCCTGAAGAAGCTGCAACAGGAACTTTTTGGAGTGGAAAAGCCATCGACATGGACAGTCTTCTGAGGATTGGAAACGCAATAGGGAAATCGGAAGAAGAAATCGCGCCAGAGCTGATGCGCACAAGTAAAAATGCATGCGCCAGATGAAGGGCCACCAGCTCTGTCGAGTGATGGAAAAGGTGCGTATCCAGATGCAATGCTAAAGACATGGGGAAAGGTACCAGAGTATAGTGGACGAGGAGTGCCACCAAAATTGCTGAAACCTGAAAAAGATTGGCAATGTCTGCAAGTGGTTAAAAAACGGAAAGGGAGGAAATTAGAAAGTGTGCGTATCAAAGTCGTTTATGGCGATCCGAAGCAAGTAAAAGAGAAAATCGGGTGCCATACAGCCTATATTGAAAGAACTAATTTGACCTCACGAACGATGAATGGGAGGCTGGTTCGCAAAACGCTTTCGTTCTCAAAAGATCTTCGTTTGCTTAAAGCTGCTAGTACCCTTGAAAATGCCATTTATAATTTTACCCGTTCTGTCAGAACATTACGAGTGGAGTTACCACATCCCTCGAAACAGGCCCGTTGGCAACAACAATCACCTGCCATGGCTGCTGGCTTGACTGATCATATTTGGACCGTTCAGGAGCTTTTGACTGTTGTGCTTGTCCCTACTTAACAGGGAGACCACCTATCAACACTTTAGCAGAAGACTACCATAAGCATGGCTGCTCCTCTCACCCCTGGTGTGGAAGACACCCACTATGAAGCTAGCCTAGTACGACCCGGGGCATAAGCACTCTTGCTGCCACTTCTAGGGAGTAAGAGCTGTGCCTGAACAACCAGTGTGCCGCTTTATAGCCCCTTATTACAAACTTGTTATTCCTCTTCTGCCCAATCGTCTTATTGATGGAGAGTTCTTCACGAAAAAAGCATGCTGGAAGTCGAGGTAGGTTGATTAATGCTAGGTTCACAGAAGCCTATCGAGTTGTTTTGCGCCTCAGCCCATCCCGATGAACGCTGGCGCCAGCAACTGGATATCCATCTAAGCCTGATGCATCGCCAGGGGCTCATTGCTACTTGGTATGATCGGCAGATCACCGCAGGCACGGAATGGGCACAGGCCATTGATGTTCACCTCAATAGTGCTTCGGTGATCCTTCTGCTCATTAGCCCCGACTTCTTTGCCTCCGACTATTGTTATGGCATTGAGATGAAGCGAGCACTGCAACGACACCAGACTAACGAGGCGCGTGTGATCCCTATTCTGCTGCGGCCTGTGGACTGGAAAGGGGCTCCATTTGCACACTTGCAGGCACTTCCGACCAATACCAAGCCAATTACCACTTGGAACAATCAGGATGAAGCCTTTGCTGATGTGGCTGCTGGCATTCGCCGGGCCGTCGAAGATCTGGCCAGTTCCTCTGCAAGCAATGCTCATAGTGAAAAATCAGTGAGAGAATTACAAGGCACAGGGAAATATCACCTAGACAACCACAGGACTGTGCTGGGGCAGGTAATCGGTGATCATAGCACGGTACACCAGCACTTTTATCATTTGCCAGAAGAACTGTGAAAGAACGTCACATTTTAACGTTTAACGTCAACGTTTCTTTCGCTTTTTACCATATCACCCACATTCCGCAGTTTGCATTGAGAATGACTTCCTAAGCGGCTTTATAAAGCTGAGGTTACGGTTATCTCTGCAATGTAAACCACCTTCAGAGGCCAATTCCCAAAAATAACTGCGGAATGTGGGTATCATTTTATCTCTAAGGCATGCGTCAAAAGTGGGCGATTCTGCTTGACAGTGTTGACCTTGTGCAAGTACAAAACTGTCAAGTCGATTTGACGCTTGCCTAAAGAACTGATAGGCCACCATTGGAGATACGTCGCACCATCAAAAGTTTAGAAGGACACCGATGGAGAAAAACAGTTTAATGAGCGCTAGCCTCCCTACTGCTGTGAATCTTTTTTGTTGTTATGCCCACGAGGACGAAGCATATTGTCAGGAACTGGAGAAACATCTGACTTCGTTCAAACGCCAGGGCTATCTGGTCAGTTGGTCTGACCGCCAGATAGTGCCAGGCACAGAATGGCAACAAGAGATCGCCGCACATCTCTCTTCTGCCAACTTGATCGTGTTGCTTATCAGTCCCGATTTTCTTCACTCGGACGCCTGCGATGAGGAGATGAGACAGGCTCTGGCATTTGGAAGAGAGGGATATGCACGAGTTGTACCGATTGTGCTACGCCCGGTTGTCTGGCAACAAACGCTGCTAGCTGATTTCCAACTTCTGCCCAGAGAGGGCAAACCTCTTAGCCTCTGGGAGGATCGAGATGAAGCATGGCGACAGGTGGCCCTTAGCATCGGTGAGATGATCAGTAATATGCTCAATCTGCCGCCTCTCGTTCCCGGCGAAGTCTCGACTGCCCTGACCCAGCAGACACCTGTACAACCCCTCCTCTTTGAGCCGCGCAATCCTTACAAAGGCCTGCATCCGTTTACCGTGAGAGATGTGGGCGATTTCTTTGGCCGTGAACGTCTCGTGGCCGAACTGCTCGAAAAAGTGCGCACAACGTACCTCGCTCAGCAGTCTCACCAGGTATCTCCGTTACTCACCGTTCTCGGTCCAAGCGGATCAGGCAAATCGAGCGTGGTGATGGCGGGCCTGTTGCCTGCGCTCCAACGCGGCGAGATCCCTGGGAGTGAGCATTGGACCTATCTGGCACCCATGACTCCTGGCCCTTATCCTTTCGAAGCGTTGGCTCGTTGTCTCTCTTACTACTTTCCCCACCGTAGTTTGATCTCGTTACAGAAAGATCTCAGAACTCCCTCAAAGCGAGGATTACACCTGCTCGTTCAGACACTTCACAAGGGGGGAGGGACTCCCCCCGTGGTTTTGTTTCTTGATCAATTTGAAGAACTCTTCACGCAAACCCTAGAAGAAGATGAGCGCACACAATTTATTGATATCCTGCTTACTGCGATCACCGAACCCCACAGTGCGCTGCTAACAATCCTGTCCCTACGTGCCGATTTCTATGACCGCCCGATGCGTTTTCCTGAATTGTTTCGTTTGATGCAGGCCACGCAAGTACCAGTGCTTCCACTCGATTATCGCAATCTGCGCGATATTATCAAAAAACCAGCGGCTCTGCCCGATGTCCAGTTGCAATTTGAGGATGATTTGGTAGGAGAACTGCTCGCTGACATGCGCGGACAGAGTAGTGCCCTGCCTCTGCTTCAGTTTACGATGGATCGTCTCTTCCAAAGACGGCAAGGACATCTGCTTCCACTCTCAGCCTATTCCGACATAGGAGGCTTGCAAGGGGCACTCGTGCAACATGCAGAGGCAACGTATGCCTTACTCCCCTCTGATGATTATCGCGAGTTGACCAGGGTTCTCTTTCTGCATCTAATAGAGCCAAATAGTCTTGATCAAGACTCAACACGGAGGCGGCTCGCCTTGAGTGAGTTAGCGCTGGGCGACACCAACAAAACGGAAATATTGCAGAGAGTTGCCAATATCTTTACGACGGCTCGCCTGCTTACTACGACCGAGCAGAACGGGCTAGCAGTATTGGAAGTCAGCCATGAAGCACTCATTCGTAGCTGGCCGCGTCTTGCTATCTGGCTGCGCAAGGCATATGACGATCTTTATTTGCATCGTCGTGTGCGCGAAGACGCTGCAGCTTGGAACAGACTGGGGCGTCCGGTCACGCGCCTTTACCATAAGGATCAATTGAAAGAAGCTCTGACTTGGAAAACACGTTCTCTACTGAGTCATGAAGAAGATGATTTTCTCACAGCCAGTGTACGGCAGGAACAGCATCAAGTCACTTTGGAGCGACGGCGCTACAGACGTCGAGGAGTGATAATCGGATTGAGTGTTGTTACAATGATGGCTATCGGGGGAGTAGCAGAGGGGATTTTCCTGCTTAGAGGGAAGCCATTCTCCCTGCCCTATACCTATCACGATCATTTTGGTGGTGTATTGAGTGTCGCTTGGTCTCCTGATGGCTCCCGCATCGCCTCTGGCGGTAACGATACAACAGTTCGGGTTTGGGATTGCTCTAGCGGACAAACTTTGCTCATCTATAAGGAGCATTTTGGTCCAGTGCAAAGCGTCGTCTGGTCTCCTGATGGCCGTCGCATTGCCTCTGCCTCCGATATCTCTGCTGGTGATCGTGGAACAGTGAAGGTCTGGGACTCCTCCAATGGAAAGACTCTACTCACCTATTCCGCCCATGATGACGGTATACATGGCATAGCTTGGTCCCGTAATGGTCGTCGCATCGCCTCTGCGTCCCGTGATGGCACAGTAAAGGTCTGGGATTCCTTCCATGGAAAGACCCTGCTTACCTATTCCGGCCATTCTAGTTACGCATGGAGTGTCGCTTGGTCCCCCGATGACTCTCGTATTGCCTCTGGCAGTGATGATAAGACGGTCCAGGTCTGGGACTCTTCCAATGGAAAGACCCTGCTTACCTATTCCGGCCATTCTAGCGATGTATGGAGTGTCGCTTGGTCCCCTGATGGCTCTCGTATTGCCTCTGCCAGCTGGGACATGACCGCGCAGGTCTGGGATCCCTCCACCGCAAAGACCCTGCTTACTTATCATGGCCATTCTGGACGTCTGTGGAGTGTCGCTTGGTCCCCTGATGGCTCTCGCATCGCTTCTGCCAGTGAGGATAAGACGGTCCAAGTCTGGCGTCCCTCCAGTAGAAAAACTCTGTTCACCTATCGCGGTCATCTAAGCGATGTATCGAGTATCGCCTGGTCTCCTGATGGCTCTCGCATTGCCTCTGGCGGCAACGATCAAACTGTACAAGAGTGGATACCCACTTGATGCTTAAAACTTATTCGGAAACCCTGAATAGACCTTGGATTAGAGCGGCTTGAGCATAGTTTCCGAATAAGCTCTTAGTACAGCTAGGCAGAAATTCGATCCGAGTTTTGGTTGGCCATGAATTCTCCATTCTGACCCTTTCTCTCTTTGAGATAGTTTTCTAGTTTTTGCGCTATTTTACGTTTGAGCTTTTCTTTGGAATCTTGTTCTTTATTCTGTTTAAGCTTATTTTCTGTATTTTGTTTGCTTTGCTTGGATTTTTGTTCCTCGTCCTGTTTCATTCTCTGTTCAAGCTTCTTCTCGAGCTTTCCAATGGTATAATCGGTTTTGCTTCCTGACTGGAATAGGCAATAATCTTGTATTTTTGCTTTTACAAGCTGCAATGTCCCCTTGCCCGATTTGTCCTCTTGACGTACACTCCAAATTAGGGCAAAATTGTTCGGAGGCATCCGTCTTTTGTGGAATGTTTGTATCTCTTTTTTGCATAGGTACAACTTAACCAAATGAATGCCCGCTCTGCAACTCTGAGGGACTTTTATCCACCACTTAGCGTGGCTGTAACCCATCGCAATGACAACCCTATTCCAAGGTGAGGGGAGAAAACGTATGGCCGTATTACAGTTTCAGCGTGAAATACAAGAAGGATTTATTACATTACTCCAATTTGCAGGGCTGATGGAGAATGAAGAGCTACCATACAAAGTAATAACTACTGCTCCAAGCCAATGGTTGCCCTTTTGTTCTTTAAGCAGAACAACAATATTAGACGTATCAGGAATGTTCGGATCAACTGACTGGCGTATTAAAGCTGATGTTAAAGATCGTCTTGTAAGGGAAATACAAGCATCAGGCTGGAGTGATCAGCAGATAATATCTAATACTCAACTATCGGCCACTTTTTCTCATGTCAGTGGCTCCGAAGCGCGAAAACTACAGGATCGAGTTGAATTTATATTATTCGGAGATAGCCAGCAGCCCGTCGCAATCATTGGACTTCACACACATGATGCTCCGTTTGAAGCCCTAAGCAAAGAGTTACGATTTACGGCCCTCATACTTAATGTTCCCTTCGCTATCTTCACAAATGGGAACCAATTATCACTAACAAATATGCTCAGCCAAAGTACGCAAATCCTCAAAATGTTTCCGTCTCCAAACGATCTTGGTCTGGAGTCTATATCCACTCCGGATCAGCTAAATTCTGCTTTAGACAGAAATTTAATCAATTATTGTGATACATCATCTTCCCTTATAGAGAGCCTGGAAAACTTAGAAAAAACTGTTATAATAATTGACTATACACTACCTTGGGGAGACTGGAAAACAGAAAAAACATCGCGCATCCGTGATATGTTGCCTGAGCAATTCAAGGATACAAAGGCGATAGACTCTTATATAGCATTATTGCTGCTCATTAATAAACACCTGTTAAGTAACCGTTTGGTCTGCGTAGTGCCAGGGGGATTTACCCAAGTCTCTGCTCTCTCACAGATTCGCTCCTATCTCGCTTCAAACATGCAACTGAAAGGTGTTATAGAACTGCCAAGCGACCTCTACTCAACAACGAGCATGCCTTCTTCAATATTAATATTAGATACTCAAAGAGGACATTCTTCGAAAAAAACGGCCTTTTTATCTCTACCAAATAGAGGTGACATAATTCGAATTAAGGATCAAAGTTGGTATTCCAGTTTGACAACGGGCTTACAAGAAAAACCAATGAAACTTGGTTTTCAAGCAGAAGTAAAAACCAGTGATCTATGGACCGTAGCACAACACCAGCCTGAGTCTCATGCTATAGAAGAGCACATAACAAAAATTACGACCACACAAACGATTGGTGAGCTTTTTAATATCTTTCTCGGTCTTCGAAGAGCATCCCAAATAGAAGCAAGTAGTGAAGGAATCCCTGTAATCCATGCACAAAATCTTTCTTCTCAAAAATTGGCCATAGATGATCTAGAAAAATTCAGAATTATCTCCCCTATCCCAGAACAATATAAAGTCCGCCAGGGT
>DASYAN010000445.1:0-7576 GCA_036501345.1 Ktedonobacteraceae bacterium
CTACCTATCCAAGACAAAACGTATGATCAGCGCACCAGTATCTACGCCTTAGCCGCTAGCATGCACCACGCACTCACCAACGTCGCACCACCGCACTATCCATTCTATCCACCAGTGCGCCTGCTCAATCCGGTTATTTCACCCGAGCTAGAAACAATCTTGAGTCGGGCTCTGATCGAAGAACCTTCCGCACGCTATCAGAACTATGCTGCGCTTAGAAAAGCTATTCAACGCTTGCTATGAATCTGCAGCCCACGTGAATAGTTCTTGAGCAGGTAATCATAAGTCCCTATATTCAACTTCCATATTTCGATTAATCTGCGAGCATCGAACAATGGACCACGTATAATATAGTATTTATCATAGTATAGAGTAGATAGAGCAGCATTCCAATCAGAAAGGGCAGATCTTCCCACACTCTCTGCTGGAAAAGAAAGAAGATGCTGGCACCAATGACAAGCAAGAGCAGAGGATCAAAGGTAAATGAACTGATAAAGTAGTCTATTCCTTGGTGAAGCAATTGAATGCTGTCAATACCTGTATCGAGCTTGGCATAGGCTGTATTGGGAACCCTTCCGTCATTCTTTCCCTTTCACTCTCATTGTGCTACACTAGCTTAAACCAAGACAAAAGGACAATACATGGGCAAGCTTGCGAGAGACGACGAAGAGAAACTCATTGCACGCAGTCAGCAGGGAGATATCGATGCATTCAATCAATTAGTCCTGTATTACCAGCAGGTTGTCTATAATACAGTTTTCCGCATACTCGGCGATTATGACACTGCAGCTGATGTGACACAAGAGACATTTATCTCGGCCTTGCGAGCAATTCATACATATCGTGGTAACTCCCTGTTCCGCGCTTGGCTATTGCGTATCGGCACGAATCTGGCTTGTGATCATTGGCGACGCATCCAGCGTCGTCCATCTGAGTCATTGGATTCCATCGCCGATGCAGAAGAATTATATACGCCTACCCTCATAGAAGCCCTGGCACAAACAGGACCGGATAGCAATCCTGAGGAAAACTTACTCACCCAGGAACTTCAGCAATTGATTCAGCGTGGGTTACAGGAACTCTCGCTTGACCAACGTACTGTTATCGTGCTGTACGACATTGAGGGTCTCACTTACGAAGAAGTCGCTCAGGCTACCCAAACAACATTGGGAACTGTCCGCTCACGCATATCACGTGCCCGAGCCCGTCTACGACTTTATCTGTCACAATATCAGGAACTTTTGCCACGCTCATACCGTCCTACTAGTAGAACAGACACCAATTGACATTATCACGGAGGAGGCCCGTGCCAAAACATCATTCGCATCTGACAACCGAGCAGTTCTCTGCCTTCCTTGATCAACAGCTTTCTGTACAGGAGCAATCTACATGTCAAGCACACCTGAGCACCTGTGAGCTATGTCAACAACAGTTAGCAGAGCTGCAGCAGACTGTTCTATTAGTACGTGCCTTACCACGCGTGCCAGTACCCCGATCATTTGTATTGCCCGTTGAAGCGACTATACAGAGCGCAACTATAGCTGAAGAAGAGGCTTCCACACCACAAACAGCAAAACCGATACACAATCGCGTATTGGTTTTGCCCCGCTATGTCCGCACAACAATGCGTATCGCAAGCTCGCTCGTGGCTGTTTTAGGACTGTTCTTCATACTCTCTGGGCTTCTGACGATAGTATCACCCAAAGCGGAAACCTCCCGACTATCTACTCCCTTCGAGATAAGTACAAAGATCCGAGCCCCATATCCTTCACCCAATACACATCAAGTACAGCCACTTGCAGGGGCAGCTGCCTCATCACCAAATGTTCCTCACCCACAGATACTAGTAGGAGCTGCAGCATCTTCATCCAATGCTTCTCAGCCACAGCTACCTGCGGGACCTGCAAACCCTCAGACATCAGATCACTTGTCAAGCTCCCCTCAACAACAGCTGCTGATCTCTTTCTTTAATCTGAGTACGCCAGAGGGACACTTGAGCATTGGGCTACTGCTCTTCATTGCTGGGATCGTGAGTGTCATATTAATCACTAGATTAGTTGATCCTTCGCCACATAGATGACGGGGAATTCTTCCCTTGCCCGGGGGGATCTGCCACTGACCATCACAGGTACAGCAAATAGAGGCTCCACGAAAGGAATGCCACTTGTCTCCCCATAGCTTATGCAAGGGATTTTACGCGGTGGAGGGAATAAAAAAGAGGCCTCTGTATTCGAGAGGCCTCTGTATGAAAATCACTTAGCCAGCTTGCAACTCGCCGAGTGTAACATTGAACGCCAATTGTTGATCACCACGATAGACATTAACAGAGACCTTATCACCTGGAGCTTTAGTAGCCAACACATCTTCTAGGGTGCTCTCATTATCTACTTCCTTGCCCGCTAACCCTACAATCACATCCCCTTGCTGCAATCCAGCCTGTGCACCTGGTCCATCGCTGTCTACTTCAGTAATATATACTCCATGACTAACAGCGAGATCATCCCAGGCCTGCAGACCAGCATCAACAGTTCTACTAGTTATGTCCAGTGCGGCCCGACCAGTATGAGCCACGTTACCATTCTGGATGATCTGTGGCAAGATCCGTTTTACTTGATTGATTGGAATAGCAAAGCCAACACCATCAGCAGGAGCATCGAACCTGGGATCAATTGCAATCAGGGTCGGAATACCAATCACATTTCCCTGTAAGTCAGCCAGAGCTCCACCACCATTGCCCAGATTGACAGGCGCATCAGTCTGAATGGCATTGGGGATCATTGGTCCATGATGCTCAGGCACACTGCGGTTTAGAGCACTCACAATTCCATGAGTTGTTGTCTCCGTCATTCCCAGTGAGGTACCAACTGCCAGTACATCTTCTCCCACCTGCAGTGCCGATGAGTCACCTAACGTTGCTACAACCATGTTTGCTGGTGGATCAATTTTCAAGATTGCCAGATCATCCATTGGATCAGTTCCCGCAATCTGGACGTTTTCTATCTTGTTGCCATCAGCAAAGACCACTTCTATCGCTTCACCCTGGTCAATCACGTGATTGTTGGTCACAATATAGCCCGCTTTATCTACTACAACCCCTGAAGCACGCTCAACTTGCTCGCCCATCATAGACATCGCGGTCACATTCACCTGTACAACTGAGGGTTTGACTTTTGCAATGGCAGCTTCACGTGCTGCCTCGATATTATTACCTGTCAGCAGCGAATTTCCACTAGGCAGAAATCCGGTCGCATTTCTGTTAAACGTCCAACCCGCAAAGAGACCAACCCCGAAGACAGAGGCAATTACCATAGTGAGAGCCAGAATGGCCACACTGTGTGATCCACGCGCAGACGATTTCACCGATGGTGCTACAGATATCTTACCAGAAGTATTCCACAAAGGAGGACTTTCCTGCCAAGCTGCTTGTACAAGCTCCTCTCTTGGAGATTCATAAGATGGCGTCTCAGACCAGTATTTGTTCTCCCCCTCATTTGGCCGACGAGACTGCCTTTCCTCCTGATATAACTCCCCCTCAGAACCCTGCCACGGTACCTGTGACCCAGATTGGAAAGGCTCTGTTGACTGATCATTGGCATCTGAATGAAGCATCCTGCCATTCTCCTTCTGATCCACCAGATCTTGCTATTCTTGACATTATTACAGCGACAAAACTTCTACTCGTTAATACTTACAGCGGTCTTGGGAAAGACTAAGCCCACAGCTTTTCAAAAGTCTGCCTCAAACCTTTGTTGAAAGAACGAGTGCCAGGACTGCTCTTGCTAGTCAGACTCAGCAGCAACCTTCCGCTTAGTCAATTGTAGTAGAAGTTTGCACCTTTCTCCAGGGGGAAAGAGGGACAGTTCTCCATTCAAACAAAGAAAAGAGACAAGGAGGAGTGCTCCTTGTCTCTTTTCTTTGTTTATCTACAAACGCAAGCCTAACTAGCCTGCAACTCGCCGAGTGTAACATTAAACGTCAATTGTTGATTGCCACGATAGACACGGACGGAGACCTTAGCACCCGGAGCTTTGGCAGCCAACACATCCCCTAAGGATGCATTATTATCAATTTCCTTGCCATCTACCGCCACAATCACATCCCCTTGCTGCAATCCAGCCTGTGCAGCTGGCCCATTGCTCTGTACTCCAGCAACAAACACGCCATGATCAACTGGCAGATTATCCATATCATGTAGATCAGAAACATCCTGACTACTTATCCCCAATGCTGCTCGGCCAGTATGAGTTACTGTTCCACTTTGGATGATCTGTGGCACGATAAGTTTAACCTGATTGATCGGAATAGCAAAACCAACACCACTTGCAGGAGCATTGAACTCGGGATCAATTGCAGTCAATGTTGGAATACCAATTACATTTCCCTGCAAGTCAGCCAGAGCCCCTCCACTATTGCCTGGATTGATGGGCGCATCGGTCTGAATGGTATTAGGAATGGTCGTATTAGACTCAGACACACTACGATCCAGCGCACTGATAATGCCATGAGTCACTGTCTCCGTAATTCCTAGCGGGTTACCGACCGCCAGTACTTCCTCTCCTATCTGCAGCTTCGACGAGTCACCTAATGTTGCTACAACCATGTTTGCTGGTGGGGTCAACTTCAACACCGCTAGATCATCGTTAGGATCAGTCCCTGCCACCTGGACATTTTCTATTTTGTTGCCATCGGCAAACACCACCTCTACTGATTGGCTCCCCTGAACTACATGGTTATTGGTTACAACATAGCCCCGTTTATCCACTATAACCCCAGAACCACTCTGCGTTCCCTGGTTTCCCCTTCTATCTGTTACTGACGCATTTATCTGTACAACCGCAGGCTTAACTTTTGCAATGGCTGCTTCGCGCACTGTCTCGATATTATTACCCGTCAGAGGAGGAACTATCGGCTGCGAAGCTGTTCCAGACTGCAATGCAGGCACAGTAGTGGCAGTTGTACCACCAGCACTATTCCTGGCAAAATCCCAACCTGCGAAAAGGCCAACCCCAAAAATCGTGGCCATTATCGCACTGAGAACCAGAATGGATACAGTCCGTAACCCACGAGTTGCGTGGTTCACCGATGGTGCAGCAACTAGCTTACCAGGAGGACTCCACTGAGGAGGATACTCCCGATAAGCCGTTTGTACGGGATCCCCTTCTGGTAATGGAGAAGATGGCATCCCAGGCTGGTATGTGCCCTCCTCTGGCTGATAAGGCCGCTTTTCCTCGCTAGGCGGCCAGGGAGTGTGTGATACCAGTCGATATGGTACATTAGATTGGTCATTGGCATCTGGATGAGACATTTTGCCCTCCTCCTTACTAAACCAAATTTCGCCATTATTATAGCTATAAGTTCAGTTTGTTAATACACAAACATAAGTCTACACGGATAGGTACCCAACAAACAATCTTGCCAACCGCCTTCCACACCTATATAATAGCTCTATAGGATGAAAAATCTTTTAAAGATTTGTAAAGATTTTGTGTGAACTACCACGGGCCTAAAAGCATCGTAACTTCGAAAGAAGTTTGAGTTCACCTCTCTGATCATAGTGCATTTGATTTTTGTATGCAAGTATCGAAAAAAGTTATTAATCAGGTTTGGTAATCAAATCAAGTAACGTACGTATTACGAAAGGAGGCGGCATTTATGCCGCATTATAGTGACTAAAGAGCACACCGAGTCACCATCTCAGGAGACTATTGCACAACTCCGACACCAAGCACACGAACACTTCCAAGCCCGCCATTGGCCCCAGGCCAGTGAGGCTTTTTTGGCGCTTCTCCAATATAACGCCCAAGACGAAGACGCCCTACTCGGTGTCGCAGCTTCATTCGACAGTCTCAACAACTTTGAGCAACTCTATGATATAGCGCAACGCCTCCTTGAGATCAATCCTAGCTCCGCACCAGCACTGGCATACAAAGCTCGTGCCTTACAAAAGATGGAACGTCTCTCTGAAGCTACTATCGCCAATGACCAAGCTCTCTTACTCGATACCAACCTCGGTCTAGCATGGATCAATCGCTGCGGTCTCCAAATCTTGCAAGGCAAGTTCCCAGAAGCATTACGCAGTTCTCATCGCGCAGTCGAGCTTGCACAAAATGATCCCAGAGCCTGGGCGAATAAGGGCGTTGCCCTGCTCAATTTTAATCGTCTCGCCGAAGCTCTCGAGGCCCTTGACCAGAGCCTGACGTTGGACCCAGCCCAACTTTTTGCGCTCCAGATGAAATGCGAGATTTTCTGCCGCATCGGACGTATGCGCGAAGTTATCCCCCTGGTTCAACAAGCGCTAGAGTTAAACCCGACCGATATTACCTCGCTGACACAGGGTATCCAGGCATTGCGCACACTCGAAATGTTTGACTCTTTACAAGAGTTAACACAACACCTGATCGAACTTATGCCCGATAACCTTTTCGCTTGGGAAAATTATATGCGCAGCCTACGAGGTTTGGGCCAGTTCGAGGAGGCAAATGAAGCACTCGATCACGTTATTGAACTGGACCCCGATGATGTGCGCTTCTGGACGATGAAAGCTGATACTCTCTATCGTCTGGAACGCTATCGCGAAGCAGCCAGTGTTGCCGAACGTGCTAGACGCATCGACTCTGAGTACCCACCTGCATATCGCATTCACGAAAAAGCCTTGAGATCGATGTATCAGCGCAAAGAAAAGAAAAAAAAGTAAGCCCGCAAGAAATTGTGATTACAGGCAATTTGTCAGAAGAGGCAGCAGCACATCATCTTTTCTACTTAACAACGGCGAGCGCAAACGTTCAACAACAACGACACGAATGCGCCGCTGGTGCTGCTCATAGCGAGCCAGGTCATCAGACTGCAGTCCGGTAGCTTCGACCCACTTCATCAAAGGCTTCATGCCAATTGGCGGATGAGCAAACGAGATCCAGACATCCATATCCCATTTCTCCGGGCGCGGGATATCTAGTAGGACCTCATAGTCTGCAATCTCTATCTCCAAAGCTTTAGCCAGTTCAGCAGCCAGCTTTTGCTCAACACGCCGCCGCCGTTGCACATCCCAGAAGAGTGCTTCCAGCCGACGAAAGAAACTTCCGACTGCCGGGCTGACCTCTAGCACGACCTTATAGGGGCTACGCATGTTCAAATCGTCCGCCAGAGCACGCGAACTGACAGGCATGCGCTCATTCGCCAACACATTGAGCAGAGCTTCATCCGTCAGCCCAATCAGTTGTTCTGCCTGCAGTGTTTCAGCTACAATTGCATCATAAACAGCGCGTATGAGCATAACCTGCAATGCTCGACTGGTATGATGCCAGTAGATATTATCAAACATCTCCTGCCGAGCGTGCAGCAGCGAATGCAACGGGCTAATGCCTTTATGCGTGACAACAATACAGCGTTCACCCTGCACATCATCATGTACGCGTAGCGCCCCTAGCAAACGGGCAACATCCACGCCACCGTAGGGCACATTACAGGCACGCGCATCACGAGGCAGATAATCCAGCTTATCAACATCCAGAGCACCGCTCAGCAAAGAACTCAGCAGTTCATCACCGGGTAATAACGCTTTACCGAGAGGAGGATCAAT
>DASYAN010000446.1:0-7826 GCA_036501345.1 Ktedonobacteraceae bacterium
CTTCACCTTGGTCCAAAGGCCTTTATAGGTTGCCCCGACTTGGCGGGGTACATTGCAAGCCATCTGGGAGGGAAGATGAAAACGAACACGGATCTCATCATAGGTACCCTTCTGCAAATTGCGGGTATTGCTCATTTTTCCGTGTTCAAAAGCATATTTGCTCACGAAGTTAAGAGCATCTCGATATGCCAATTGTGTAGCACGCAGTTGTGCAAATTGCTCCGGTGTGGTATGCAGTTTGAGTTTTGCAGAAAGGATTGTTTTCATGCTTCTATCATAGCAAATCTTCAAACATCTGCCAAGGAAATTTAGTGTGTGAGTACTTTGTGGTATCCCCTGTGCCCAAACCCCAAATAAGGGAGGCTCATTCCTCCCAATCCCCTCACTGATTCTTACCCACATTTTTTGGAGATCGCCTATGGACCAGATCAATACTGTTGAGGCTGTGAAACAGTCAGCAATAACAATCAGTTCTTCTGGCCATTTCCCAAAATCCATTTGTAAAATGTGGGTAAAAGACAGTCCCCTCAAGGGGATGGGAGGAATGAGCCGTTACGTTGAATGCCTCGTACAGCTGATCTCCAAGTACGATTCTGATTGCTCAGAGAAAACTTCCTTCTAACGAATGGCAAGGGGTAACCTCAAGAGAGAGATAGCACTTGCTGGATCTCGGCGAGGAGTTCACAGATATGGAAGGGTTTGTAGAAGACACGTTCTACCGCCGCTAACTCATCATATATTTGCTTATTCGTGGTAAGTGCAATAATGGGCGGCATAGCCTTCCATTGTGCCCGCAAGTGATGCAGAAAGGTGATGCCAGACATCGGTGGGATACTTAGATCTATGAGTATCAATGCAGGAGGCTCGTCGGATTGTTTGACACTTTCTATCCAACCTTCTCCCCCGGTATGCTCTGTGACGCAATATCCAGCAAGCTCAAGCGCTCTACAGAGCATGTCACAAATTGCAGGATTGCGCTCGACCACCAAGACACGCCAGGAGGCATGAGAGGATTGCTTGCCAGTTTCATAGAGGCCATCGGATGAAGATGGTACAAGCATCACCATAGCGGTTTCCCTTACCTTCATTTCAATGAGCTTCGAGGTTGCTGTTGCTCTATAGATCAGACGGTCTCCAAAATAGATATACCAAGTTGCGCCAGGATGCTCCTGGATTTCGCCATAGGGTTTTTGATCAAGCGAACGAAACACAAACTCCCATAAAGAACTGTAGCACACAATCTCACAATTTGTCAATCTTTTTGTGAAATATATGATGAGCCTCAACATTATGTTTCACTTTGTATCACATTCATGTGAATAGTGTGCTCGACAAATGTGGATCTGTGCGCTATACTGTGTTTAACACAAGTATGGTTAAGGAAACGAAGGGAGGTGGCGCATCTCCCGGTCCCACCAAAGGGATAGGGTCTCCGCGCTACTTTTTCGATGAATGCGAACCACCACCCACCATCCATCTGGCGTGAGCTGCTGGGAAAGCTCACTGAACGTCCAATCGAACGGCAGCGCGTTGCTGATGCACTAGGCGTAAGTACCTTCACAATTACCCGCTGGGTCGAAGGCAAAGCTGAGCCACGAATACAGAATCTTAAGCGGCTCCCTGAGGTTTTTCCGGCCTACCAGGAGCAATTCACTGAGTTGATTCAAGCGGAACTCGCTCCTAATCTGCCACCTCTTCCTGCGCCAGCAGTTGATCGCTCTGAAGATAAAATACGCGCCGAGTATTTTGCCCGTGTATTGTCCATCTATGCCACTGTCAGTGGGCCCTTTCGGGCATGGTCAATCCGCAACCTGATCTTACAACAAGCTATTGAACAACTCGACCCAGACCTGACTGGCCTGGAGATCGCTCTCGTGCAATGTATTACACCTGCCAAGCGGGAACAGCAAGTGCGGAGCCTGTGTGAACGCATAGGTACAGGTTCTGCCCCTTGGGAGAATGGTGGTGAGTGGCGCCTTCTGTTCATGGGAGCAGAATCGTTGCCAGGCTGGACCTTCAAGCAAGGAGAGCCTGCTGTCGTACAGGATACGCAGCATAAACAGTGGCCACTTCCGGTGAGACTAGGTTTACATGAGCAAAGCGCTGTAGCTTGGCCCCTTCAGCGTGAAGGCAAGCTTGCAGGATGTCTGCTCGTGTGTAGCACTCAAAAAGATTATTTTAGTCAGGCACGCCTGTCCCTAATCGAGATCTATGTTAACATGATAGCTCTCTCATTTCACGATAAGGAATTCTATGCCCTGAGCCAAATCGCCCTAGAGGAGATGCCCATGCCCTCTCAGCAGCAGGAATTCATATCTATTACACACTTTCGCGAGCGTATTTCACATCTCCGACGCCAACATAGGTTCCTTCTCTCAGAGGCAGAGGCCGAAGTATTAGCTTTACAAGAAATTGAAGCCGAATTGTTAGGTACATCAGTATAGATTGATACAATTTGACGTCATATGATATACTAAGACAACCTCTGGTTAGATGCTACGAACCAAAGACTGCTTATAGAGAACAAACAATCGCCGGGTAAATGTACTGCTTCTAGTGTGTGTCTGTAGTGCCTCACCAAAAAAGCTCCGCATAAAGAGGGACTAGCCATGGTAGAGCATTCTGCATCAGTTACGATCAAAGCACCTGTACATCAGGCCTATGAATTATTCACACATTTTGATGACTTTCCCAAGTTTATGAGTTTTATAAAGGAAGTTACCTATTACGATGACCAGCGTAGTCACTGGGTTGTGCAGGTAATTAGACAGTATGAATGGGATGCAGTCAACGAGGATTGGATTCCCGATCAGCAGATAGGCTGGCATTCGACTGGAGGATTACATAATAGTGGCAAAGTCAAATTCCGCTCTCTGGGACCTGAGAGTACTATTGTCGATGTGTACATCCAGTATACTCCTCCCAAAGGATTGCTAGGGCAACTTGGCGAGACAATAGGTGTCAGCAGCTATTTTGAAGCGATACTCCAAAAGGACCTGAATAATTTTGCGCGTATGGTAGAGCAGGCCCCGCAAGGCTCTCTTGACCCAATGTCATCTCACTACCTATTTCATAATGAAAGTGCGGCTGCAAAGAAACTTGTCACCAGCAAGCAACTAGCCGTGTGGCACAAAGATCCGATGATGAGTCTACAGGCTCTGGCTGAACGTCAGGCCAGGATAGAGCACGAAACAGAACAGCGTCAACATCAACAAGCAGAGCGTGAAATAGCCAAACAGCTCAGGAAAGAACAGGAGCAACAGTCGATGCGGGAACAACAAGCTCTTCTGAAGCATGAAGCTGAACGCAGACGGCAGGAGCAGATTGCACACCAGACTGTTTTACACCGTACGACAGAGGTCCAACTTGACCCTCGCTATACCTACGCAGCATGGGCCCGAGGATTGGGAGACAAGGATGGTTTACGCGCCCGTATTCCCAACTTTACACAGGATCCAATGACTTCTCGGCGCCCTCCTAAACCAAAAATTTCAGCACCTTCTTCCCCATCCGTCTAACATTATGACTGAAGGGCAACATGAAGGTGTGCAAAGGGGTTAAGGCGCAATGCATAATTCTCTGACGAAACACATAGAAACGGCTTTTTACCTTTCTATGTGTAACTATATAAATTTAATGTTCAATATGAGAAGATTCACACGTTCAAGGGTAGACTTTCACTAATCTCTATGGTATACTCGTATCCAATAGCAAGAGATATTCATAACAAAGAAGTTAGGCCTGTCTACCATTGTATGGGTAAAAAAGAGCATGGCTGTGCAGGCGTTAGTCAGCTTTGTATCTGAGTGAGGTGTTCTGCCTATGTGGTCAGTCTCAATAACGGTGCAACCAATACCGCTCCTGTTGATAATTGCAGCTGCGCCTGAGGCTGATACCAACATCGATAGCGACAGCAGCAATACATAATCACGCACTAGAGATATCAAGATCTCTGGTGCGTTTTTCTTTCTTTCATTTTTTATACGCATTGGATTTTGGGCTCATCGATTATTCTTCACTCTTTGGGCCACCACTCTCAGATTGCAATGAATGGGAGTACTATTTCTACAAAATGGAAAGGAGCAATGAGCACTTCTTCGAAATGCATGAAAAGGTATGCGCAGTTCACTAATCGCAACGTAGCGCAACCCAGCAAGTCGGCTGGCCGTGCAACCGTTAATCCCTCTCGAGTTACGGATCACGGATGGACCCGTTAGGCCAAACGGAAGCTTGCTGACGCTAACGGGACGCTGAAATGCGACAACAGCAAGGATACGATTGGATTAATACCATCCAAGTAACTTGCCCAATTCGGGCCACACGCTCAATGGCGAGTGTAGTCTACTGCAGGACAATACTCTTACAATAGACTCAAGCTGTTGAAGTGCACATATCAAGACGTTTTACGACGTTTTGAAAGACAGGATGGAAGAGTTCCTTTCGAGCTTTAAAGACGCTACAACGAACGACATATAGTCCCCAGTAAAAGCGTATACAAGATAAACGGTAAGTGGGATACGAAGAGGCTTCCTAGTTACAAGGAGAGAAAGATCATGAATTCAAGTATGATCAGCAAAATTGCAAAAGCCAAACGCTATGCGGAAGAGCCAGAGCGCATTCAGTTCACTCGCTTTGAAGCCAGATTTCAGGGCGAGAACGATGTACATAGCACCACATATGATGATGGAACCTGGCAATGTACCTGCCGCTTCTTTCACGATTGGGGCGACTGCAGCCATACGATGGCTATGCAGCGTATACTAGGAGTAACCATTCCTGCTGCACATCGTCAAGGTATTCCTGCAGGATTAGGCACTACTCCCCTCGTCCACTAACCAATAAAATTACATGCTTGCAATCTTGCTCGATAGAAAATGAGATTTGCCTCGTATCAATTTCTAAGGCAGAACTCGCATCAATTTCTAAGGCAAAAGAGAAGAGGCACTGAGATAACAATCGTCAGTGCTTCTCCTTTTTGGAGAGCCAACTAAGCTCTTCCAATCGTAACATATAGCACGATAATAGCAGTAAACATGATACATGCCAGAATGGCAATAGTGATAAGATCTCTGCGCACATAAGCAAAATGCTCTGCAGTAATAAGTGAGATTGCGTTGCGTTGTTGAGCCTTCTGCGCTGCACGACGACGAACGGCCATACGTGCTGCAGCACTGCCTTTGGGCATAGTAGCCTCGCTGTCATCCTGCTTCTCAGGCTCTAGAGGAGCAGGCTGTTTTTTGGGTGTGATGGGTTTTTCTGGCGTAGAGACTGTTGTCAACGCAGGTGTGACAGTAGCCACGTTAGCAGTATCTGGCATCTCGCTGACCTCTGTCTCTGAACGTACAAGCTCAAAGCTTTTCTGGACTTTCGGCTTATTGCGCTGTGTCCCACTGCGTACACTCGCAGATTTCTTTGGCATAGTTGCTCACCCCCCGCTCGATAGCCTGTCAAGGACATGTCAGCTTTTCGAGCTTCTCTACTGGACAATAAGACATTACTTTCTGGTTGATGAATCCAAGGTTTTTATGGCAGGATTAATAGCATCCTCAAGATCTTGTGCCCTAATTATACACGATAGGTGCCAAAAGTCTAGGTAATCTCACCTGCTATGTACCATGCGAGGGATGGTCTGCCTCTTGGCGACTATTGACGCAGGGCACGAGAACATCCAAGCTGTAGGGATTCTAGTGAAATACTAGAATGTGGAATGTTGACTAGAGCATACCTCCTCTGTTACTATATTTGTTATAGTCTGGTATTGGAGGCTCCAAAAGAGCCATCAGAAGCAGCAATTTCGCTCACTAGATCACGACGTATTCCAAGCTCAAACGCAGGACTTGTTTGCTGCTTCTCTCTGAAAGATGTGGAAAGCCCCATGGTTATGTCTCTTCCCGCGTGGTCAATAGTCCTTCAGGGCATCATTAAGTCGCCATCAGAACGCCAGCGACTCTCAGCAGCTCTTGGTGTCACTAGTATGACGCTCTCTCGCTGGGCCAGTGGCGAATCCAGGCCACAGCGTACTCACTTAATCCATTTGGTACAGATGGTGCATCCCAATCAACGCCAGGAATTGCTGGATACACTGGAAGAGCTATATCCTGATATCCAGAATTGGGTAAACGAAGTGTCTTCGGAACAAATTTCTGCCGAATTTTTTGCCCATGTCCTTAACATTCGTACAACGACTACCGAGAGCTTACGTTTCTGGCGCATCAGCGATGAAGTGCTGAAACAGGCATTGCTCCAGCTAGATCCCAATCGCTTGGGAATGGCTGTGATGCTTATTCAATGTATGCCACCATCACCAATTGATGGGAAGATTCGCAGTTTGCGTGAGCGCACCGGGAAAGGGACTCCCCCTTGGACCACAGATCTAGAGCATGATGTGCTCTTCCTCGGGTTGGAGTCGTTGTCCGGTTATTCGATCGAGGTACGTCATATCGTGAGCGATGATGACTTGCGCCAAAGCAAACCCTTTCCGGCAGTGCAAGACAGCTACGAGGTCAGTGCAGCCGCTCACCCTATTCGTTTTGAGGGACGTATCGCGGGCTGCTTACTTGCCTCTAGCACACAACCCAAATATTTCTCACAGGAACGATTGAATATCCTTGCCACCTTCAGCGACCTTATTTCACTGGCATTTGATGATGAAGATTTCTATCCGGCTAGTGCAATTGAACTACGTGTGATGCCAAAGCTTGAGATACAACGACCGATCCTTGCGAACTTCCGCCAACGTATGACTACCAAGTTTCAACAGGCTGCGCAACAGCCACAGCAATTGACCAATGCACAAATCGAAATGCAAGTCTGGCAAGAAATTGAAGCCGAGTTGCTATCAATTTCTCTACGGGAGGCTTCCGATGCTGTGCATAACCCACACTAAAGCTAACCTCAAGAGTCTCATTGACAACGCCATTCCCCTTCTAATCAATACCATGCTTGCGCATGAGATAGCGAAGCTGGTCAACCTTGGCAAAACCTAGCAAGGCAGCGGCCCGCGTACGATTATGACTCGTTGTTTCCAGTGCCCAGCGGATCAAGTGTTGCTCGAAACGGCCACTAACTTCTTCAAACGACACTGGCTCCAATGGCCGCACACTGAGCCATTGCTCCCAGGGATCAGTTGGGGTCAATTCGCCCAGCCCTTGTATACCCACAATCTCATAGGGAAGATGTGCGGGTAAGATTTCGTCACTATTACTCAAAATCATTGCTCGTTCAACTACATTCTTGAGTTCGCGTATGTTGCCGGGCCAGCTATATGCCAGCAGTAGACTTTGAGCTTCCGAAGAGACACGACGAATATTGCGCCCTAGCGATTTGTTATAGTCGCCAATAAAGCGTGAGGTGAATAGGAGGATGTCTTGCGGTCGCTCACGCAAAGGTGGTAACGTGATCGTGAGCACAGCCAGACGAAAGTACAGATCAGCACGAAAGGAACCGTCGAGCTTTGCCCGCTCCAGATCTCGATTCGTGGCTGCCAGCACACGTACATTGATCTTGACCTCTTTACTGCCACCCAGTCGAAAAAACGAGCGCGTTTCCAGGACACGCAGAAGTTTAGCTTGCATATCAAGAGACATTTCACCGACTTCATCCAAGAACAGCGTTCCTCCCTCGGCAAGTTCAAGCAGGCCACGCTTTTGCCTTTTTGCATCGGTAAAAGCATAGGGCTCGTAGCCAAAAAGCTCACTTTCTAGCAAGTTGTTGGCAATAGCCGCACAGTTGAGAGCATGGAATGGTCCCTTGGCACGGGCACTCTGCTCGTGAATGGCATGTGCTACGACTTCTTTACCAGTTCCACTCTCGCCCATGATCAGCAC
>DASYAN010000447.1:0-2897 GCA_036501345.1 Ktedonobacteraceae bacterium
CCTAAAGAAAGATTTTCTCATAAGATATACTCAATAAGGAAACTGGAAGAGTTTGCGGGCTAGGCAACACCTTCAAACGTTCCAAACGCTCGCATGATGAAACGCTATTAGAGATATTTTAGTAACAATTTACCTTTAATAATTATTAATAGAGATAATAAAGGGATAAAGCAAATGATTATACGAGTTGCTTTTCGTCCAGTTAAAGTGATTGTTTATCTCCTAATCAAGTTTGTTGCAATCTTGTGGCACACACGTTGGGGAAAAGCCTTGCTTGGTATAATGGTTCTTCTTTCAGTATTCGTACTATACCAAAGCGGCATGTGGCCTTTGACTATAAGTATCTGCCTTATTGGGCTCACTCTTATTCTCGTAGGTATAGTTCAAATGACGACGAAAAGCAATGAGTTAGTGCCCAAGCATCTCCGTCATTTATGGCAGAAAATCTCAGCTTCTGTTCTTCTGAATAAAAACAAATTAGTAGGCATTTTAGGCTTGAAGCTTTTCCTCAAATAACTACTCAGTACCGATTACAGCTCATTCTGCTTCTTGTTTACCATCATAATTTCGTGATGGCAGAAGCAAGCAACAGGCAGTTTTGCGACGGATCACGCACTCTGGTAGATATCATAGAGGCGATTAAACAGTTTGGAGAACGCTACCTTGCTGATAGCGAAACAGCATCACCAACCTCTCCTTCTACGCCTTCATGCTAGCAGTAAATTCTCCTGAAAACTTTCTGCGACCCTCATTTTTGTGTATAGCATTTTCCTCTCCTCTTCTGTTATCATAGTAAGTGTCTATATACAATTGCCTGATATGGGCCGTAGAATAGACAAGGAGGTATGTATGGCTCAACTACCATTCACAGTCCAAAGAAAAAACCGTTTTATTTACGCTATTATTTCCTTAGCATTTTGTATGCTTTTTGTTGCATGTGATGCTAATACCAGTTTAAATGGTATTTCTTTGGGTGCGAATAACAGCACATCAAGCTCGGGAAGCACCACCATTGGTCAGGGAACCCAAGGAGTACAGGTCTTTGTTGAACCTACAGCAGGCGAGAGCGTCATTACCAATGCTATTGGTCAGGCAAAGCAATCGGTTTGGCTTGAACTTTACCTGCTGACCGATAGCAAGGTTGTTCGTGCTTTAGAAGATGCCGCTGGTCGGGGAATCGATGTCCGCGTAATGCTGGAGCCACACCCATATGGAGGAGGAAGCATCTCACCCCGCGAAACACTGGATAAACTCAGTGCAGCGGGTATCAAAGCCCAGCCTACCAGTTCGAGTTTTAGCCTAACTCACGAGAAAGGCTTGATTATCGACGGACAGACGGCTTACATCATGACCTGCAACTTGACACTGGCAGCACTTGGGGTTGGCAAGAGCACCAAAAATAGGGAATATGGCATTATAGATAATAATGCACAGGATGTACAGGCTGTGATTGCAATTTTCAATGCAGACTGGAACCATAGCAATGCCCAATATAATGATCCCAATCTAGTCGTCAGCCCAGACAATTCACGCAACGCTTTCGCCAGCCTCATCAATGGAGCCCACAAAACACTCGCCATTGAGGCAGAAGAAATGCAGGATAGTCAGATCGAGCAGGATCTGGCCAATGCTGCCCAACGCGGTGTACAAGTCCAGGTCATCCTTCCGGCTGGTAGCTCATCCAGTGAGAGCGATGGCAGCGACAGCAATGGTCAGGGCATCTCAACTATCAAGCAAGCAGGAGTGCAGGTTGAAGAGGATCACCATCTCTATATGCATGCCAAGATCATTGTTGTTGACAGTCAGCAAGCCTTCGTCGGCTCAGAGAACATCTCCACAGCCTCACTGGACCACAACCGTGAACTTGGCTTGATTGTCTCAGATCAGAATGTGCTTACAACGTTGCAGCAGACATTTCAGCAAGACTGGGGAGCTTCACAGGCAGCATAGTATTAGGTATAACAGAAAAAAAGGAGACTCCTAATTTCCTAGTATAGCCAAGTCCTTGCAAACTGTGGTACCATATACGGGGAACGGGAACTCCCCAGGATAAAGAGGAAGCAACTGCTTCTTTAATATAAGATGTTTTGAAAGGCAGAACACCAGTGGTTACAGAAATCGCTATATTTACAGCTACCCCCGGCAACGAAGAAGCCCTCGGTCAGGGAATTATTCAAGGGTTGGAAGTTTTTCGTCAGCATCCAGAATGTATCTCAGCGAATGCGACACGCTGTGTTGAACGTCCAGGACGCTACATGCTCTCCGTTGTCTGGACCTCCGTGGAAGCGCATACACATTTTCGCAATGGCCCACTCTTCCCGAAGTGGCGTAAGAATATTAACGATCTCTTCGACGGATCTCCCGAAATTTTCCACTATCAGCCCTACTAAAAAGAAAAACTAAGTAGACCATCTCTCATTCAGACAATGTTTCTCTTTCAATCAATTGAGCATAACCAAGCATAATGTCGCCAGCGTTCGTTCAACGTAACGACTCAGGAGTCCCATCCCCCTGAGGGGATTGGGAGGAATGAGCCTCCCTTATTTGGGGCTTGGGCATAGGAGATACCACAAAGTACTCACACGCCAATTTTTTTTGACAGATGTTTGAAGGTTTGCTATGATAGAAGCATGAAAACAATCCTTTCTGCAAAACTGAAACTGCATACCACACCGGAGCAATTTGCACAACTGCGTGCTACACAATTGGCATATCGAGATGCTCTTAACTTCGTGAGCCAATATGCTTACGCGCATGGAAAAATGAGCAATACCCGCAATTTGCAGAAGGGTACCTATGATGAGATCCGTGTTCGTTTTCATCTTCCCTCCCAGATGGCTTGCAATGTACCCCGCCAAGTCGGGGCAACCTATAAAGGCCTTTGGACCAAGGTGAAG
>DASYAN010000448.1:0-19829 GCA_036501345.1 Ktedonobacteraceae bacterium
GTATCGAACGGTCCACTGGGCTTGCGATCCTCCCATGTCTCGCCTCCATCTAGGCTTCGCACAAGCGCACCAGCTTCTATCGCAACAAAGATACGACCTGCTACCAATGGATCTGGGGTAATCCAGCGAACGTGGCTCGTGTACGGCCGTGGTGGAAAACTCCAGGTTGGTGCAGATGGCAACTCGCGCAGTGCCGTGAGCTCATGCCACGTGTCGCCATGATCCTCGGAGCGGAAAAGTGCGCTTGGCTCGGTGCCTGCATAGACTATGCTATAGCTACCTGTTTGCTCTAGCACACTTACTGCGACCGACAAAACTTTCTCATAGCTAATGTCATTGCCCACATGTTCCCAAGAAGCCCCTGCATTCCCGCTGCGCCACAACCCCTGGTCAAAGGTGCCACAGTAGACTTGTTCAGGGTGTTGTGGGTCCACTGCCACACATAGTGGCTGACTGTTCACTAAATGGGTATCAACTTTCCACTCATTTGTTTGCTGGCTTATCACTACTAGCGCCTCATTGCTGGCAAGGTACAGCTTTATCATAGCACGTCCCTCTTTTCGTACCGAGTTCCTACTCAATAGTTTCTATACTAATGATTACACGATAAGAAACAGTATTCTGATGACATTGACAGACTGCCAAACTTTTTTGTTTTCTATTCTATCCATTTCCATGTTGAGACTCTACAGAAACACACATCAGAGAGAAGGATCTCTTGTTACTCATAGCTAAACACGTACGGTTTTTCCTAGAGCAGACCTACATTATGGCATTATCCTCTTTAACATAGGCAAATAGTACTAACGAAAGTCTACACATGTCAGGAATTTGTTCTTCTGATACGCGGATATCGTTGCCTATACTGGTCTCTATAGATAGGTCCTTGCTTGTACCTACGAAAACCAACAAAGCAAGTAATAGAATAGCTGCTTATCAAATTGGTTTGTGCTATAATCGATGGCATCAGAGGCAGTTCTGGGAATGATCTAGCTTATTCCTGAGTTTTCTTTAATTTGGCTCACACGTTCCCTCACTTCTCAAACCATGGTCTAAATGTACTCCCTCAGAGTTGGATAATTTCTTTGTCTTAGAACTACAAGGTAATTCTTCCTATTTCTTGTTATCTGAAGGCTTTACACATGACTGACAATGTTATACAATACCACCATAATCTTATTGTAAAAGGTTGGTTCTACACTTTTTCTTATTCCCCTAGTGGGAGAACAAACGGAAATGTGTGTGCTACCAAAAAGAAGGAGAGAGCAAATGACTCAACAAGTGTTAAGCGAACTGTTAACCGTTTCTGAAGTGGCCCAGATTCTGCGTGTGGATGATACAACTGTACGTCGGTGGGTCAAGCAAGGAGTCCTCGAAGCTGTTGTATTGCCTCATGTCAATACACGACAGGGGTACCGCATCAAGCGGGAGACCTTGAACAAGCTGCTTGGCGAAAGTGGCGTTGCAGCCGAATAGTAGCAAATCAAAGCTACCACGAAGCGGCGTGGATACCCTCGGGCTTGAGCCATGGGGCATCCACGCCGCTTTCTCGCTTTACTAAAGACAAAGCGAACAATTTTATGTAAGACAATTGGTGTATCCAAGATATCTCATAGTCCTGTTTGGTAAGTCAGTTAGAATTTGCCCTCTTATCCGTCAAAAACAAATGATTGGATATTTTTCAAGTGTACCTCCGGACTGAGACATTTTATGCACGCATCTCGGTTACCATGCCGTGTACAACGAAGCAAAGACGTTGACATTAATCATCGCATGAGACCGCTTATTTCAATCAGCTTGTTTGTATTTAGTTATTTGTATTGAGAGTATAAGATGGGAATTACCGTTGTCAGTAAGAAGAATACTCAAACAGATCAAGAATTGGCAGTAAAGCGTCGTCGCAAAGCTTTTGCGTTATTGTGTACATGGGAGCTTTACCCAATTCTATTTATAGCAGCCTTTCTTCGTCTGTATCGTATTGATACTATCGTATTTGTCGATGATAATGCTGTTGTTTTCAGTATGGCACGTGATGCTATTATGCATGGCCTCTGGCCAATCACAAGTAATAGAGCCTCACTTGGCATTCTCAATTTTCCCCTTATTGTCTATCTTTTTATGCTGCCTGCAGCTATCAGTTCAAATCCCTTGTGGGCTGAGGTAATGGTTGGATTACTCGATACAATTGCTGTATTGCTGGCTTACTTTTTTGTGCGTCGTTACTATGGGCGACTTACTGGAACAATTGTTGCCCTTTTGTATGCTACTTGTGTGATGGCGCTTGCCTATAGCGGCAATATATGGCCACAAAGTGTGCTACCTCCCTTTGTCATGCTCTTGCTATTCTGTCTGTTTAGGGGAGTTGTTGAGCGACGCCGGGGTTGGTTCTTACCTGCTATCTTGCTACTCGGGGTACTCTATCAGATACATGGGAGCTCACTTCTGCTTGCTGTCTTGATATTTGCCTCTTGTATCTTCGCTGTAAAGACAATTCGCTGGTATGAGGTTCTACTTGCCGCCGTACTACTCGGCGTTGTGTGTTCCCCTTATCTATTTTGGGAATGGCAAAGCCGTTTTTCCGATGTGATAATATTGTTTAATGCGTCAAAGGCACCTGCACATATCAATCTGGACGCATGGGGATTTTATAAATCCTTCCTGAGTCCCTATATCCTGAGCCCCTATGTACAGAGCACGGCTTTGCCTCTCGATCTTTTGCCAACAGACCCTCATTCAGTCTTAGTGGACACTCCCTTGCACCATTTACGAATACTCCTGAGCCTGGAGTATGCACTGATGCCATGGTTACTTCTATGTGGTGTACTAACTGCCACTCTACTGGTGTTATGGCCACTATCTCATCAGCCATCATCCAGGGAGATTGTTGGGACAACAAACAGAATTGGTGGCATTCGTAGATGGCTGAGCGACTTCTGGGCAACGCCATATCGACAAGGATTACTTCTGCTGCTTATCTGGCAAGTTTTGTTGCCCATAACACTGATCCGCCATTCCATTCCGCTTTATACTCATTACTTTATTATCTTCTTGCCTGGGCAGTTCATTCTCATCGGGCTTTTCATATCCAAGGTGATTGATTTTGTTCATTCTCACCGTCCCGAATGGAGTAGAGTAGCACGCTATGGCATGGGCACCCTGACAGTTTGTATCATTGGAGCTCAGTTGGTTGGGAGTGCAAGCCAGTTGATTGATAGGGTCAATGGAAATTTTGATGGGCAAGCATTCTTTCCTGCTTATAACGACCTTTCTTCCTTGCAACATGTCCTTCAAGAGGCCGATCAGGTAGCGCAAGAGCAACATATTCATCGCATTTATGTAGCTACGAACTATTCAACTGGCTCAGCCATGCGCTATTTGATGGAACAGGAGAAGACTCCTATTACAGCCTTTGATGACTGGCACTGTATAGTGCTGCCCAGCGCTAGTGCTGGGCCTGTCATATTCATCTCACTGCCTTCCGATCCACAGGTAAATGCTATTATTGACCGCTATGCAACTACAACATTGGTAGATCAACCTAGACGCCTGGGTGGCACACCGTTTAACCTCTTCATTCTCACTGCTAAATCTGAGGTTGCTCCTGTAACACAAACATTCAAGCATGATATTCATTTATTAGATCAGCATGCATTGGATGTGCAGGATCAGAATACCAATAGTCGCTGGCTTGTAACGCACTGGAGTGTAATACAATCGAAAAAACCTGCTACTCGCACATTCTACATAGTTCATTTTAATATTCAGCTGGATGGGAAGAGGCAGCAAGGGGGTGAACCTATCGAATGTAGTACGACGTCTTTATGGGCTGGGGATCAATACTTTACGCTACAAAGTCTGGGTCCATATGATAAGATACCAATGTTTGTGACTGTTCAGGCATATGCTTTCACAAGCTCTGCGCTTACATTTCCTTTGGGTCCATTGACCCTGTCAACGTTCGTTCAGCATAACTCGCGAGAGATACCGTTACAAACGGCCGATGGCAAGACGAGCATCAGGCTTGCTAGTCTATAAAAAGGAGATAGGCATTCTCATTCAGCCATCTGCCTCGTTCTGATCAGAACTCCTTTTTGGCTCTGGCCTTTCTGGTCAGAGCCCATCTGTTGTCATTGATGATCTCCTCTCTAGCCTTGGCCTTGGCTCTGGCCTTTCTGGTCAGAGCCCATCTGTTGTCATTGATGATCTCTTCGGTACCCACATCTCGCCTTCGACGGACTGAATCCCTGCTAGTTTTAACTCCGGTCCCAACTGCAACAACCACCTCTCTTGTGACCGAACCAGCCGCTCCAAGGGCTTTAGTTATAGATGCTCCAACGAATGTCGGTGCCATTAGCACGACACATAAAGTCATGATGGGCGGAAATTGCAGCAGTATGGTTTCCAAGATCCCTTCCCCCCCAATGCTGGCAAAAGTTTGTGGTAAGGGCGGCAGAAGTAATGGCATTGTAGTAAGAATGAAAAGCTGGATTGTCTGAACAAAGAGCATCGAGAGGAATCCTCTGCTCCATAGACGCACCACATTTGGTCCTACGCCCCCAGGCAATGCCCAACAACCAAATGCCAGTGGGGCCATCAGAATGTAGTAATTGAGTAGAAGGATACGGACGAATACTTGCACCCATAGCAGCATTGATAATACCGTCAAGGTCATCGTACCAATGCGGGCTATCAGATTGGCCATGTTTGTTACTGTCCCAGCAAGATGTACAAAACTGTTCAAGATGGGAATATTTGATGCAAGATCTCCCACTAAATTCGGCGAAAAAATGCCAGTGAAATCGTTCATAGCACATCCCCACCGACTCATTGGCACAACTATTCCCCGATACGATACCGCAGGTTCGCCGGAAATCTTGTAAGCAACTGGGATACCACCAACGGTTGCCCTAGGAAAGGGTTGTTCAGTATGCAGTAGGACGATCCCTGTGGTTAGACTATTTTCTAAATGGATTAGTAGTTGGACCAATGTGAAACTGACAACTACTGCCGCCCCGCCCAAAAAGACACGTGGAAGCCCTTCAAGTGCACCAGCATAGCGAAAAGTAGATGCTCCCAACATGATCTCATATCCCAACAGTAGGATGGATGGTATGATTAATGTAAATCCAATTGCCTCCATATACCCGAAGAGGGTGGTGACTGGTTTGAATGCATAGGTATCTGCTGCGTAGGTATTGACAAAACGCCCTCCATTACCTGACAACCAGTCTTTGCTGATAATGGGCTCAGAGGCTAATTGTCCCCGGCCTTTAATAGATACATCTGAACAAGGGAAAAACGCATTTTGTTGGGTCTTTGGTGGGATGCTTGGTGGGGTACCTGATGGAGGGGGGGCCAGCGGCTTTAAAGGTCCTTCAAAGCTACCCAAGATCTTTACGAAATCATATTTTTGTTGCTGTGGGAGACTACTGCATGTTGGTGAAACGGAGTTTGTAGCACCTCCAGGGCAGGGTTTATCACGTCCCAATGACCACATCGAGAGCGAGCCAATATAATTAGTTTGTTTTGCAAAATCTAATACTTGACGTGCATCATCTGTGGTAAAGGTTTCTGGCATAGTATCGTTAAGACCAATCATAGGAGTGATGCCAATCTTCGCCGACAAACCAATCGAGGTAATTTGCTTTTCTGTAGCTTGAGCCGCACTAATAGCAGCTTTTCCCATCTGATTTGGTGGAACACTGGCACCATAATCCATCGTCATGATATTGACAAGACAAACCTGAACGCCATTTTGATGCGCATTTTTTAGGATATTCACCCCATCAGCAGTCAGGCCAGTTGGCATTACTGGCAGAGTGTAGGAAATACAAAGGTTCGGATTGGTATGCTCCAAAGCGGCAATGGCTTTATTCCGCCGATCAATTGATGCCGTATCTGCAACAGACGCACCCTCTATGTCAAAATCTAAATAATTAACCTTGTATGCATCTATAACACTTTGGTACTGTTTCTGAAGACTAGCAGCATCTTGGCAGGCTTGCCCGAGTTCTGTACCATTTGCACCACCAAAGGAGATCGTGACATCACCACCCATTTGGCGCAATTGGGTGATAGCTGTCATCATGGGGTCCGGAGTACCCGGAGGAATGCCTAAAGGGAGCTTACCCGGTTGTGTGAAATCGCCCCATATTGCCTGACAACCCTGGCTTATGATAAAGGCGAGTGTAAAGTCTTTGACACCAGTTTGTTGTGCCGTTTCTACAATTGAACTAGGCTTGCTGTCCGCGCTAGGACCGGGCATGACATATACATATGGCTTAAAGCTCACGCCTTGTTGCGGAGAAGCATTAAATGCTTGCTTTCCCATTGTGGAGGCATTTGCTGCACTGGCAATAGTTGCTGGCAAGAGAAGACTAAGTACTAGCCATGCAAGGGTACTGAACCCGAGAAAATAAAACCTCTTGTGCCTCATTCTCTTCTCCAGACTTTGTATCTAGACTTAGTGCTGCTTGCCCCAATTGAACCACTACCGAGATTCAAGCTGAACAAAGACTGCTTTTTCTTGATACCGTTCTTGATTATAACCCGCTGCTGCTCTGTAGAAGCTTCTGGGGCTACAATAGCATTTGGTCCCTTCCTCATCAAGAGAGATAGAGGGACAATTTCCAGCAAAGTAGCAGATCTTGATAGACTTGAACTATCGCGAACTTCAGCCCCCTAAGATCTTCATAAAATCGTATTCTTGTTGTGAAATACTACTGCAGGTTGCCAAAGCTGAGCCGCCTGCACCTGTATCGCAGGGCTTATCGCGCCCAAGTGACCACATTGAGAGCATCCCAATAGAACTATTTTGCTTTGCGAAAGCAGCCAGACTGTGTGCATCATCAAGACTAAAGATTTCCCCCTGCGAGTCGTTCTGACCAATCATAGGAGTGACGCCGATCTTTGCCGACAAGCCAGTAGATGCCACTTGCTTCTGTGTAGCCTGAGCTGCACTAATGGCATCCTGTCCCATATGGCTATCAGGTTGACCATAATCCATTGTCATAATATTGACAGTACTCACCTTAACCTTATTGTCCGCCGCATTTTGTAGAAGTTTCACGTCACCATCAGTCAGGCCTGTTGGATTGACTGGCAGAGTATATGTAACAATAAGGTTCGGATGGGCCCGCTCTAAAGCGGCAAGTGCCTTATTGCGTCGGTCAACCGAAGGTGTATCCCCAACGGAAGCCGCACTATCGATATCGAAATCTAGATGAGTAACTTTGTATGCGTCTATAATATTCTGATACTGCTTCTGTAGACTGGTGACATCAGAGCAAGCTTGTGCGAGTTCTGTACCATTTGCTCCACCAAAGGAAATGGCGACATCACCACCCGATTGGCGTAATTGACTGATCGCAACCATCATCGGGTCTGCTGTACCCGAAGGAGACCCTGCAGGGGGCTGACCTGCTTTGGTGAAATCGCCCCATATCGCTTGGCAACCGCTGCTGATGATAAAGGCGAGTATGTAGCCTTTTGTACCGGTCTGCTGGGCAGCTTGGACAATTTGGTTAGGACTACTGCCTGTGGTGGAACTAGGCTCAGTGTAGAGGTATGGTGCAAAGGTAAAGATGTTATTCTTTGTAGCGGACTGTGCTGGTGGTACAGGTTGTGTTGGTGCGGATTGTGCTGGTGGTACAGGTTGTGTTGGTGCGGATTGTGCTGGTGGTGCAGTTGTTGTGGCGGGAGGTTTATTGTTAGGTGCCACAAAAATATTATAACTACAGCATCCCATTACTGTCACAATTAGTAAGAGAAGCATAAGAAAAAATCTTTGCATTTGTTCAGCACAGCGCAAATATCTCTGTAAGACCTTTGAGATATGGGAAGATTAGCGCTATCTCCTTTCCCAGGTTCGTTTGAAAAGAAAGTTGTGAAGTAAGTCTACTTAGAATGTATCTCACTAGTTATGATTCATTCAAGGGGGATGGAGCCCCAAATTTGCCCAATATTCTCCCTATCAGTAATTTGTTAATCTAGACAGGGGGAAAGTGAGAGTAAGAGAGAAGAGCAGGATTAGGGGCTGCCTTTGGATCTCTTTGGAGGTTAGGATGCGGAACTGTCGATTTCTCCTTCAATCAACATGTCTTGGCCTATGAGCTGGCTGCGCATATTTCCCAAGTGGAGAGCAGCTTTCATCGACGCCAGCCCATGTCCTTGCATTGGCGAGGGAGCGTTGCTTCCGCCAACAAGCTTGGGAGCAATAAAGGCTGCTACATGGTCGATCAAAGACTGGTCAAAGGCACTGCCTAGTAGATGGGCTCCCCCTTCTAATAGCACGTGCATGATGCCTCGTTGCCCCAATGCATCTAAGGCAGAACCAAAATCAACATGCCCTTGGGTATCGAGGACAACTTGTATCACATCAATGCCACGTTCTTCCAGGGAGAGATATTGCTCACGATCATAATCCTCACCGATTATGACACAAGTTCTCGAAGTGTCATCGGGCTGGAGCAGTTTCAAATCATTGGGTAATAGTCCACGAGATGCCAGTATGATACGTAGGGGTCCCTGGCGAGGTAAACGCTGATAAGCCCTTTGTTCGGGGGTCAGTCTAACCGTTAACAGGGGATTATCTATGCGAGCAGTCCCAGAACCGATGAGAATGGCGTCAACCCTGTCGCGGAGATTGTGGACCCATACACGCGCATCTGGTCCACTAATCCAGTAAGCATCCCCGGCATGCGTTGCCAGTTTTCCATCTAGCGTCATGGCCCACTTTGCGGTGACGTAAGGACGCCTCTTGGTGACAAAAGTGGCAAAGGGACGGATGAGTTCCTGCGCTTCCTGAGCTTCGATTCCCGTGATCACCTCAATACCAGCTGTACGTAGTTGGTCAATGCCACGCCCAGAGACCAGTGGATTAGGATCGGATACTCCCATAATTACGCGGCGAATGCCTGCATCGATAATAGCATCGGTACATGGTGGAGTATGAATGGTCACACAACATGGCTCAAGGGTCACATACAGATCTGCGCCATGTGCCGCAGATCCTGCCTCTCTTAATGCATGAATTTCAGCATGTGGTCCATAGGGCGGCGATGTTGCTCCCTGCCCTATAACCACCCCATCATGTATGACTACGGCTCCAACGGGTGGCCGTGGGCTGGTGCGTCCCTCAACTCTATGCGCACACGCAATGGCCAATTGCATTGCTTCTGGATCATTCATTATCAATAACCTTCCTGTGCAGCAGATATTTATAGAAAGAGGTCTGGTGGTAACCCGGGTGGCACGTAATTTTGCACGTCAGGATCATCTATAGATGTCTTAATCTGAGGCTGTTGCTTGTTCTTAGGCACTGGTTGTTGCTGTTGTTTGCTTGCAAGTATCACTGTCTGCTGCTGTTTGCTTGCAGACTTCTGTGATCCCTGGTGTCCTACCTCATAGCCTTGCGTTTGACGAGATCTTCGTGCGCTTTCCATTGCCAAGACACTTCTGGCAATAGGGAAGAAAAACAGGATTGCAGCTAATAAACCTAGAAAGAGCCATAGAATAGGTGACCGGAAAATGAATGCAATTACCAAAAAAACAAAACCTATGAAGACAGCACCTACTATGAGCGATAGCCACTCTTCGATTGTGTCTAGCATATGAAACGATCTCCTTTTTATTGTCGCTTATGGCTAGCCAACTCCGGTGTCAATACTACTATCTCCCCTTGCCAAATAATTCTACCATATATAAGGCAAACCAGTATCAACGCTTCATTAGGAGGCTGCGTGAGTGGCAGTTGTACGTCAGCATCCTACAAGTAAGAAGATTTGGTAGTCTCGTATCTTTTTACCGTTTGCTTGCAGTTGTATTGAGAGAGGCCTTCAGATTCGATTGTATTGGAAGGTATTTTCCACCTCTTTCAACTCTCGTGGCAACTGAAGGCCTGCTATTAGATTACAAGCTCAAGTCCTCCCTATCCTCTGGTATTCAAGTCCCGACACGAGGTATGGCTAGTCTCTTTGCAACAATCTGTCAAAACGCTATAATGCTAAAAAAGAGTTTAATCATAAGTAAAACAAAAAAGAGGAATACAGCGATAAAACAATAATCCAGATGAGAATACAACCATGCTGGAATGCTCTGAGAGAAGGTAGAAGGCTCAGATACTTCCTGTGAAGATGACTGTTCTTGTGTCTGCAGTTGAGCAGAAGGTGTAGATTGAGGTGATATCGCTAGATAGGGATTGTTAGGATTATAGAGATAGGGATCATACGGACTATTTTTCATATATTTTTTCTCCGATTTAATTTCATTGTAGTATTTTCTGTCTATAGTATGTCTGATAAGTGCTGACAGCACAACGACAACCTCAAGACGAGCTTGAGACAGCTGTAAGACAACTACAGTTCGCCAATCTGTAGAGAAACCTCATTGCCGTTGTGTTCTCACAACAGAAGAAAAGTTTGGCAGGGATACTGAACAGTTAACAAGTTTGACACTAGTCCATAGAACTGCATCGGTGACTGAACACAAAAAAGACCAAGCTCGTGGTTGGGATGGCGAACTTGGTCAAGTGCTTCTCTTTAGGATGCAAACTCGAGATAATAAAGGTAAACAGCACTTGTCTAGAGTATGACTTATGGAGGCTTTCAGGGCAATGACAAACAGGCGTAATCTAACAGACAAGTAAGCCCTATACGAATGTGTTGATATCAACACATGTCCATGGTGACGAGACTACTATTCTACAAAGAAGACTAGGGCCGCACGATTATCCTATAGCCATTAGCTACAAAACGTCAGAGTTTTGAATAACATGGTGAGCTTGGGCTCAAAGCTTTGGTGTCCCAAACGGATTATCCTATAGCCATAGACCCTATAAGTGAATACAGAGGATTTGGTGATATGGGAGATTATGAGAAATTCTGTTGCTGGAGTGGCTAGGCAATGCCGAGCCCCGATAGCGTCTTTTATGAGCAGCCAAATAGTGTACGAGTGGTACGCAATTTGAGTACCGTCGAAGAATTGGAACAATTATCGGTTTTGTGCTTGGGTCTAAGCAGAGGCGTATGGGAGTCGAACCCACCAGGGGCCGCGCTGAGCGACCCCTCAGCCGTTTTGAAGACGGTGAGGCCCACCGGGACCTCTACACCTCCATAGTACCGTTGCATTGTCCCATGGGTTGATAGGCTTGTCAAGCCTGCTTCACCACCTTTCATTTCCTATTTTCCTATAGCCATTAACTACAAAAGAAATCGAATACGACTCCCTGTAACCTCCCTGAGATCCTTGACCATCAAATCTGCTTTGCGTAGTTCTGGCAAATCGCGTTCCCCTGCAACCGCGATACAAAGCATTCCGCCAGCATGTGCTGCCTGAACCCCTACCACTGCATCCTCGATTACCAGACATCTCGCTGGTTCTATCTCAAGTTCTGCAGCGGCCTTTAGGAAGACATCGGGAGCTGGTTTCCCATGCGCAACACTTTCTCCTGAGACAAGGGCTGATAGGTAACGATCCAAGCTTAGTATCTCATTGACCAGTTCGATATTCTTGATAGGCGTTGACGATGCCAGAGCTTGACGGTAGCCAGCATCTCGTAATGCACTAAGCAGTTCAATCGCACCCGGTAATGGCGTGGCAGCATTACGCATAAACTCGCGGTAATATTCTTCCTTGCGGTCAGCCATCGCTTCTATACGCTCCGGCGGCATGGGACCCCACAGTTTGGGGATAATAACATCGTTTCGCATACCAAAGGTTGCATAAAATTGCTCATCGGTCAAGGATAGGCCTTCTGCTTGGGCTAAGCGATGCCATGACTTGCGATGTTCCTCTGCGCTGTCAATAATGACCCCATCCAGGTCCCAGATCACAGCCTGTAGTTGATTCACCATAGATACAGATACTCCTAATATTTTCCTATCGATTCGGGTAGCCACTTCCGATATCTTTCATAGACGAGATTAATCGACCGTGATAGAATGGCTGCCAAGCACATGCTATTCTGCTCCTGGCAACCAACCGTCCACATCAGACGCTCTAAACAGTGGCTTAATGTACTGGTGCTATTATATCCCGCACACAGTAAAGAGTTACCATTGCATTCTAGCAGGACCTTTCAAAAGTCATTCGAAGCAGAACTGTTAAGGATAAGTACTCCTTAGCATATGATAGATCTAGACTCGGAGGATATCTACGTGAGCAGCCATTATACATTCTTCAACCAGGAGATGGAGACGCTACCCAAACACAAATTACAAGCATTGCAACTGCGGCGTCTGCAGACAATTGTTGAACGAGCATATACTCACAATCAATTTTACCGTCAGCTCTATAATGAGGCAGATATCAAGCCATCAGATATCAAATCACTAGAGGACATTCACAAACTACCCTTCCTTGAGAAAAAAACAATCCGGACTGCTTATCCCTATGGCACAGCACTGGTACCTCCCGGGACCCCAGGGGGTATTCTCGAAGTGCATGCAACAAGTGGCACGACTGGCAAAAGCGTTCCAGTTTTTGCCACCAAGAAAGATATTGAGCAATGGGCAGATCTCAATGCACGCGAGCTCTGGATGGTTGGTGTACGTCCCGGCGATATTTTAATGAACTGTTATGGCTATGGCCTGCCAACGGGCGGTTTTGGCTTCCACTATGGTGCGTTAGCCATGGATGCTATGGTCATCCCCATGGGCTCAGACGCCCGCCAATACGAACGCATATTCGCTTTCATTGCCGATTTTGGTGTAACTGCGGTCTGTATGACGCCTTCAGTTGGTCTCTACATCGGCAATAAAGCGGCAGAGCATGGGTTAGACTTCAGCAAGACAGAGCTCAGAATTGGTCTCTTTGGTGCTGAGCCATGGCCGTGGGAAACAAGAATGAAACTGGAGGAACTGCTTGGTCTTACAGCTTATGATGAATTTGGCATGACAGAGTTCCTGGGACCTGGCATGACTTGTGAATGTGAAGTCCGTGATGGCATGCATGCCTGGGCAGACGCCTTCCTAGTTGAATGTGTTGACCCCGAGACTGGCAAGCCCGTTGAAGAGGGTAAAGATGGCGAACTGGTCTGGACCTGGCTCAATGCCGATGGAACTGCTGTGATCCGCTACCGCAGTCGTGACCTTTCTCGCATGTGGTGGGAAGAGCGCTGTACCTGTGGACGCACTCACCCGAAGATTGGGGCGATTAAAGGACGTAGCGATGATGCTGTCTCAATCCGAGGTCTAATCGTCTTTCCTAGCCAGATAGAGGCCGCTCTGGTCAAGTTCTCTGAAACTGGTGCTAACTTTCGTATCATCGTCGATAGAAGGAATGAATTAGACACCTTTGATTTGAAGGTCGAGGTAAAAGATGGCGCCCTCCTAGCTCATGAGGAGTATGTAAAGAAGCTACAAAGGCAGATGGCCGAAGCTGTGAAGTCCATTACTGGCAATACCCCTCATGTCGAGCTTGTACCAGCCGACAGCTTACCCCGCGCTAGCGGTGGCGAATCAAAGACTGCCAGTGCTCGCGTCGAAGATCGGCGCAAGAAAGTCTGACAGCTTTAAAAATAAAAAAAGGGAACTAGAGGTTCAGTACCTCTAGTTTCCCTGGGCCACTATGAGAAGATTTAGTGCTTACTCTTTCTATATCCTCCTAATGCTTTTATAGAAGCATTATACTCTACCAAAACCGCGCCGAGAGACGGCACGTAAGACAGCGATTAGGATACAGGCACCAATTAAGGCGACGAGAACAGTCCCCCAGAATCCAAAGGAGTCGCCAGGAGCCAGCACATCCACTAGAAGTCCACCAATAAATGCACCCACAATACCAATTACAATGTCACCAATGAGCCCATATCCACCACTTCGCATTAGCGCACTAGCAAGTAAACCAGCAATTAATCCAACAATAAGCCAAGCAAGTAAACCGCCGGGATCAAGCACTGAAGCAAAAACCATTGCAATTCTCCTCTCGAATCAATAAAGACTAGACAAATGTACTTTTCCTATCACAGTGGCTGGTGCAACAAAAAAAGGTGTTCTTTCTATGTGCCCGTTTATAACACGGTTGAGATCGTAAAACGGATGCAGCATTATGGCCTCTCGCACTATTCTGAAAAGCCATTCCTCCACCTTAGGAATAGCCTCTAAAAACAGTGTGTTTCTACATATGGGGATAGAATAATTAATACCTGTTACCTGTTCTATATCTGTCACAGAAGCAGGTATCACATCCCTATTGATTGACTAAATTTTGAGAGGAGATTTTTATGAGCGATACAGAGATCAAGGAGCAGCAACCTGCTCCCGATTTTACTCTACCAGCAGTAGGAAGCGATGACATTGTGAAGGAGGGCCAGGTACATTTGCAGGATCTGAAGGGGCGAGCAGTAGTCTTATATTTCTACCCGAAGGATGACACATCCGGCTGTACAAAAGAGGCTTGCAGCTTCCGTGACGCTAATCACGAAATACAGAAACGAGGTGTTGTTGTGCTCGGAGTAAGTCCAGATAATGTGGACTCTCACAAGAAATTCGCGGAAAAATACGGTTTGCCTTTTCCTTTGCTCGCCGATACTGATACAAGCGTTTCAAAACTCTACGGTGTTTATGGTGAAAAGAGCATGTACGGTAAAAAATACTTGGGTGTTTTCCGCTCTACCTTCTTAATTGACAAGAGTGGCACCATACGCAAGGTTTGGCCTACAGTCAAGCCAGATGACCACGCGAGTGAAGTCCTAGCGGCTATAGAAGCTTTGCAACTTTAATAAGATGAGCCAAGACCGTAAAGGGATGCCATGTCCCTTTGCGGCCTCGGCCTTATAAGGATAGACAACTCCCAATCTGTTGCCCATATCTTCACCACCTTCAAGCCATTAGGGTATCACCAGAAGGATAGGGGTATACTATGCTGCTAAAATAGTGGCGATACCATTTACATAGGCATGATCGATACATAGCGGAGAGCAAAAAGGACGAACAATGAACATTCTCACAGCACCAGGAAAGAAACTCTTTCTATCAGGTGACGAAGCTGTAGCTCGAGCAGCATTAGAAAAGAGAGTCGACGTTGCAACCGGTTATCCAGGAAACCCTAGCACAAAAGTCATTACAGCTCTGCTTCCGATTTCTAGACAATATGAAATTATTGTAGAATGGAGCACCAATGAAAAAGTTGCTCTTGAGGTTGCTTCAGGTGCAGCGTGGGCCGGAAGACGCAGTCTCGTGACTATGAAAATGTCTGGTATCAACGTTATAGCCGACTCACTGCTCTCTATTTCTCACAGCGGTGTCACTGGAGCGCTTGTTATCTATGCCGTTGACGATGTGGGAGTCTATTATGGTATGGTTGAGCAGGATTCACGATACTATGCAATGCTGGCATCCCTTCCTTTGCTTATGCCATCGACGCCGGAAGAAGCGTACACAATGACACTTAGAGCGTTTCAGGTCTCAGAACAAATTGGAGCGCCAGTATTCGTTCTTTCCACAACAGCGGTTGCTGATGCGATCACAGCAATACGAGTTGGTCAAATTGAACAAAGCCAAAAACCGACAGCGAGATTTCAGCGCAATCCTGCAAAGTTCACAAAAGCTACTTCACAATGGAGTCGTGAACAGCATCGTGACGCTATCAAACGCCTTGAACGAGCTGGAGAACTTTTCAGAACCTTTCCCGAGATAAATAGTATTTCTTTGCCTCCTAAAAACCAGCATGTTGCAGCATCAAGAATAGGACTAATCGTTGCTGGTGCAAGCTATGCTTATATTCAAGAGGTATTTCGACGCACACCTACATATTCTACACAACTCGCACTCTTCAAACTAGGTTCAGTCTATCCACTTCCCCAAGCCGAGCTGCATGATTTTTTATTATGCGTAGATTCTGTATTAGTGTTAGAAGAGTTGGAACCAATCATAGAAACACACATCTTAGCTTTGGTAGCCGAAGCTGGTCTACAAGTCAAAGTATTGGGGAAACGGAACGGGCTATTACCACGTGTGGGTGACTATACTATGGAATTAGTAGAAAAAGCGGTGAGAGTAGCGATTGGAGATGGCAGCTCTGTAGCACTTCCCAAGACCGCTACGACTAATAGCAGTAACGAAGCTTCCAATATTACAGCATTGCCTCGCACAGCAGAATTTTGCCCAGGATGCCCACATCGCACGACCTACTATGCACTACAACACACTATTGAGCAGCTAGGCTTTGATCAAGATGAGGTTATTGTAACAGGAGACATTGGATGTACCATCATTGGTGTACATTCACCTTTAAATGTGTGCTGGACCGAAGTCTCAATGGGTGCAAGCATCGGCATTGCCCAAGGCTTCAAATATGCAGGCATTGATAAGCCTGTCGTAGCAGCAATGGGAGACGGAACATTCTACCACAATGGTGTTGCTGGACTGCTTAACGCTGTTCAATCGGGTGTCAATCTCACGCTTATCATACTCGATAATAGTACAAGCGCTATGACCGGGCTGCAGCCTGATGCAGGTTCTGGAAGGCGTGCCAATGGTGAGCCTAGTACGCAAGCAGATATTGCTATGATCGCACACGGCTGTGGCGTTACCTACGTCAAGGAGCTCAATCCCTATCATTTACCCAGTATGATCGAAGAATTGCAACAGGCCATCGTATATCCAAATGTCGCAGTAGTTATAGCAAAAGCCCCCTGTACCACTCAAGGAGTGCTTATTAACAAGCAACCTGTTCAAGTAAAGCAGGATATCTGTCTAGCAGGAACTGACTGCCAAGATACTCCTTGCTACTCTAAAGTTGGCTGTCCCTCTGTATTGCTTCATAAAGATGCTGTAAAGATTAGCATCTCTATTGATACTTCTACATGTGTATCATGTGGTTTGTGTGTTACAGCTTGCCCATTTGGGGCAATTTTACCTATAAAAGAGTAATTGATGGCCATACTGAAACCAACAAATATTATGATAGCTGGCGTTGGAGGACAAGGTAATCGTACCCTCATGAAAATAATAGCGTCAGCTGCATTGGAAGATCATAATGACGTACGTGTCTTATCGAGCGGCAGTTTAGGACGACTGGGTAGCTCTATCACGTGCCATATTCGACTCGGCCCATCAGTTAGTGCTACTATCCCAGTAGGAGAAATAGACATATTGGTAGCACTAGAAATGAACGAGGCATTACGTGCTATACCAATGATGCGACAAGGATCTCTAGCCTTTATTCACACACATCGTCGCATCCCGATTATTGCTGGCATTCAAGGCATGCATTACCAAACTATGGAGGAAATAGAAAATTTAGCGGCAAACAAGGCAATTAAAAGCATTTTTGTGCCAGAATCACTACTCCCGCTTGATGATGCCGTTGAACATCAGTCTACCAATAGTGTTATGCTAGGTATCCTCTGTAGCTACACAGAACTCTTTCCTCGTCCCCTTGTCGAGCAAGCTCTCTGTCAATGTCTACCACCTCAATTTACTCAACAAAATCTTCATACCTTCGCTATTGGTTGGCAGTACAGAGAGAAGCTACGAGGACCCCAATGATTATTGGGGTCCTCGATGTTTTTCCAAGTAATTCTGGATAGCTTGCGTCCGAGCGTTACGGAGTATTACGACTACTCCGGGATATGATAACGCGCTGATCATTGGTCAGAGGGGGAGCGAAGATCACTCTGCCTAGCGCCGCTAACCCCCAAGCTATCAATGCATATACAAGCATTGCAATCAGGGTAGAGACTTCAAAAACACTACTGCTGCCGAGAACCGGATCATCAAAAATGCCGCTAAAAGGATAAACAAACACATGGCTTAGATTGTAGAGAAACATCACGAAAATGCTCTCTTGGTTTGCGCCCATGAGCCGGAAAGCGAAGCGCATTAATAAGATCACTTCCAGCACGCCTACGACAAAGTAGGCAAGTTTTGTGATCCAATAGCGCTGACCAGCACGCCTCAAGTTTTTATCCTCAACATATTCGGTACGACTCTCAACCTGTTGTTGGCCGACATGATTCGCTTGCAGACTCGCTTTCGGTATAACTTTCAGGTCTTGGACGGTAGAATCATCAGGGTTTGGTGTATATGATCGATTGGCCATCTGTTTTCCTCCTTTTTTGGTTGGCACACGATGAGCTCAAAGGTCCATCAAAATACTGATTGGCCTTACTGGCTTGATGTACCAGAGCATCTTTTTCTATCACGTAAGACTCAGATAAAAGGAGGCAGAGTAACAAAGACCCAGAAGATTGGACGTCACAATCCCAGTTCCTCTTCCTGTTGTTCTTGTATACAGTCTTCTAATGAGTCAGAAAGCAATTGTTCTTCGTCACTTCCACCCCCGACAGAGAGGTCCTCTTGTACAACATGGGCAATTGTCGATACATGAGAGAGCACATTACGTAATACTACCAGTAGCTCAAGATGAATGGCACTCGTTTCGATACTAGGCGACATGCCTGATTGCAAACGACGCAAATGCCGCAGATGGAACATACGTCTCATCTGATAGAGCTGAGCTTTACGCGGAAAGAACGCTGCTGAAAGGCTAGGATCTTGCATGGCAAGAGCTGCGAACACCAACTGGACTGCAGCTATCACTTCGCGGTGGTAGCCGATGAGATCCTGCCAGCCCTCATCAGAAAATATGAGTTGCTGACGCCGTTTACGACGTGCCAAGCGCATACATTGCTTGTTAACAAGATCACCCATAGCTTCTAGATCTGTGATGATATAGAGTAACGCTATCTGACGGTTCTTCTGCTCCCGTGTCATCTGGTCTTCATCAAGTTGTGTCAGATAGTATTTGATGCCCGCATTTAGGCTATCGAGTTGATCATCGAGTGCATCGATACGAGGAGCGATTTCCGTTCCTCCATCCTCAAAGGCATGAATACTGAGACTCAGCATCTCTGTAACCAAGTCTGTCATATGTAACACTTCGCGAGTTGCTTGTCCCAGAGCCACAGCAGGCGCAGAGAGGGTATCTGGGTGAAGATAGCGTGGTCCAGTAGCTTCCCCCTTGATCGAAGATTCAGGGATCAATTTCTCAGCTAGAGAAGCGAGTGGGCTGGCAAGCGGAATGAAGATAAGAGCCAGTATGAGATTGAATCCCAGATGTGAGAGAGCCACCAGAGTTGCAGGAGGCAGAGAAAGCCAGGACAAAACGACCGCCAGTGGATTAAGAGCAGCCAATGCTACGCAAGCAATTACCAGCTTTGTACCAGTATGAATGAGTGCCAATCGCCGACCATACACAGACCCTTTGGAGAGAGAGGAGAGCAAGGCGGTGATAGTCGATCCAACATTGGAGCCAAGCATCAGTGCTAAAGCAGCAACTAACGGTAAAGACCCGTTCGAAGCTAGGACAATCACCAATCCAATTCCAGCGACACTGGAAGCAAATGTCATCGTCAAGACTGCTCCGATCAATGCCAAGACCACAGGGGACTGGACCAAAGCGCCAAATACCAGAGCTGTGATAGGATTGCCAGCAAGCGGGCGGCTCCCCGCTTCGAGAGCTGCCAACCCTAAGATAATGAGACCAAATCCAAAGCAAGCTTGCCCCATGCCCTGTTTAGAGGTCTGCCGGGTCAGCATCGCAGCCGCAGCCCCCAAGCCCACAAATACAAACGCAAAGTTGGTAATATGAAAGACTAATAATTGCACAACCAATGCTGATCCTACATTGGTCCCAAGTAGCGTGATAATTGCTACCGTCAGAGAGAGTAGTTGCACGCTGACCAAACCAACCAACAGAGAAGAGGCTACCCCTGAACTTTGAGTCAGCATGGTTACAACTACGCCAGTGCTAAAGGCTGCAAGTGGATGCTTAGTAAGCAACATCAGACTCCGACGAAGTCGTGTGCCAGCATCCCGTTGCATAGC
>DASYAN010000449.1:0-8892 GCA_036501345.1 Ktedonobacteraceae bacterium
CCACCATCTGCACTCTCTGATGTCTACAGGCCCATTGGAGGCGTTGTACATGATCACAAACAACAGACGCCTGGACAGGAAGGAACGCATTGAACAGAGAAGCAGATAAGAGGAGCTAAAAATGAAACTTCCCTTGTTTGGAGCATTTAACGAGCCAAAACCAGAGCAGCATATGCTCGGGCCGATCCAGAAAATCGATTTTCCGATGCGACATTTTGAGCCCAATGAAGAGGTTGATATCTGTATCGTTGGTGTTGGCTCTGCTGGAGGAGTCCTGGTCCAACGGCTGGCTCGTGCAGGATTTCGTGTTGTGGGGATTGAGGCTGGTCCTTTTTGGGATACCGAGCGAGATTGGGTCAGTGATGAGGCAGGATCATCCAAGTTATATTGGAATGAGCTGCGCATTACAGGAGGGGAAGATCCTATCACGCTAGGAGCTAATAACAGTGGGCGTGGAGTTGGTGGTGGTTCGGTCCACTGGGCGGCCTTTACACCACGCTTCCATCCTTCTGATTTCCATGTGCTCTCTTCCGATGGTCTGGGTGCTGATTGGCCCATCACTTATGAAGATCTTAAACCGTACTATGAACTGCTGGAAAAGGAAATGCCAGTTGCAGGCCCGGCGTATTTTCCTTGGGGAGATCCCCATGGCTATCCCTACGCACCACATCCCTTAGGAGGCGTGGGTGATATCCTGGTCGAGGGCTGCTCAAAGCTGGATATTCCAGTTGTGCCCGGTGGTCCAGTTGCCATTCTTGAGGGTTCACATGGGGATCGTCCACACTGCATCTATCGCGGCTTCTGCATCCAGGGCTGCAAGGTGGGAGCTAAGCAGAGTACGCTCATCACTCATGTTCCCGACGCCATTCGTCATGGAGCCGAGATCCGAGCCGACTCGATGGTGGCACGCGTCAATCTGGGCAAAAAAGGCTTGGTGACGGGTGTGACGTACTTTGATCCAGAAGGGCAGGAGCGGGTGCAAAAGGCCAAGCTGGTGATTATCTGCGGCTATGCCATCGAGACTCCCCGGCTACTCTTGAACTCGGCTTGCCCAGGCTTCGAGAATGGGCTGGCGAACTCGAGCGGAACGGTTGGCAAATACTTGATGGTCCAGATCGGCAATGTCGTTCTCGGGCGTTTCGAGCAGCTCGTTCGCATGTATAAAGCTCCACCAGCTCATGCCTTGACCGAGGAATTCTATGAAACTGATCCCAAAAACGACTTTATCCGTGGCTTTGCCATTCAGACGGTTGGGCCATTACCGATCGCATTCTCCAAACAAATGATGGTCGCCAAAGGTGCCTGGGGTTGGGGTATGCGCCGTGTGATGATGGACTACAACCACTGGGCTGGACTGGGGGTTCTTGGCGAGATCTTGCCATGGGAAGATAATCGCGTCGAACTGGCCGATGAGAAGGATAGACATGGTCTGCACGTGGCTAAAGTGACCTTTGGTATGCATGAGAATGATAAAAAGGTTGCGGCAGCAGGGGTCAAGAAAACCACTGAAATAATGCAGGCCGCAGGTGCTCAAGAGGTGGTGCAGGAGGCACGCTATGCGCATCTTGTTGGGGGTGCACGCATGGGCAGTGACCCTCGCATATCCGTCACCAATAGCTTTGGTCAGACGCACGATATTGCCAATCTCTTCGTCTGTGATGGCAGTCTCTTGCCGACCCAGGGCTCTGCCAATCCTGGTTTGACGATTCAGGCTCTGGCGGCACGCACCGCTGACTTTGTCATTGCCAACAGGGACGATTTGCTCTCAGATCATCCCAGCATCATCTTCGGTTCTTCTCTCCCTGTGCGTAGCGATCTCTCACCTCCCGAAGCTGCAAATAAAGGAGTGCTTCGTGTGAAAGAGATATCGGGAATCTCTCGCAAGAAGAAAGAGCGTGATGTTACCTAGATCGGATGGAGAAACAATGGTCAATGTGACACGATTTGAGCATATAAAAAAACTCTTAGCAGAGCAAGGATCAGACTATCGAGCACTCATCTGTCGCCTTCCTGAGAACGTACTGATGTTTACAGGCTATCAACCCATTCTAGGCAATTCGTTTTGTCTGGTCTCTCTCAATCACTCTGACGATGTCGAGATCCGTCTCGCCATCCCCCTTGATGAGCAGGATCTTATTCCACTAGGAGTTGCGGTAGAAGTAGAGACCTTTACAGAAGAAACACTTGATTTTATAAGTACTGCTATTGAGGCTGTACGCCTGCCATTAGCTCGTCTGCTTAATTCTGCCAACGTCACCAACCGAGCTGTGATCGGCTATGAAGGTGCTCATGCTCCCATTGCAACGGGTTACACACAGGTAGGTGTGCCTGGACCTGCCACATTTGATCTGATCCATTCTCTGCTCTTGGGTGATTACTTACGTGACGCAACACCCATTCTTGATGAGTTGGCAGCCATCAAAACCGGGGAGGAAATCCAGGCCATTCGGCGGGCTGAGGACGTTGCATTCCAAGGATTCATCGCAGCACGCGAGGCTATTCATGTGGGAGCAACAGAAGCTGATGTTGCTGCTCATGTCTCTGCCTCGCTCTTACGTGCTGGTTACGCGACACCTCATACACGTAACGTTCAGCCCTATGTCCATGTCATGACAGGTCCGCGAGCTGCATTAGCGTATCGAGCCTTCAATCTGACCTCCAACGCCATTATTCAACTAGGCGATACCGTGACCGTACAGATGGAAATTGCCATCAATGGCTACTGGGCCGAGCTAACGCGTACCTTTTTCGCTGCCAGTATCAGCGGCGAATGGCATAAGGCTCATCAGGCTTGTCTCATGGCCCAAGATGCCGCTTTAAAGCTGATTCGCGATGGGGCAATGGCACGTGATGTTGATCGAGCGGCACGCTCTCTCATGGAGCAGGCCGGATTTGGAGCATACTTCAAACATGGACTTGGACATGGCTTTGGTTTCCAGGCGATTAACCATGCAGCAATTCCCAAGCTTCATCCTGCCTCCAATGCTGTACTACGCAGTGGTATGGTTCACAACATGGAGCCTGCTGTCTATATCGCAGGGCTAGGAGGTATACGCCTCAATGACAATGTGGTTGTTCTTGCCGACGGTAACGAGGTCCTATCGTCTCAACTGCCTAGAGAATTGGACTGGCTGGTGGTAAAGGCGTAAGAACATTGATTCTCTCCGTTGACTTGTGGAGACCATGCCGGGTATATTCTGACAGTGGGCCGCTATTTCAGAACATATCACGAAATCCAGAGGAGGCAACAATGAACAGACGAAGGAGCATCATGCCACAAAATTGGCATCCTGGCCGAGCAGCCATCGCTGGGACAGTTGCAACACTTGTCTATAGTATCAGTATGGAAGGAGACAAATATATTACAGGCAATCGTTTCAGTGATGTTCGCTTTCTTGAAGGTCTGCTGGCAGGAGAGAAACGAGATAAACGTTTGAACATTATTGCATGGGTCATCCATTTTCTCAATGGCATCATCCTGGCAGAGATCTATGCCGCGATAATGAAACGCTTTCTCCCTGGTCCAAACTGGCTCAAGGGAGCTATCTTCGGCGAAATGTTTATCGTGAGTCTCTGGTGGCTCACGCCTCTAGCTGACAAATATCACCCCTTGATCAAGAATGGCGAAATGCCCAAGCTAGCTAATTGGACCTCATTTCTCCAAAATATTGCTCGCCATCTTACCTTCGGCCTAACACTAGGCTTGCTCTACCGTGATCGACATTGAGCATCAGAGGGGCGAAAACCTGAATGATGCCAAGGACAATAGATAATGCCATCCTTACACTTTCCCTCTTCTTCAACATCTCTTCACTCATCTCCTCATCGTCACGACGGGCATTGAAGAAAAGGGGCTTGCATGAAGAGAAGAGGTCTGTCTATGCTCTCATTGGCATTAGAATAGTGCATAGGGCCCTTCGCAGCTGGAGACAACTTTATGTAGTGAAGACCCCCTTTTGTAGATATGTATACTGACGTTGACACTAGATTTTTCACTACAAGAAAGAAGAAACAAACATGACAGTAAACGTACGAAATACAACAATCCTTCAGCGAGCTGCACTACCTAATCTCGCACTCAACAAGCCCGCGACAGCTTCCTCCTGCCTGAACGATGCTTATAAGCCTGCCAACGGAAATGATGGCAACCTTGGCACGTACTGGTTTCCTAAATATCGGAACGAACTCACCTCACCAGATGAAATTAGTTGGTGGCAAGTCGACTTACAAGGAAACCCAAAGGTGGTCAGAATAGAACTCATAGGCCGTCAGGATGATGGGGCAGGAAATGCTTGGGCACTCACACGGTATAATTTTGCCATTCTAGGATCAAATGACCCCAGGATGGATGAGTATAGTATTCTTGGAGAACAAAGGCTCCCACTGCCATTTAATGGTACCTATGTTCTCGATTTGGACGAGCCCAGCACCTTCCGCTACATCAGAGCTACCAAATTAGTCCGAGAAGCATGGAACGAAGTCGATTTTGCTATCGTTGATCTGCGCGTCCGAGGGTACGCTCAATAAAGCCATCAACAGTGTTGAAACGCCGAGCCTTGCTGTTCAGTGAGACTCGGCGATTTTCCCTGTGATCCGTCAGAGAAAAAAGTTCTTTTAGCTCTTTGCAGGTGATAGGGGTATTTGTATTACCAGATATAAGGGATGAGACGATATTTCACTTGTGCCATATAGCTGTCATAGCCTTGCAGCTCCTCTCGTAAGGTGCGTTCCTCCAGTACTGCCCGTCCCGCAATCATGCAAACGAGGATCAGTCCCAAAAGCAGTCCGTACCAGGATCCCAGCAAGAGAGCCGTCCCGAGCAGAAAAAGGAGAGCGGCTGCATACATCGGATGACGCACGTAGTGGTAGGGCCCGGTGGACACCACTGTTTGCCCCCGATCTTCCTGGATGCGTACCATCGGCGACAAGTACGAGTTTTCCCGAAAAGTAGCGAAGAAGAGGGGGAAAGAGCATATTAAGACAAGCGCTCCTGCCATTTGCAGCCAGACTGGCACCTGCGACCAGTGAAAGCGAACCGCATCCAGCGGCATCAAGACTAGCCAAGCCAGAAAGACCACGACCATTAGTACTGAACCCACCTTATCCCAGGTTTTTTGATCGGGACTGAACATAGCCATACGTTCCTTCAGCAAGTCAGGGTTGTGCCTGAGCAGCCAGAGGGTGAGAGCAGCGGTAAAGGTAAAGAATAGAACTACAAAGATCCACCCGGCAAGCCAGACAATGGTGCCAGCTGCGAGAAACAAGGGCAGGGTGAAGAACAGAAACAGATAGACTAATTGCCCCACGAGCATTTTGATATTGACAGTCATATGCGACCTCCTTTACTGATGGTGGACGTGTAAGGGATCAGTTTGTATCTTTAGTATCTACCTGCAGAGGAGAGATGAGAGGGAGTGTTATGAAAAAGGTGGAGCCCTTTCCTTACAGATAGTTCTCAACAGTTTCCATGAGATCATCCAGATCAAAGGGCTTGGCCACAAAATTATCCGCTCCCGCTTCTCTGGCTATCGTTTTTGTCTCTCTATTCGCCGAAATGAGAACAATGGGAAGATGTTTGGTGGCCTCTTGGCTTTTCAAGTGGAGACAGATATCGCGTCCATTCCAGCCGGACAACCAAATATCAAGGAGCAACAGATCTGGCAAGCCCTGCGGAAACGTTCGCAGGCTTGCCCCATCTGTTGTTGTTTCTACCTCGTAGCCACTATCCTCTAAGAAGAGCGTAAGCATATCAAGAATAGCCAGATCATCATCGGCAATCAGAATTTTTTTCTTGCGTGCGCTCAAGGTGTTTCCCTCTCTGTATCTCTCATCTCTTCATTTGTATGTTGTAATGGTAAAGAGAACGTTATAGTGGTTCCTTCTCCTTCTTTACTCTCCACCCAGATGCTGCCATGATGCCGTTTGATAAATTTTGCCGAGATATAGAGTCCTAATCCCAGACCTGGATAGGTTAGTTGAGTGTCTCCCTCAACTCGAAAAAAGCGCTCAAAGACGTGTGCTTTTTTCTCTTCGGGAATGCCAATGCCAAAATCTTGCACGGAGGTAGTGATGGTCCTCTCGGTGAGGACCGTTTTCACGATGATGGTTTCTGCCTGTGGGGAATATTTGAGGGCATTCGTGAGCAGATTGGTCAAAACCTGTCCAATCCGGTCACGGTCGGCAAAGAGTGTGACGGACGAGGCAAGCTTCTGCACAATGGTCTGTCTGGTCGTGGTTCGTTGGATTTCTTCGATGACTTCCTGGACGAGCGTATTCCAGTCGAAAGCCGTTTTTTGAAAGAGCAGGTGCCCACTTTCGATCTTGGTGACATCGAGGAGGTCATTGATCAGATGTGTGAGTTTATTGACTTGCGCATCCATTTTCTGGAGCAAAGCTGAAGCATGCTCATCGCCTGCTGCCCGAAAACGGCGTTCTAAGAGTTGGGTATAGCCTTTCAAGCTTGTCACAGGTGTCTTTAGCTCATGACTAGCAATGCCAAGAAAATCATCTTTTTGTCGCTCAAGCTGTTTTTGTTTTGTAATATCAGTACTGGTGCCAAACCACTGTACGATCGTTTCTTTGGAATTGCGTATGGGCACTACACGCGTCAGAAATGGATGGAACACGCCATTACTATCTTTTAAGGGATAGACCATCTCAAAAGGTTCACCTGTGTGGAGAGAACTGTTCCAGCGTGCGAGCACGGTCGGAAGCATCTGGGGATCGTGAGCGGCTTGCCATCCCCATCCTTCCATCTGCTCAAGAGTTGTTCCGGTATATTCATACCAACGAGAATTATACCAGTAAATCCATCCATCAGGTTTGGCCATCCAGGCAAGATTGGGAATATTCTCCGCCAGGGTACGAAAGCGTGCTTCACTTTCTTCGGCCTTTTGGCGTGCTATGATTTGCTCAGTGACTTCATAGGCAAAGACCATGATGCCTTCAATCGTATTAGTTGCACTCCGCAGTGGCGTATAGACAAACGTAAAATAGATATCCTCAAGATTTCCATCCCCCGCTTGATCAAGCGCTAATTTGAATTCATTGCCAATGTAGGGAGTGCCTATTTTGAATACGCCTTCAAGGAGCTGTTCAAGTCCTTGTTCGCGTAATTCTGGAAGTGCCTCAAAAAGTGGTTTATGTAGGGTCTCTTCGCTAGTTCTGCCCCAGATTTTGAGTGTTGTCGGATTGACAAGCTCAATCTGATACTCTGGTCCTTGTAAAATGAGCACTGCTGCAGGAGCTTGCATAAACAGGTCATGCAGTCGTTGTTCGGTTTCATATCGGCTTCTCGCTGTTTTTATATGCGTCGTGACGCGAGCCAGAAGTTCTCGTGCCGAAAAGGGTTTCACCAGATAATCATCTGCCCCCGCTTTCACTCCTTCAACTGTTGCTTCCTCGCCTGCGCGAGCCGACAAAAGGATAACGGGGATGCGAGACGTGTTGGGGTTTTCTTTCAGTGCTTGTAAGAGCTGGAACCCATCCATTTCAGGCATCATTACATCAGTGAGGACAAGATCGGGCCGCTGGTTCCACACCGCTTGTAGGGCTAAAGCACCATTTTCAGCGACTTTGACTTCAAATCTGTCTTGTAACAAGTTTTTTACATATTTGCGCATATCTGCATTGTCATCAACAAGTACAATGCAGGGTTTATCAGAAAATTCTTCAAATTCTTCAGGTGCATCTGTGTTGTCTGTGGGAAAAGCCTCAACGATCTCAGCGTCGCTCACAAGCCAGGAGGTTGCTTCTTCAAGATAGGAAGAGGCATCCAGCGTTGTTGGTTGCAGCGTGCGTTTCGCTCCAATGCGTTCTGGGGGTAAATGCGCATACCCCTTTGGGAGCGTAATCATAAAAGTCGTCCCTTTGCCCAGATCGCTTTGTACCTTAATGGTCCCGCTGTGAAGCTTGACCAATTCTTGCACGAGAGATAATCCAATCCCTGATCCTTCATTGGAACGAGATTTTGCATCTTCTACTCGCTGAAACCGTTTAAAAATATGCGGCAGGTCTTCTGGGGAGATACCTTCTCCGGTATCTCGTACGTGCACCTCGATTTGATCTTTCCACTCCTTGAGGGCAATTTCAATTTCTCCCTTAAAAGTGAAGTTTAGTGCATTCGCAAGCAAATTGAATATAATTTTTTCCCACATATCTCGATCAATATAGATGGGTTCAGTAAGTTTGGGGATATCAAGAAGAAGCTTTAGCCCAGCTTTCTCGATAGCGGAACAAAAGGTGCTAGCAAGCTCGGCCGTATAGGTGCTCAAATCTATTGGTTCATAACTTGCTTGAATTCTTCCAGCCTCAAGGCGAGAAAAGTCAAGCAATGTATTGACTAACTTCAAAAGTCTGAGGGCATTGCGATGAGCAAGCTCGACCCGTTCCCGATTGGGAGGAAGAGTACGCGGGTCATTGAGCATATCTTCTATTGGCCCAAGCATCAAGGTTAAAGGAGTCCGAAATTCATGGCTCACATTACTAAAAAAAATGGTTTTTGCACGATCAATCTCTGCTAACACCTCTGCGCGTTTCCTCTCTTCTTCATAGGCTTGCGCATTAGCGAGACTTGCCGCAATCTGTCCAGCAGCAAGGTTGAGAAAGCCTTGATAACTTTCGTCAAAAAGTCTGAAAGGATTAAGGCCTACGATCAAGATGCCTGCTTGTCCTCGTTGACCAGATGAAGCAATTGGCAGAGCCACGGCCTGATGAGGGGGGCGCTTCCATGGTCCTGTGGGCAGAGAGTCAAAGGCCAAGTCGGAAATGAGGCGGCATTTCTGGGAGCTTACCACTTCAGCAAAAGGCCAGAGAGAAGGAGCATCCAGGCGTACGCGTTCGGGTCCGATCTGATGCCCTTGTGGAAGACCAGAAGTGCCCACAAGGGTAACC
>DASYAN010000450.1:0-14782 GCA_036501345.1 Ktedonobacteraceae bacterium
CTGCGGGTGCCACGCCTGACGCGACTATTCTGCATCACGGCTTGAGCTTCACCTGGCCCAAAGTAGCCGTGGGCAATCCTGATAACGTGGTCACGCGAGGCCAGCGTATCGCCATATCGGGTAGTGGCAATACGCTTGGATTTTTGCTGACTGGTGTGACCTATACACCGCCTGTTACTGGAAGCGGAACGGTGATTTACAGCGATGGCCGTCAGCAATCCTTCACGCTTAGCGTGCCCAATTGGGGATGTAGTAGTGGTGATCAAGTATTAACGTTGCCTTACCGCAATACGAGTAATGGAACGGTAGACCATTTCCAGGTCTGCGTCTATTCTGCCAGCGTTGCTCTGCAAAGCACTCAGAAGGTGGCTCAAGTCATTCTCCCCGACCTAGGGCCAGATGTGTTGCCCAGTCTGCACATCTTTGCAATTTCTCTGGGAAATAGCATGTAGCAGGGTCTCAGGGTAAGCGAAAAAGCAGCGCACCTGATTTGCGAAGATCGGCTCTGGGAATCTGAGTTGCGAAATGTCCTCCCCAAGATGTCCTGTCGTACCCAAGATGTCTGGTTTTTGTTTCCAAGATGACCTCTTTGTCCTGGTTAAAAAGCCCATCCATCGAGTATGCTTAGATGGCTGCCGGAAAGCGCAATGATAGAGACAAGGAGTACATATCAATGATTAGACTGTGGTATCACCTCACTTGGTACATGATGCCGATCCTCGTAGCCAGCATCATTGCCAGTGGAGATTTATTGGTTACCTATGAACCATCCATGAATGCCTACGCAGCAGCAAGCAAAGGACCCAATCTTGGTTCGCAGAGAGCAAGCTTAGAGACTCAGACCCAAGCACAAGCTTCTCCCTCCCCCACCACATTACCGCCTAAATCCGCTTTTTGCACCCTGACCATCCAGAACGTGACCCCCGATCTGCGAACCATAGCTCAACGCTACCGGAGAGCCTTCAAGGTGTTTTGCCCAGAACTAGCAAAGCGTTTTGCACTCAGACCTGACGCCGTGGGAAACGTCATTCTGACATTTTCAACAACGTCTGCTGGTGCAGTGGCAGTAACCTCTGGCAATCAGATTACGGCCGATCCTCAGGCTATGAAAACGCAGAATGGTCGGACGGTAGGTGTGATTGTCCATGAAATGGAACACGTTATGCAGTTTACCTCTTCTGCTTGGTTTAACGTTGCTCCTAGTTGGTTTACCGAGGGTCTAGCTGACTATGTTCGCAGTATCTATGGTCCTAAGGACGATGCCTGGTCCATGCCACCAGTACAGCCAACAGACAGCTATAACGAGGCCTATTCAGTAGCAGCTCGCTTCCTCCATTGGCTGGACCAGAATACTACCCCTCATGCGGTCGACCGACTTAGTCGTGCTCTGCTGCTAGGGCAGTCTTTCCCAACTGCTTTCCAACAACTAACAGGTGGTACAGTGGATCAACTTTGGCAAAAATATGAGGCGAACAGTATTCTTGCTCCCTTCAAGCACATACCGTGTCCGGGGTAGTACTACTTTTCACAGGTAGGTCTGGAGCTAAGGCGGCTTGGGAAGTGACCCGATAGCCTGAGAGGGAGCGAATATCGTGGACAGACCCGATACTGTGGCTGAAGCTGCCGCTGTTCGACGAGCCATCCGTTCTTGCTTGCGCTCTTCTCGCATCTGGTGGCAAAGCCTGCGTTTGGCTTGCTGTTCTTGCTTGGCCAGCTCTCTCTTTCGGACGTGCTTCTTGACGCGTTTGCTCAAAACAAATAACACTATTGGTTCCTCTAAGAGGTCATTTAAAGGTATGTATGACAGAGTAGATGTTTTCTATGAATGGATAGTTAAATTATGAGTAGCTTCTTTGGACGGAGAGAAACCTCTAATAGAGGAGAGCGAGGTATGAATTCAGACCAACGAGGTAATGTATACGATAGCCCAAGACCATCAGGAGATGGGGGAGGAGGACCAGCACGACGGCAATTCTTGCGGCTCTACCCGAGTGCTGGAGAGGCATGGAATCAGGCAAGTAGACGAGTAACGGGCGCTTTAGAACGAGTAAGGGGAAAATTCGAGAATACTCGTACAAGAATAACAGGCGCTTTGAGGTTGAGACGTGAGAGTGGGGAAACGGGTGAGCCAGAGCCAGTGCAAACTGGTCGAAGAAGAGGACAAGAGGGGCCTCCATTGGGTAGTGGATCAAACCCGAATGATATTGCAGAGGGGACCGCAACTCCCGAGCAGGGTTCACAGGAGAATTATCCTCCTGCAGTGAGCCACTACCCTCCATTGTTCCCAGAAAGCCTGGAGGGGGTATATAGCAACTTTATTGACAGCGACTTACCTACGAGAATAGACAGGTATGGCACAATAAGGACAGAGGTTCATTCCGCTCTTGCTTGGATGGGTGACGAGAATCGTCGACGGCGCCTCCGCGATATTGGAGTGCCAGAAGAGCTTTATGATAGATGGACCGAACCAATTAATACCCTAGAGCGTGAACTGGAGCAAGGAGGGATAGAAAATAATCAAGCATTCCGAACGAACTATACGGTTCTGGCTGGAATAGTTTTGGAGACCAGAAATCTGCAAGAGCAGCATCTTGGTGATCAGTTACGGCAGCGTCTTGAGTATATAGGTGGTCCGTCAGGTCCTCCACCTGAGTATTCTGGTTCAAATTTCGGTAGTGGATCAAACCCGAATGATATTGCAGAGGGGACCGCCACTCCCGAGCAGGGTTCACAGGAGAATTATCCTCCTGCAGTGAGCCACTACCCAAATTTCATGGAATACGGTCTGGGAGTGCCATTGCCATGGGCCAGGGAGTTCCCTCCACCGTATGCGCCTGACTAGACAGGGAGGCGATCCTGAACATCGGAGCTCTACGGCATATGATGACTTTACTAACAACTCATCATGAAGCAGTTATAATATAATAACTACAAAGATTCGTTCCGCTCGTTCTTGGATAGAAAGCGAAAATCGTCGACAGTACCTCCGCGATATTGGAGTGGGCCTCCCCCGAAGAGAGTCCCACCTTCTTATGATGATTAAGATCTCTCTTGTGATGATTAAGATCTCTCTTGATCCAAAACCGGAGGCTCCCGTCGAATAACAAGAAGATAAGACAGATGGATAGGCCAAAGTGGAGTGAACCCAAATGACCGGGGCACTCCACTTTTCGATGAGCTGAAAAACGAAGCTTTGCACCGGTTTCAGCGAAGATCGGCTCTGGGAATCTGAGTTGCGAAATGTCCTCCCCAAGATGTCTGGTTTTTGTTTCCAAGATGACCTCTTTGTCCTGGTTAAAAAGCCCACTCATCGAGTATGCTTAGATGGCAGCCGGAAAGCACAAAGAAGAATGTATCACTGCTTCAGGCTATCTTCATAGGCATCGGTTGAGTCTTTCGAATACCTTTGTGAAAGGAAGAGGACATTGCCTCCTATGAAAGTTTTTCAAAGGGGAAGAAAATGCGAAAAGTCACCTTCTCAGCATGGATTTTTCCAGTTCTTGTGCTGTTTCTGCTTGCAGGTGAAATCTATTCAAGTGAGCATGCAATCATTAGTCATGCTGTAGGGAGTACAGGACAGAGCAACACCGTTGCATATATGAAGCAAGTGTGTGACAAGTTGCAACCTCGCTATAATCCTCCTCCAAAGGTTGACTCGCCTGATTCTTCCCATGCGGGAGACTTGTCCTATGGAAAAGGTCATGTCATAGATGGCATTGCCAATGTCTATATGATCTACTGGTCTGATCCGTCTTCTCAATCTTTTAGTTCCAAATTTGTGAGTTTGACAGAGCAATTTATAAAAGATTTTGGTCAGAGCCCACTGTATGCTAATCTCTCACAATATCGTGATGCTTTGGGCCAATGCCCCACGGGTGCTCGGCTGGCAGGCACATTTATAGATCATCGGCCCTTTCCCGCTAATGTAATAGCAGAGCGTAACGATCCAAATGTTACTGGTGACCAACTACATCACGACATTGATACTCAAGCAAGGCAAGAAATAGCAGACGTGGCAGCGAAACAAGGCTGGAATACGCAAGACTTTCACAATGTCTATGGTATGTTACTACCAATAGTGGATGCTAAGTCAGGAGGGTGTGGGGGTGCAGCTCATAACGTGATACTCATGAGTCCAAATAGCCAACAGTACGGCTCCCCATTCATGTTTTTGCCTTATCCATGCGGTTTCTTAGGTTACTTGCCGCCCAACGAGAGTACCAATCCTCGATACGCACCCAATCGTGATCCTTATGCTGACGGTATGGTTTGGCTCATTTCACATGAATTAGCAGAAACGGTGTCTGATCCCGACTTCAATGGTTGGACAGGAAATGGTGGCGAGATAGCTGATAAGTGTGACGGTGTTTCCTATCCTGTGGATCCACGGACTCATGGCAATGTGACCTGGAACAAACATCACTATGGGGTTGAAAAATCGTTTGATAATCTTCGCCATGGCTGTGTACTGGAAGGTCCATAGTAAACTGCTTTCCACCAACTAACAGGCGGTACAGTGGATCAACTTTGGCAAAAATATGAGGCGAACAGTACTCTTGCTCCCTTCAAGCACATACCGTGTCCGGGGTAGTACTACCCCTGTCCCTGACATTTTTCCCAGGGAGGTTTTTTGGTTAGACGGCTTGAGAAGCGAGGCTAGCCGTTCATGGTCTCTTTTCCATATCAAAAGGTACATCCCCATCCCGATCGGGCTGAACCCCTGAGGGTTGTCTGCATATGAGCATCGTGGCGCTTTTCTAAAGTAGGCTTCCCAGAGAGGATCATATGGATTGGCTTCACTCTGGATCTTGACGTGCCGTTTGATGGGCACATGGCTGGCTTGGGAAAGCCTAGCAGGATTGCTCCTTTTTCAGCTCATCGAAAAGCGGCTTTTTTCTCGCTTTTGCTCACGTTATCCAAGCGGTTTTTTGGGCTCATTGAAGAGCTTTTTAGGGGTGATAGTAGGATGGTGGTGCTGTATGGGGACCTGTTCCCCATGTGGAAGGCTGAGGGCCTAATGTGTACTTCACGGTCCCGCCAGTACTAAGCAGGCTCAGTGGCAACCAAGTACGGTTATATCCAGTCCTGTTGAGAGTCATCTGCTGGATATAATAGGAAGGCGCACCACTGCTCGTGATCTGGACAGTTCTGCCATTGCCAAGCTTCAAGGTCATGTTAGGGAAGGCTGGCGTGTTCAGCGCGAAGCCTCCCACGCCAGGGATCTCTGGATACATGCCCAAATCGGCCCAGACCAACCAGGCAGACATTGTACCCAAATCATCATTGCCTGGTAACCCACCGGGGTCTGAAGTGAATTCCCGTTCGATGATGCTATGTACGACCTTCTGTGCACTGGAGGGCTTCTTTGCCCAATTATAGATCCAGGGATCACCAAAGTCCGGCTCATTGCCAATATACAAGTTTGGGTTACTCTCACCCGCATTCAACTTCGAGAAGTAGTCATCCAACCGTGACAGCACATTACCACTCTGGCTCATCAACTGAACAAGCGTCCCCAGATCAAATGGGACCATTAAGGTATATTGTGCTGGATTGCCTTCGGTATAGCCATCAGGCGAATCCGGCTTGAGGTCCGCCCATGATCCATTATCGTTGTGTTTCTGGATATAGCCAGTGGACATATTGAAGGATTTACGCCACAATGCTGAATCCTTCAGAGTGGTCATATATACATTGGTATCCTTGAGTGCATGAGCAAATTGGGAAACGGCAAACTCCATGCTCGCATCTTCTAATCCCTCTGAAGGATCTGCCGTATAGTTGGACAAGTATTGTGACAGATCGAGATTTAACACCATGCCATTACATGAGGCTTTGCCACCCGTCATCGCAGATTGCGCCATAAAGGAGAGCGCTTTCTGGGTCTCGAAGTGGGTTGCCCCAAAGGCATAAGCACTCGAAACCATGGTTGGTCCAGCGTAGCCATTCATAATACCAGTTTCGAAATTGTTCTGGGACCATTTGGGCAGTGCTCCGCATTGCTGTGCATCGTTGAGCATCGATTGCACCATATCGCTCGCGATGGCTGGTTGAAATAAGGCCAGCAATGGCATCTCCGTACGATAGATATCCCACCCGGAATAGTTGGCATACTGGGCAGAGCCATTGGCTATATGGACCTGATTATCGAAACCCATGTACTGACCATTGACATCGCTGAAGACATTGGGCTGGATTAAGGTGTGATAATATGCCGTGTAGAATTTCATGAGCGCTTGAGGGGAACCTCCACTCATATGAATCGCATTCAAGTATTTATTCCATAAATTGTTGGTGTCCATTGCTACTGCATTAAAATTCCAGTTTGGATCTTCCTGCTTGAGGTTCTGCTGAGCGTTAGCAATGCTGACATACGAGATGCCGATTTTCATTTGGATCACAGGATTGGTAGTGGTATTAAATGTGGTAACACTAGTGCTACCGTTGTTAGAAAAGGAAAAATTGTGATCGAACGTGGCTACAAAGTAGAGTGTGTACGTAGCTCCAGAGCCACAGAATTTGCCATCCGTTTCCTGTCCCTCGATCGTATTTGAGCCAACACTCTGCGCGTGCGGATTGCTTGTGGCACCGTTAGCAGCACGACCAACTTCCATGATGACATTGGCGCTACTCGTTTTTGGGAAACTGAAACGGGCAAATCCTGTCCGTTGCGTAGCCGTGAGTTCGACCTTCACTCCATTGCCTAACTGGACAGCATAGTAGCCAGCAGTGCCTGTCTCGATCTTTTTCCCCTGATTGTCAAGCATGATGGGATTAAGATTGTTGACATTGCCATTCCCAATAGTCGGACTAATAGGAATATCACCATTGTTAGCACAACCAGCTCCACTGAAATGGGTCAGGCTAAAGCCCGTGATTTGAGTATCTGTGTATTTGTAACCCGATGGCTCTCCATTGGGCGTATCAGGACTAAACTGCACCATGCCGAAGGGCGCAACCGCTCCAGGAAAGTCACTTCCGCCACCACCTCCCGGTACAGGATCAGGGGAATTACTGTCAGTGGTACCAATGAAAGGATTGACATATTGCACAAAATTTTGTGTCTGCAGATTGCTGGCAAGTGGAGCAGCTTGTACAATTGGCATCAATCTGCCAATAAACAAGCTCAAAACTACACCTGCGCAGCTCAAGAGTAACACATATCGTCTCATTACTAAGATCCTTCCTTATAGCACCTTGCAGAAGTATTGATCCATCATAGGTTCGTCTATAGGTTCAATCCTTCTCCTTGCCTCTATCTTTGCGCTTTCCAGCCGCCATCCTTAGCATACTTGATGGGTGGGCTTTTTAACCAGGACAAAGAGGACATCTTGGAAACAAAAGCCAGACATCTTGGGCACGACAGGACATCTTGGGGAGGTCGAGTAGCAGAACGGCGTTTCGTAAATCAGATAACCAGAGCCTTTCTGAGCCAAGGTGGTTCTTTGTTCCCGAAGTTGCCCCTCTTTCCTCCTGGAAAATAAATAAGGGGTTTTGGCAAGTAGGCCAGTGGAACTTCCCCACCAGCCTATTCGCCAAAACCTATATTTCTGATATAATTCTCCTTGCTCAAATTAATGAAAGAGAGAGGGGCACAAAAAATGCAGCCTTTTGAAAAACAGGAAATTATCGATTACAGTGAGTTGTTGATAGCAAGCTTTGCTCGAATGACGGGACAAACGCTATTCACGTCTGAGAAGAATTTGGCACGTAGATTGTATGAAGCACCGTTTGCCCTGGTATCTCATGGCATGCAGGACGACCCGATTTTCTGTTATGGTAATAATGCGGCTTTGAAGCTCTGGAAGATGACATGGGATGAGTTTACTTCTCTGCCTTCGCGGCTTACGGCAGAGCCAGCGCTGCAAAAAGAACGTGAATGCTTACTCCAAGAAGCGCGTCAAAAGGGATATGCTACAAACTATGAAGGTGTACGGATTGCTAAAGACGGGCAGCGATTCGTAATCCGGGAAACAGTCTTGTGGAATGTTGTAGATTTGCAAAACAGACAGCATGGTCAAGCATGCTTAATTGGTCGGTGGGATTTTCTGCCTTCGCAGGAATACCAAAACCACTGAGCCTTATAACACATTATCGGGGGTTCCTAACGCTTTCCTGGGGGCCTTTCCCAACTGGGAATCTCCTTCCCACAGATGCTCGCAATAGGGGAAGAGGATGGTGAGCGGGAGCGTGTCCGTAGGCGACATCAGGGTCACGCCGTCTCCAAGCCAGGATGGGAGCGCTGTCAATGATCAGATCGCGGGCCCCGATAAGTTGCCTACGCCAATGCCGACGAAAAAGCGCCAGCATTCTCCGGGAGTTATCACGCTCGCTCCTGGGTACCTAAGCCACGACCGTGTCCCATGTTCTCTGTTCCCATGCCAATGGTTCTGCGTTCTTCTTGCACGATCTGGAGTTTTCAGAACATGTTGCCCATTTCTTCCCTCCAAGTTGTCCGCTTTTCAGGGGAGGTTGTCCGCTTTGTCCCTGGGAATATGGGTGATTGTTGGGTATGCTTGGTAGTAGGCACGCTCGTGGTGGATGAGATATGGTTGAAATATATATGCTTTTCGTATCAGTCAAGTCTGCTGGAGAAAGAAGTCTTTCCCTAGCAGTTCTTCTTCAAGCAAGTTGTTTCTTGCTTCAGCTTTGTAGTCAGGGGCCAAGCAAAATATCAACATATAAGGAGAAATCATATGGATAGCCACATTTATAGTGGATCTGGTAAAGGCAGGAGATATTCAACTCTTCTGTCCCTGTTTCTCCCTAGCGAAGGGGCTCATATTCTTCTATACTTTACACGAGATGAAGATTACTACCGACCTTTGAAAAGTGTAGAGTTTCGATCCTTTTGCAGACCGCAGCAGGCCTTTATCCATGCAATACTCTTTAAATAGGTAATAGAATGAAGAATACTTTGACCTCGTGGTGTATCCTTACAGATCTCAGCGTAAACAAAAACAGCTTGAGAAGGACCCTAACCTCTGCTATGCTTTATTTGTAGGTATCCCTCTTTTGATTTCTATGCTAAGAGTTCACTTCTGTGAACAGTTGAAAAGGTGAGCAAAATCAGAGATTGGTTTGCACTGACTGCTTGGAAAGGAAGACACGTCACATGAACCCTTTTCTATTGAAAGCTGCACGAAAACAGCAGGGCTGGTCCCAGGCCCAGGTCGCTGAGGCACTAGGGATTACCGAAAGAACGGTGAGACGTTGGGAACGAGGGCTTGTCATCCCTTATCCCTACTATCGTCAGCAGCTGTGTGCCCTCTTTAGCAAAACTGCCCAGGACTTAGGCTTGCCACCGGAAATGGATGAGGATGAGGATGTGGAGAAAGCACCAATTCCTATGACTCAACTACCCAAGCAAGATGTCTTGGTGGAGGAGAAGGTAAAGGAATCTCCTACGCTAGAGCTGGAAGACTCAATTTCTAGGCGCAATGCATACTTTGGCAAAACTGCCCAGGACTTAGGCTTGCCACCGGAAATGGATGAGGATGAGGATGAGGATATGGAGAAAGCACCAATTCCTATGACTCAACCACTCAAGCAAGATGTCTTGGTGGAGGAGAAGGTAAAGAAATCTCTTACGCTAGAGCAGGAAGGCTCAATTTCTAGGCGCAATGCATATAAAATACCCTCGTTGATGAATATTATAGATACAACATATAGCCTACCGATCTTAAAAAGACGGCATGGCAAAAGAAGGTCACTGAGGATGATGTATTTTCTCTTAGTGATCATGGTCATGGCGAGTCTTGCTTTTTTGCCATCTGAGCTGTCCATATTTACCGTACGGAAGACACCTGAAGTGAGGAAGACTCCAACGTCGCAGGCAGAAAAAGAGAGCGCGGGGGTGGAAGTGGAGCCACAAGTCCAAAATAGGTGTAATGGACCTGATTGGCAGAGTCATACTGGGATTTTTGGTCAGTACTATACGGTTAAGACGAACGGCAGTCCATTTTGTTATTACGCAAGCTGGACAGTGCCAAGTGACGTAACGGCCGCGAAATCATGTGATCTTCGTGTGTTTTCCTATCCCGGTAGTACAGCTACCATCAGATATTTCTTTTCTACCTATCATCGAAATTCAGTCTATACTGATATAAATCAGACAACTTCCGATTGGTCCTATTTTCCAAGATATATGGATATCAGTTTGGTTGAATTGTATGTCAATGACAACCAATCTGGTACAACAATAAGTGTGGGACCATTTTTCATTAGCAATTGTCAGACATACTGAGGAAATCAAGCTGGGGAACTGCACACAAAAAAGTCTGCTGCTTGAACGCTTCTCTTCGTGCTTATGGGGCTTTGTCCTTTGTTTGGCCCACATGAAGCCACCTGATGGTTATGCCAGACTACCAAGATCGCCAGCATATCAGTGGAAAGATGACGGTGGACCATGATGAAAGGACGGAGGATTCTATCAAGAACACACCCACCGTGACCCAGGTTGGTGTTTTCCTACCAGACTTGGATGAACTCTTTCTCTACGGGGTGACCTCCAAAGTGACGAGTGACTGCTTGGTTGATCGACTGATTCAATGGTGGGAGACGATCAAAGACTGCTTCCCTGACGTGAAGACGTTGGTCATCAATCTGGATAATGGTCCTGAAAACCATAGTCATCGGACTCAGTTCATGAAACGCATGGTGGATTTTGCTCAGGAGTATCACACCTGCATGTGCGTTTAGCCTATTATCCGCTAGATAAGCCATTTTTGATTGCTGGTTGAAAGTACTTGGCAGTTCCCTGTAAGGTAGGTAGTAGGGGAGTTAGGTTTCTGGAAAAGGAAGTTCATTTGGAAGGATACCACCTCTTTTGTTGTGTACAAATTGGCTGGATCATTGAAACGGTATCCGAGACCATCTTGGTGAACTGCTACAAAAAAGTGTTTGCCCTTTGGATACATAGCATCTTTGCCTCCGAAAATCTTACATCTCACTAATGGACCTTGATTTTGCTCTTCGGCATCTTTTACCTCCTGTTGCAATAGATCTGGTATAGAGGAGCTGTTCGGGAGTATATACTTCTGTGCCTGTGGAAAGTTGTGCTTGACTAACACGTTGCAATAGTTGGCTATTACGTTTGTCGCTTGTGGGATACTTCCGATAGGTGCAGGTTGTGAGCCATTGGCAAAAATGCGAGAGCCTGACCAGACCGTTACAGCTAGGATGCTAATAATGAGAACTGAACCTCCTGAAATGCCGATGATTTGTGATCGTCGAGTACTCTTTTTCTTCGCACTTTCTTGCCCATTTTTCATTCCTTCCTCACACATTGTCCTCTTTCTCCCTCAAGCTGTCCACTTTTTATCTCAAGCTGTCCGCTTTGTCCCTAGAAAAAGTCTCTTGGACTGGGTATTCTTGGTAGAGAAGATCCGCCGTGGAAGGACCCTTCAGGTAGGAAATGACCTTTTCAAAAGCAATAAGATCTAATAAAAATGTTTTGAGAATAAAGAACAGCTCATACAATGCTCACAAATAATAAATAGACCGTATTCTGATTCAGAGGGAGCCTGCTTAGGAAACAATGCAGACTCCCTCACCCATAACATCAATCGAAATAGAGCCTAGTATTCATTGATTAAATAAGGAGAATAACTACTATGGATAGAGAACTATCAGGGGGCAGAGGCCGACTATCAGAGGGCAGATCAAGTAGCAGAGCTCCAGAGAACAGATCAATGGGCAGAGATCAACTATCAGGGAGCAGAGATCGATTTATTACGGAACGAGAGCCATTGTTGTCGGGCCGAGGGGAATCAACAATAGAACCAACAACGGAACCAACAACACAATTAACAACGGCACAAATTATTGCTACATCTTTCTGCGAGTATATAACGAGATGCTTCTGTTCAGGAAGAATAACTTCTGATACCCCTTCCCATCCAGCCCCCCTAACCATAGTAGAACAGCAACCAGAACCTACTGAATCGCCATCAACAGATCGTCCTAAAGTGAACCTGAGCCCGGTAGATTCCCGTCCAACTCCAGCAGGTGCCTCATCTATCGATAGCTCCGGTGAGTCTCAAACCGCCGAGAGATCCCATTCGCAGGGAGTGGACTTAGAGAATAGGCAGGGGGATGCTCCCCTCACCACGACGTCAACCGAAATACAGCCTAATCTCTTAGGAGATGAGAAAAACTCTTATCTAGTACGCCATAAAGATGGTGAAATCTACAGTTGGCCCATCGAAGATGGTGATCCATCTCTGTCGTATGCCTTTGCTAGCATAAGTGAGACCCCTAGACTCTACTTTACAAATAATAGACTGGATTCTCGCTACCAAGATGAAGCTCGCTATTGGCCTATACATCGCTCTGATCAGATCCGTGATACAGATCTTTTTAGTTTACCACCACACCAAGAAGTTCTTCAAATAAGACAGCTCCTCTCACTAGTGAAAGAGGTGACGGAGCGGGATGTTTGGCTTGAGAACTTCTTCCAATCCCGTCGAGAGTATTTTGCCGAGTTACAGGGATCGGCCGATTGGGAAGAATTAACTACGTGCAGGGAACAACTTAAAGCTAGTCATGATGATGCTCAGCAGTGTCTTGCAAGCGAGGAACCAAGCTCTGCAAACTTAGGGGAACAGCATAATAAATTGATTCAGAGCCAGAGAGCAATGGAGAATGCATTCCTCCCATTTAAATTGCGAGATGCAATCATGTCTACGGAAGGGCGGCATACTTGGGTCCAGGATTTCCTGAATTCCCATCAAGCGTTTCTTACTGAGCTGAACGGATCTAGCAGTGGAGCGGAAGTTTGTGGGCAGGTTTATGAGAAGTTGAGACAGCTTAACGATACTATTAACGCAGCAAGAACGAAGCTTGCAAGTGAGGCAAGAACGCCTGAGAACTTATTAGAAGAATGTGAGAAATTAGATAAGAGTTTGGCTTCACTGGATGAGGCAATGCTACCACTGCGATTGCAATTTGCGGAAATGGGATGTGTTCGGGGCCGAGAACTGCTTAATCGTCATCAAGCGTTTTCTTACAACGGGGGAGAAGTTCACAGCCAGATTCGTGAGAAATTGGAGCAGCTCGAGGTTTATGTTGACGCAGCAAAAAAGAGGCTTATAACAGAGACGAGAACACATGAGAACTTGTTACATGAACATTCTAGCTTAAATATGAGCTTGGATGCACTTGATGATGCAGTGCTATCAGTACTAGAAGTTTCAATCAAAAATGCGAAAAAGCGGCGTGCTATCAGCCAGGATTTCCTTGATTGCCATAGAGTGCTTCTTACCGAGCTAGAGAAGTTTGACAACGAGAGAGAAGTTTGCAACCAGATTCATGAGAGTTTGAGCCAGCTCAAGGCTCATATTAAGGCAGCAAAAAAGAGTCTTACAAGCGAGATAAGAACACACAAGAACTTATTAGAAGAATGTGAGAGATTAGATAAGAGTTCGGCTTCACTTGATGAGGCAATGCTACCACTTAAACTACGAGTTGCGATCGCAAGTATGGAAGGACTACGTCCTTGGGCCCGGAATCTACTTGATTCGCATCAAGCATTTTTCACTGGGCTAAAGGCATCTAGTAGTGAAGCAGAAGTTTGTAGGCAGGTTCATGAGAAGTTGAAACAGTTCAACGATGCTATTGACGAAGCAAAAACGAGATTTACGAGCAAGACAAAAATTTCTAATGACCTGTTAAAAGCGCATAAGAAATTAGATGAGAGCTGGGCTTTACTTGATGAAGCTATGCTACCATTTAGACTACGAGATGTAGTAAAAACAGGCCAAGAACAATATATCCTGGCTAGCACCTTAAAGAAGGAATCAAGCGATTTGATAGCAAATCCCCAGCATTTTCAAGCGAATCTGCGGCAATTGATAGATAATATTGTCATAGCTGAGCAGTATTTTGTAGATATGAAAGCAGAATCTCAAGAATTACATACAATCATTGATAAATTGTTTTCTAATCAGGAAAACATAAGAAGGACTCTGCCCCCTCCCCCTATAGCTCTACAAGCTGCTCTAGAGCGATATGCTCAGGACAAAATCCTCCAGATAAAGGAGAAATCGAATGATTGGATAGAAAATCGCATAACTTCTATTCAAAGAAAGATGCAACTTCTCGGTCCTATTCAGAGAGTACTGCCAATCCTCGCGACAACAACTCTAAAGCCTATCCGACGAGGTCTGTCCGATCCGCTAGTTCAGAGGTCTGTTGCTTGCCTTGGTGATGCCACTCGTATCCTTGACAATGCCAGTACTTTCCTGCTTGGTGAGCATATTTATGGTAGCGCTGAAGAGTGTTTTCTAGACAAGGGCGAAAAAGTTCGCGCAACTCTATCGACAATAGAGCAAGATCTCTCCGGATTACAAGGCCAATTGGAACAAACATTTACGGATGAGAATCTCTCTTCTCTGCAAGAACAGCTAAATCATATACTTGAAGGTGCTGAAACATATCTACCATCAAAACTTTCTGATCAGACTTCAAGAACAATTGAAGCCCTGAACAACGTTCGTCAGTACTGGCAATCCCATAAAGAAGAGATCGCAAGACAGTTCCCAAGAGATCAGCATAACCATATCAAGTTTACTCTGAATGCTATTGGTTACAAGTATTCCAAGGAGAGTGCAGACCTATCCATATTGGGTCAGGTTACCACAGGATCTAACGATTCTCATGCTCAGATTACGGGAAGCATCAAATTGTCTCCCCAAGCCAAGGAAACGGTTAGTTGGATTATAATGGACCCAAGAATTCGGACAGGGAAAAGGCCAGAAATAAGATATACTAAAGCATGATG
>DASYAN010000451.1:0-4628 GCA_036501345.1 Ktedonobacteraceae bacterium
ATCACGCTACCAGCTCTAGCACAAAGCCAAGCTTATTTCAAGAAAGGAGGAGGATGGGCAATATTTATGACACGGGTTCTTTTCTCTGCTCTTGGCGGCACGATAAATCTGATTGCAGGCTTGGAACAATATCCCTACCGTAGCTTTTTGCTCTGGGATGTGCTTGGTGAAGCTCTTGGAGCGATAATTCCTCTCAGCTTGGGCTATGCCTTTGCAGAAACCTGGGAGGAAGCCGCAAGCCTTTTTGGGGCTTTCTCAGGTCTTATTCTCGCTTTGCTAGCAGCCATTGTTTTCTCGGTCCTACTTGTGAAAAAGATACGTCAGCGTAGACTTGCTAGCGCGGTCACTGCCGAGGTAAGTGATACGTCCCAAGTGCTAGAAAGCCAAACTGAATACAATACCGATGACTCCCTGCTCATTCCTCATAAGAAAAGGCCATGATAAAAGAGGAAGTTCAAGTAAGCAACTCTTGTGAAAATAGTCAGTGTCCAAACTGTAGCAAGGCGGGAAGTAACAATATCCGCAAGTATGGGAAGACACGTACAGGAGTGCAACGCTGGCAATGTAAAACATGTCAAATGACTTGGAGTTCCTTCGAGCTTGCACAGGATAGATATAATAAAAGCAAGACTCCGGTGGCACTAATCGAAAACACCCATGTTGAAGCTTTCACGGAAGAAAGACTCCCTCAACCCAGTAAGTTATTACCTGCTACCCTCTGGCTAGCATTTGCGCTCTCCGGTATCGTTCTTTTGCTCGGGACTGTGATCCTTTATACTCTTGTGCCCTTACGCTCACCAGGATCAATCAAGCCAGTGAAAAGCGATCCAACGGTCCAGGTAGTGCCAACTGCGTCCAATCCGGTCAATCCCATCACTCCCACTTGCGCTGCTACTTCTCCCACTTCTCCAACGAAGAATACATCAGCATCTGGTAGCATTTGCCCATCTGGTTCACAACAAGGTAATCCCATTGCTAATCCAGGATTTGAAGAAGGGACACTGGACCACTGGAATTGCGATCCCAATGATCAAATGGTAACGAGCCCGGTCTACAGTGGTCAGCATGCACTAAAAATTGTTCCGACCAACAACACTACTGGTGAATGTGATCAAACAATTCAGGTAAATCCTCATACAAGTTATACGCTTCAAGCATATGTACAAGGCAAATTCATCTATATAGGTTTCAAGGGAGGCCCCATTTATTTCACCGCTAGCCAGAATGATACCAGCTATACTCTCCTGAGCTACACATTTATGACAAAGGCCGATAGCAACCTCACTATCTTCGTCGAAGGTTGGTATGCTCAAGGAGTGGGCTACGCAGATGATTTCAGCTTGAAGCCAGCATCATCCGAAGGAAATTAGCAGCCTAAAGGATACTGTTGGCGAAATCATCCATCGAGCTTGCAAGAAAGAACAAAGTATTCCTGATTTGAGCTTGGGAAACCAATTCGCCAACAGTATCCTAAAGGATGGGGGTAAGATTTGTCCCTGCTTCCCTCTGTTGAAATGCGCACATTTTTCCTACAATGAACTCATAAGGATGAGTATTATGAATAAAGTTCTCAGAGATCGGGACATATCTAGCGATCAAAATACCTCAGTGTTGGGCCAAACAGGGACACATTCGCTAGAGGGAGACAAATCTCACCGTCAGATCCCTGTGCTGGATGGTGCACGAGCAATAGCCTGTCTCGGTGTCCTTTCACTGCACTTGAACCTCATTGCTGGTCAGCAGAGTATCTGGCAACCTCTGCATAATATGCATAACATACATGATTTATTTGGCGCACTTGTTTACTTTGCTGCATCACTTGCCTATGCTGGTGATTCAGGCGTTATTCTATTCTTTCTTCTCTCCAGTTTTCTCCTCTTTTTGCCCTATGCTAAAGCTCTGCTCTTCGACAGTCCGTGGCCTTTACTCCATCGCTTTTACCTTCGTCGCATTTTTCGCATTCTTCCAGGGTATTATGTAGCGCTCTTCTCGATAGTTTTGTTCTTTCATCCGGAGTTCTTGCATTCTAGCCACTGGCATGATCTATGGCTCTTTCTAACTCTTAGTATGACCACTCAACTCTCTAAAACCCTTAATGGGCCTTTTTGGACATTGGCTATTGAATTCCAGTTCTATCTCCTCCTTCCAATTATCGCATGGCTCTTCAGCCTGATTGTACGCCGTGGCACGGTGCATAGGCGTATGTTCAAACTTACTCTATGTTTGTTGGTTCTAGTTGCCTGGGGCTTGTTGACACGGTATTGGGGCATCTATATCGCCAATACTTCAAAACTGGATTTCTTGATTCCTCATCGTGTCTCTATGGCGCTTCTCCCATTCATCTATGGCGATCTGGGACAACCCTCTAATGAGGGAAAATACTTTGAGGTTTTTGCAATCGGTATGCTTATTTGTATGATCTATACTTATACCCAATATGCTGCTTCCGCAGAACCTTGGCGCATCAGGATACATCGCTTCAGCCCACTGCTATTCATCACTGGCTTAGCGCTCTTATCTGTTTTGTCTTTCTGGTATTCCTACATACTAAATCCAACTTATCCTGCCAACCATCCACAGGTTCACATCGTCTTCAGCTTTCTTAATCCCCACATTCCTATCCTCGTGTCCCGCCATTGGCTAGAGTGGCAAGCTCTAGCATATGCTCTAGGCTATGGTCTCTGCCTCTGGGCACTATTGTACGGCTCTGCCAGACTCAAGCGTCCTTTCGAGTGGCCCGTATTGCGTTGGATCGCATCAATTTCTTTCAGTCTCTATATGTGGCATAACCCATTCATAACCCTCTTCGGAAACGCTATTAATTACAATATCCGGCACCAGGGTTTAGGCCCTCTAGTGCAATATGGTGCTTTCTGGTGCTGGACACTTGTTATCATCATCCCTATTTCTGCGGTGCTCTACCGTTGGATTGAGCAGCCTGGTATACGCCTCGGTGATCGGCTTATAGACAAGCTTGGCTTGAGAGGCGGTGTAGAAGCCGTGATTGGATTAGGCCAGGAAACAAAATAGCAAGAGAGCGGCACCTAATAAAAAACCAGGGCCGCTCTCTTTTCTAACTATTATTCTAACCTACTTCATGATATTGCCGCAGTCTTCTTTTCCACAATCACAAAAGCTCATAGTCATTTCCTTTCTGATTTGCGAACTATCCGACATTCCATGCAGGCTTTTGATTGCCTAGAGAAAGCATACCCAACCATCTATTTACTCGTCAATGGTTAAATTGCCCATATCACACCAGGGAGCGTGTGAAGGATCAAGCAACAAAGGAAAACAGAGCTAAAGCAACAAGCATAGACTTTGAACGGTGGGGATTATAGCTTTGTAGCTAATATCTTTGTCGCATACTCAGATAGTACTCTGTGATCCTCTTCGAGTTTCTGAGACTCTTTCTCTAGATCCCTAGACTCTTCCAGCAGCTTCCCGTTCTTAAGTTTTTTATAAACCCTGGTGTAATGCTCCTGAAAGCTATTAAGTTCTTCTGCTGAAAAAGCTCTTACTATCTCATCCCGATAGGTCTCACAATATTGAGGGCATTTCCTAACTCTGACAAAGCCGATCAGTAGGCAAATACCTGATCCAGAGGAATTGGCAGAGAAAGGTAAACTGGCCTTGGCGAGGAACGTTCCCCCCGCCAAGGAGAGCAGCTGATGATGCTTCCAATCGTCAAAGAACAAGCACCCGTTCCACCACCATCCTTTCAGCGAGGACAAGCCCGGCTGAGCCGTGCAGTGCATATTGATGCGCTCACGCTGGTCACGACGTTGCATTTGCTCACCCTTTGCCGCTTGGCAGTGCGTCTGGCCCATCGTCGCTGTCCACCTCCCTTGCCAGCAGGCAAAGGAGGAAGACCACGCAGCTACAGCGAAGAGAGCTTGCTGCTCATCAGTCTGTTGCGAACCTTGTGGCGCTTATCGTACCAAGACATGCATGACTGGCTCAAGAGTTGGCCCGCTTTGGCCCTGGCCTGTGGCTTGCCTTTGGATAAAGAGGGACGGCCTCTCATTGTGAGTCCATCCCAGCATTGCAAACGTCGCCATGCTGCTGGTGCTCCTGTGCATGAGTCTCTGTTTGTGCTGGTGGTTCTGCAAGCTCTGCGACGGCGACTCATCGGAGCCCGTGATCTCATCATTGACAGTGCTCCCATCCTGGCTTGGAAACGTCGTGATCCTGATGCCGCCTACGGACATGCCCCCGCTCACCATGCTCTTCCTCTTTTGCGAGGCTTCCGAGTGCATACCCTGATCTGTCGCGGTTCTGGCTTACCTCTCTTGTTTCTGCTTTCTCCTGCTGACCCACACGATGCCCCCTTTGCACAACGCCTGTTGACATGGGCGATGCGTCTGTATCAGATCCGGCCTCGGGTCATCCGTCTGGACGCGGCCTATTGGGGCTTGCGCCTCATTGCTTGGATTCATCAGGTGCTCGGGGCAGTGGCCGTCGTTGCCTACAATCCCAAGAACCGTAAGAACCGCTCCTGCTTGCCCCCAACCTGGACCAGAGAAGAACTGGGCAAACGTAGTGCTATCGAGCGCTTCTTTGGTCGCGTTTTTCTCTTTTTTCACCTCCAGCGTCCACCTCTGTGTGGTTGGTCTGAGATTGCCTCG
>DASYAN010000452.1:0-8963 GCA_036501345.1 Ktedonobacteraceae bacterium
GCTAGCCCAAAGCTTTCATAATAGGATGGAACGACGGTAATGTCAGCAGCACTATAGATAAGTGGCATTTCTTCATGAGGGTGGTCCCCCAGAAATTGCACACGATGACTGATACCTAGATCGTTGGCTAATGCCTGAAGTTGTTGGACATCCTCGTCATCGGTGAGTCTGCCTCCAACAATCACGACTTGCGTTTTCTCTTGCATCATGGCTGCTGCACGCAGCAAGAGGTCAGGTCCCTTAAAGGGATCCAAGCGACCAGCGAAGAGCAAGATAGGTGCCTGGGATTTCCACCCCAACTGTTCACGTGCTATCTGACGATCAAAAGGAACAAAGAGCTTGAGATCGACGCCACCAGGAATGATCTCAACTTGGCTGGCAGCAGCTCGATAATTGTGGATTATTTGCGTAGACTCGTCAGTAGTAGAAGCAATGATGCGATCGACATGATGAATCAAGCGCTGCTCCATTTCCAAGCGTAATGGTGGCTCAGATTCATTAGGATTGGTAAGTTGCTTTAGGCGCCCCAATGTATGAAACATGGTGATATGAGGGACATTCCAGTGATAGGCAAGCTGTGTTGCTGCAACACTCGATAACCAGTAATGACTATGTATAACGTCATAACAAGCGGCTTCATGTCGTCTGAAATCTTCAATGTGCCGAGCGAATGCTGGGATGTATTGATAAAGTTCACTCTTGTGGACGGTTGCAACTGGACCCGCTTTGATATGGATAACGCGAACATTTGGATTCAACTGAACAATTTTCGGGATATCTTCATTGGTCCAACGGGTAAAAATATCAATTTTCAGATGAAGCTGTCCCAGTTCTTGCGCTAATTCATGAATATAGACACTCATGCCCCCTACATCTCTAGTACGCCCAGGTTGATCTAGGGGGGATGTATGAATGCTTAGCATAGCTATAGCATAAGCCATGTTGGGTATTATACTCCTGTGTTATCGACATGTGGGCCAATTGTTGTGTGGCAACCACGTATAAAGCTGCGAGCAGACATTAGTCAGGGATATAGAGCTTAATTCTGCGGAAAGCTTCAGCGTACTGCATCGTTAAGCCCTTCTTTTCTTTTGCCTCTTGCGCCTTTGCTGCACTCCGCTCATAGATTCTGTCAAGCCACTTTGCATCTGGGCCTAACTGACTGATATGGCACTGTAGGCCTTTGATTTTGAGCGCAATGGTCTCGCTTATATCGATGTAGGTATTCTCATTAGCCGAAAAGGAGAGATAGAGTTCATGGACTTGGTAGGGATGCAGTTCTTCTACCAACAAATCCCTGTACGCACGAGGGTTAACTGTTCCTGGAAATAGTGCATCAAGAACAATCTGCCCGGCTGCTCGATGGTCAGGATGATTGAGGTAGGCTGTCTGAGTGGGGTTTTCATCAGGGTCAGGAGCAAAAATATGCGTAGATGGGTCATGAGTAATGACGACACGTGGGCGATATTTACGAATGAGTCGAACGATAGCCTTACGTGTTGACTGGTTGTTGGCTAGAGCACCATCCGGGAAGCGCAGAAACTCGACAGATTGAATCCCAAGTACATCACATGCCATACGCTGTTCCTGCTCGCGAGTAAGCATCAAGTCGGTATCTGCAAGATCAGGGATCTCACTACCTTCAGTGCCATCTGTCATGCAAACCCATACAACCTTTTTCCCTTGCTTGGCCCACAATGCACTGGTACCTGCGGAGCTGAAATCAGCATCGTCGGGGTGCGCGCCAATCACCATTGCTTCATAATCGGGTGTTTTGTTGACCTGCATTGCACCCGGTGCATTTCTATCTCCCATATGTAAAACCTTTCCGTTATCTAAAACCTCTCGGTAAAGTCGTGATAAAAAAAGTTTCTGACAATGATAACACTTCACTGTACTTGAATAATGCCAATTATAGCAGTTTTTTGTAAGTATTTACAGGGCTTCTCAAAAATCTCTTTTTGTCGTCCTCAGCATCTTGAGAGGGGAGAGTATTGAGCAAGGACAGGTTTGGGGAATTTGCTCCTAAATCCTCCTTTGTTGTACGTCCTTGTCTGCGCGGCAATGTCGTTCTTTTTTGGCATGGAGCCGTATGCCCTTGACCCTCTTTGATGCAGTTAGAGACCGAGAATGACCATCTGTTGAAACTTACAGGCGTAGTCCTAAGACTTTACTCAGTTTTACCACTTCAGCACCGAGACTCAGATCGCGCTTCTCCAGATAATCTTGTGCTGCGTGCCTAAGGAGCAGGACTGCCTCCGGTGTGTTGAGATCGTTTTCCATGGCAGCGTGGAAACGGTTGTGTAACATGCGGCTATCCGTGCTATCCATGCTGGATGTCTTACCATCAACTAGCTCGCGTACTCGTTTGAGGCTCTCGGCGGTTTCGGCAGCGATCTTCAAATCCTCAGCAAAACATTCCCAGGGATAGCGATAGTGATGGCCTTGTAGCAGGAGACGAAGTGCGTCAGCAGTGTAGTCTTTTAGTAGGTTGCTTACCAGTGTCAGATTGCCAAGCGACTTACTCATCTTTTGGCCATCCTGATAAACAGTGCCAGTATGCATCCAGCAGCGACAGAAAGGAGTAGTGTTGCTATAATGCTCAGACAGGGCGATCTCACAAGCATGATGGGGAAAGGCGAGATCCCCGCCTCCACCGTGAATATCGATCTGCTCACCCAGATAGTGCATAGATATCGAGCTGCACTCAATATGCCAGCCAGGACGACCCTGTCCCCAGGGACTATCCCAAGCGGGTTCTCCAGGGGCCTGCGCTTGCCAGAGCACAAAATCCAGTGGATCTTTCTTATGGTTATCGTCAGGGAAATTACCCCGTTCGTTGGCAGTGATCAGCATGGATTGATAATCGGCAAGACCGATAGCTTGTGCCATTACCCCAAATTCGGGGTCCTGCTTCACACTGTAGAAGATACAGCCTCCACTTTCATAGGCATAACCACGCTCCAACAGAGTCTGCGCTATCAGGATCATGCGCGGAATTTCATCAGATGCATACGGATAGACATCAGGTCTACGAACATTAAGAGCGTTCATATCGCTTAGAAAGCGTTTGGTCTCGCGTCGACCCAGTTCGTCCCATGCTATACCAACTTCACGTGATTTATCGAGGATACTATCGTCAATATCGGTTAGATTCTGTACATATTTTACGGCATAGCCTTTGTACTCCAGATATCGAATGAGCGTATCAAACGAGGTATATGTAAACGCATGTCCCAGGTGGGTTGTATCATATGGAGTAATTCCACATACATAAATACGCACGGTATCACTGATAGGGGTAAATATTTCCAGGGACTGTGTTAAGGTATTAAACAGCTTCATACTTTGCTCCTAGACTCAACAAACCGGATTGGCTGGTAACAATTCAGGTACCAATTGGACAGATCAACACCTAAAGGTGCACAGCGCGATTTACTGTGTTTGTCGCACTCCTAAATGAAGACGAACGAGAGAGCCAAAAGAGAACAGCATCAAAGTACAGAACCTTGAGGCTTGGCTTAGCCAATTCAGGCAGTGGCAGTTTGTTCGCGGCTGGGATGAGGCAATGCTCGATAACCACGTGGTGATTGTAGACGGCTCATGAGTAGGGAAAGGAAGTAGGAGAGTGCTGCTAATGCCGAGATATAGAAACTGACAGGCAGGTGGCTGCCTGTACCCACAAAGGCCAGGATCAGTCCGCCCCAGGAAAAACTCAGTGCCAAGATGACCGAGAGGATAATCGCTGTGAGTGGCCGACGTGTCAGACGCTCAGCCGTTGCAGCAGGAGCAATCAATAGTGAAAAGACCAGTAGAACGCCGATAACCAGGACAGCTTCGGCAGTGGCAAAGGCTAGTAACAATAAAAAGATGATCGAGAGTAATCGTACAGGGATGCCTCTTGCCTGGGCTACCACTGGATCGATCGAAGCAAAGAGTAAAGGCCGAAAGAGTAATGCAAGTACCAGCAACGTGACGAGCGCGGTTATCAGACTGACTAGCACATCAGTACGTGTTACACTCAAGATAGAACCAAACAGTACACCAACCCCAACAGTAGCATTGGCCCCATTTTGGGTGTAAATACTCAAGAACAATACCCCCAGGCCAAGTGCAAAGGAGAGCACCATTCCAATCTCAACATCCCGCCCTCGAATACGTTCTCCTAATGCGCCCATGCCTAGTGCCGCTAGCAACGTCATGATGAACATGCCAACTAATGAACTGATGCCGAGTACAGCCGCTCCTGTTGCTCCCGCAAAGCCGATATCTGCCAGAGCCTCCCCGGCAAAGGACTGGGCTCGTAGTACCACAAAGTAGCCCATGATCGCTGTTACCACAGCAACAATAGGAGCGGCCAGAAAAGCATTCTGCACAAACTCATGTTGAAAGAGTGTCACCCAATACTGTAAAAACGTGTTTATCATCCTATACCTCTTGGCTAAAATACTTCCAGGACACCCTTAGCCTCATATACTAACCTATCATCATTGTTTGATCTTTCCTGAGACAAGACTTCTTCTGACTTGAGATTCGTGGCATGTCTTCTGGCCTTGCGTCCAATCCACAATGGAGAGAGGAGGCGGATAGGAAGATAGACTCCAAATGAGAGCGACGTAATATAGACGCTGGCTGGCCACATATCGGTTCCACTGATACCAAATAAACCATTTGCTGCTAAAAAGATGCCTAGCCAGGTATAGCACACACCGAGAAGTATAGCAATGAGAATCGTCCACAATGGACGCTGAACGATACGCATGGCGGTCGCTGGTGGTCCAATCAGCAAAGTAAAGATCAGCAATGCTCCTACCACTTGCACTGATATCGAGATGGTAATAGCCACTAGGGTCAAAAAGGTGATAGTCAGGAGACGTACAGGTATCCCGCGCGTTTCTGCTACCGTGGGGTCCAGCGAACTGAACAAGAGTGGTCGGAAGAGGATGAAAAGGAGGCTGATAGTGACAGCACTGAGCACTGTTGTCACCAGGACATCTGTTTGGTTAATCCCTAAGATATTTCCGTACAAAATGCTATAGACGCGTTCTGCATAGCCCTGATAGAGCGAGATGAACAGGACACCCAGACCAAGAGCAAAGGCCATAACGATGCCAACGGCAATATCACGCTCTCGTAGCTGCTTTCCCAGCAGACCAATAGCAACTGCTGCACTAATGGTGAATACAAGCAGACCAACGACTGGTTCTAGTCCCAGGAGCACCGCTGCTGCCGCACCAGCAAAACCAACATTTGGGAGTGCGTGTGCAGTAAAGGTCATGCCGCGCACGACGAGAAAGTATCCTACAATGGCCGCAATGACTGCTGCGAGCGATCCTGCTACTAAGGCATTTTGGATAGCTGTATAGGTTAAAAAATCAAACATGTCGAGGTTTCCCTTGTGTTCCTCCTGAATAGTAGTTAAGACACCACTATATTTCTGCTCCAACAACAAAGAGTCGATCCAGGGCCTGTACGACCTCGACTGAGGACCCGTATAGCTGGCTGAGGGTGGTACTTGTAATCACCTCATCTGGCGTACCGATGGCACTGTGACCATTGGCCATGTAGAGGACACGATCTACAGCTGGCAGCAGAGGATTAATATCGTGTGTCACGAGCAGAACAGCAACGTGACGTGTCCGACAAATCCTGGTGACCAGCGAGACAATTTCCTGCTCATGGCTGATATCTAGACTTGCTAGTGGCTCATCGAGCAGAAGTAAGCGAGGATTAGTTAACAGTGCCTGCGCGATCAACAAGCGTTGTTGCTCTCCGCCCGATAACTGTCCAATGGGGGCATCTGCAAAGCGAGTGGCATCAACCTCTTCTAATGCCTGATCGATAAGGGCAGTACGTTTGCGACTTGGCCAGCCTGGCCCCCAACGATGTCCATCTAGCCCAAAACCGACCAGATCGCGTGCTCGTAAAGCTAGATCTGCCTCGAGCGTGCGATGTTGTGGAGCGTAACCAATCTCCCTGTTGCCACGGCTTGGGGGACGATCGAATACCCGTACCTGGCCTGCACTTGGACGAAGCAGACCTAGCAAGAGTTTCAGTAGTGTACTCTTGCCTGCACCGTTTGGCCCCAGCATGACAATGAACTCCCCTTCGTTTATTGTCATGCTAAGATCCTGGAGAATGATCCGTTTACCATACTGAATACGGACCTGCTCTAGTTGAACAATTGGATTGTTTTTGTCCAGTACACTTGTCATTTATTTTCCTGAATTGATCCCGAGATCGGATTTCTCCCTGTGATTTTAGATATCTTATAAATAATGATACTATGTATCGGTACTTGTAAAACAAGCATAGCATAGATAATGAACCTTTGTCAATGAGATTGCGTCTCGGTAAAAGCGCGAGCTATGATGGTATTGACTCGATTACTGTGTCGACACAGGGATTTCCCCTGTGTCGAATAACAAGCATTATTGGATAGAGTAGGTAATTTGCTGCCAGGTGTGGCCACCATCGGTGGTATGCAGGAGTAATGGTTTCCCACTATTAGTATCCTTAGCAATCTGGCTGAGATCATTGATGTCAAAAGGTATATCGCGTGGGCCAACGGCCCAGCCACTCTTGGCATCAATAAAGCTCATCATGCCAATGGGCTGCGGTGTTGGTGGTAGCTTTGTCCAGCTTTGTCCACCATCACTGGTTACGTAGGTGCCAGTGCTTGTAGTTGCCCAGGCATGCTGCATATCTGTGATATAGACGGTAGGTACTTCATCCCCGGTGATGGTGACGAACTTTGTTGGGCTCCAAGTTAGACCAGCATCATGTGTCACGTACAGATCAAGAGCAGTACTTGATGGGTTAACACCAGTTGTGGAGAAGGTAACACCGTCGTCCGTTACTGGAAGCAGGCCATTATTGCCAAACAGAACTGGCGGTGTTGTTTCAACCATGTTATCTTTGCCTGCTCCAGGTAGCGCTGGAAGTTGCACACTTTGCCATGTCTGGCCCCCATCATGAGTAACATCTAGTAAGGGTTGCGAGGGATTCGCAGCTCCGTAACCGCCGTCACCTGTTTGCCAGCCGTTGCGTACATCGCTGAAGGAGATGCCTGACGAGCGCTGTACGCTGCCGCTCCGATTGGGATCTGTCAGCTGAGTCCAGTGTTGCCCACCGTCAGTGGTGTGAAAAAGGTATGATCCCCGACTGCCTGCACCAGGTGTGCCGAATATCTCGAGCCAGCCATCCGATGTATTCAGAAAGTGGGGCATATCTAAACTTCCAATATCTAGTTGCTCGCCAATCGTCGAACTCTGCCAGCTCTTTCCACCATTGGTCGTGTGCAGTATGCCGACCGAAGAGTTCTTTTCGTCTATAGTCGTCACCCAAGCATACTGAGCATTCATAAAATCGCCATTGAAGATTTGGGGGATCGATACGTTAGCAGGAGTGACATCTTGCCAGGAGGTGCCGCCATCTGCCGTCTTGAGAATAGAGTTGTCAGTCAGTGCCCAGCCATGCATGGTATCGAGCATACGAATCGCTATTAGTGGCTTTTGCTGGGTGTCGGAGTGGATGGTTGTCACATTAGCAGTATGGGATTGGTTACTGCCGTGGCTAAGGTTACTACTTGCAAAAGAGACTGTGGGAGTGGCAAAGAGGGCTGCTACAACAGCCGTAAGTATGAGTAAGCTGATAACCTTCTTCTTTGTTAGTAGCCCCCTGAGCTTGTCATGGGAAACAGTATTACGGAAGGTATTCTTCATAGCAAGTTGTCCTCCTGTCTGTGCGTTTGTACATACGTACATACTTATGTCCTATAGTGAAATGCGCTAAGCGGATTCGTTTACTCTGCGAACATAACGAACCGACTGCGAGCCATATGAGATGGCATTTTTTGAGATCTCATTTAGTCTATCGCTGAGGATAGGGAAAGTGTTACAACCTCCCCGATGGTGTTAGCAATCTGGATGGCTGAGGTCAGATCTTTCAGTGCAATTAGCACAACCTCGACAAGCAGTTAGGAGATGGAGGAGTTTATTGACTGCCAGTTTGTTCCGCCATCCGTCGTTTGATAAAGCTGGCCTGCATCGTCGATAGCCCAGCCATTGTATGTATCCACGAAACTCAATGCGCCAAAATGGTGTGGTGTTTGCGCGAGCTGAACCCAGGTCTTTCCTCCATCGCTGGAGAAATGCAGAGCATTACGGTTTGTTTCCTCGGCCCATACATGTTGGGCATCCAGTGCATACACATCGGTACTATCGAAGTTGGCTAATGTGCCCGCAGTCCAAGTATTGCCACTATCATGCGTGGTGTAGACCGCGAGCTTGGTCTGTACTGAGTGGTTACTATCAGTCATGTTAATATGGGTAGGTAACAATCCGTCTGCTCCAATCAGAACTGGTGCATCGGTTACTATATCGCCATCTGAACTTACTCCACCTGGTAGCGATAGAGATTGTTGTTGCCAGTTCCGTCCACCATCGATGGTTTTCTCGACTGTTGGTTGATTTCCCGGCCAATGGAGTCCAACCCAGCCGAGTTGCGCGTTCGAAACTGAAACGCCGCTTGCAGCGCTTGTGTCTACTTGCCCCGAGATGTTTGTCCAGGTTTGCCCACCGTCTGTCGTTTGGTAGGTGTTTATGATGCCGCGTGCTGTACCCTGAGAATCAGTGATTACCAGCCAGCCTTGCTGCGTATTGATAAAGCGTGGTGGGTCTGCTAGGTGTCCAGTTGCATGAGTGATAGTTGCCGTTTGCCAGCTTGCTCCACCATTGCTTGTATGGAGGATGGTGATTGACTGCGTCTGTCCTAGAGAGCCCTTTGTCGATTGCCACGCGACCCAGGCAGTCTGCATCGTTAAAAACTCGCATTGGGCATTTATACCTGGTGTTTGATCTTTAGGAGTGACATCACTCCAGTGAATGCCGCCATCTGATGTCTTCAGAATAGAGGAACTAGTCAATGCCCAACCATTTATGTTGTCCAGCATGCGAATGGCA
>DASYAN010000453.1:0-5206 GCA_036501345.1 Ktedonobacteraceae bacterium
TTTCCACTCCGGTGGCTCCTTTGGCTCCCCAGGAGGCCGCATGAAAATACCTACCCATGAAAGACCAGACGGTAGGGGGTGCTTGTTTGGTTGGTGTCGCTGGCAGAAAGCTCTGACAGCTCTCTTCAAAGGCAGCCGCAAACTCTTGCACATGTGGAAAACGGTGGTGAGGGTCCTTCTCCAGTGCTTTGAGCACAACGGCTTCGACGGCGGTCGGAATGTCAGGGAACCGTTCATGGAAGGGAGGCGGGTCAGCATGGAGGTGCTGAGTCGTTATCTCAGCTGTTGTGCCACGGAAGGGAGGAGAGCCAGATAACCACTCGTAGACAATCACGCCCAAGGCATATTGGTCACTCGCCGGGCGTGGCTTGCCCTGGATTTGCTCTGGGGCCATATAAGAGACGGTGCCCATGATTTCTTGCAGACTTTGTGAGCGCGAACTGTGAGCAATGACAGCGATGCCAAAGTCGCTGAGCAGCAGGTCGTTGTGCTGGCCCAGGAGCAGGTTCTCCGGCTTGATGTCTCGGTGGATCACCTTTGCGTCGTGTGCGTACTGGAGCGCGTCGGCAGCCTGCTGGAGGTAAGCGAGGATGCTATCCAGCTGCAGGCGTGTTCCTTTGGGGTGACGCTGGCGTAGGGTCCCGTTGGGAGCATAACTCATGACGAGAAAAGGGATATCCTGTGCTCTATCAAAATCCAGGATGCGGATAATGTGGGGATGCTCTAAGTGAGCAAGCGTACGTGCCTCCGCGAGAAATTGCTCCACGTCGTGGTCCGTCAGATGTGTCGAGAGCAGTTTGATGGCGGCCTGCGTTCCCAGCCGCAGATGTTCGCTGAGATAGACTTGGGCGAAGCCTCCTTGTCCCAGCAATTCTACCAGACGATAGTTCCCCAGGTGGTGATCTCTCCAGTCGACCATGACCAAACCTCCCTTGCAGGAGCCAGGCGTTCCCTGCGTGTTTGTGTTGTGCATTTCGGGATGGTGATCGATGCGATGATTTCCCTTCGGTTTTCTCCTTATTGATAACGAAGATCCTCTGCCTAAGTTACAAGATCACGCACGCCTAGCCATAGTGATAAAGGGGGCCGAATTGCGCTATGATTGAGCAATGGACGTGCTCTTTGAGCTTGTATCGTGCTCATTTGCCAGCTTTGTGCTCTTGTGCTGTGTGCAATCGCTCCCAATACATGGCCTCACACCCTCGCACGAGGCTGTGGAAACGGTGTTGCAGGCGTTTTCGTTTGCCTCTGGCCATTTCCAGAAAGATGACCTTATAGTCATAGCGAACAGAGACTTTGATGCAGGGCCGAATAGCCTCAAGATTCTCACCACGGGCATGGCGCTGCCCATGCTTTACGGTCATTGTTCTCCCACAGAGGGCTCGCCAAAGAAGCGGTACAACTCTTGTGCGACACGTTCTGGCTTGCCACTGTTCTCTGCTGCCAAATGACCGAGTCCTGAAAGCTCAACGCGCCGGACATGCGGTAAGACCGTGCTTAAGCCTGCGAGGGCATCTTTCAAATAGGCTTGGCTCTTGTCACCGCCGAGCAGCAGCACCTCAGCTGTCATTGCCTGAAAGCGCTCAAGTGTGCCTTCCATCTCCTTGACGAGCTGCACATCATACTGCATCGTCGGGATAAGGACTTGCAGCGGCACCTCATCGCTCTTGGCGTCCCTCGCTTGGGCTTGTATCGCAAGCCTCATAAGTGGCACCAGGAGAAAACGTGGCAGGAGAGTAAAAAGCGACGAATCTCCAGTTCCTTTCATGATACTGACCATTGCCGCACCCAAGTTCCCCTGAGCCAGTTCCTGGGTATAGCGTGTTACCCAAGCCGTTGGTGATGGATTGCCAGCAAGCGGAAGAGGTGGCTCATAGAGAGCGACCTTCTGGATGGCGGGCAAGGTGAGTGCTGCTTGTAGCGAAATAAGAGCACCCGAGCTCAGCCCAAACACCTGATATGCGCCGGTCTTGCGAATGAGTGCATCCAGATCTTCACAAGCTTTGCTCATGCCGTCGTTCTCGCCAAACGGGCCGCTGAAACCGCTACCTCGACGGTCAGGTACATATACCGTAAATCCATCAGAGAGCAGTGTGGCAAGCTTCACAAAGTTCTGGGAAGTCATCATGCCACCATGCACAAGAATGAGACCAGGACCGTGACCGAATTGCCGGTACCCAATCGTCGTGCCGTCTTTCGAGGTGATGGAATCCATCGAGTATGCTCGTGCGGAATCGTTTCTGGGAACGTTGCTTGTCCTCCTTGACTCTGTATTCACAACTTTCGCCTCTTTCTCTTCCCTCTAATCGTTTTGATTCTCATTATTTCAATCATTCTTGTCAAGATTTCAGAAGACCTCTTTCTTGGAGGTTGTGCCACCCTGCTTATTCACTGCTGATGTCGCCTCGCGGAGAAGCACGCAACCTTTTTTGGGAATGACCAGATGAGGGTCTTTCTCTCTGGTATGGTGTCATCCACGCGAACGCTCTCATCCCATGAACGATGTCTGTGAAAGGGATGAGGTTGCAAGTTCCTTGAGTTTGTCCCTCCCTCCAGAAAAGACATTGAAGTCTACCCACCCTGCTATTCCGGATACCTGTCCACGATCACAATATTGCCAGAAGGTCCAATGGTGGACATGGCTCCATTGAGGTGGGGTCAGCACATCCCGTATCCAGATGGCATAGTCCTCAAAATGTCCTTTGATATATTCTGCGTATCTGTCGAAATCCGTATAAATGATTGGTTTCATTGCGTAATGGTGTTCCAGCCGGTCAAGAAAGACTTTGATTTCGCGGAGCAGCGCCGTGCGGCTCTTGCCAGAGACTTCCAGATCCAGCACGGGTGGCAGCATCCCGGCTTCTTTGGGGACCACACTGATGTAATGGTTTGCCTGCTCAGCACCAGTCAAGGATGCCGTGTAGAAATGATAGGCACCTCGAAGCAATCCCTGTTCTTTTGTCCCACGCCAGTTCATTTGAAAAGAGGCATCCTGATAGCTCTCGCCTTCGGTTGCCTTGATGAAGATAAAGGCGTACTGGCCTGTTTGGGCAACGCTTTTCCAATCAATACGCTTCTGGTAGCTCGATACGTCAAGGCCTCGCACACTGTCATGCGGCACAAACAGAAAGTTCGGCCAGATGATCCCTGTAGACAACAGGAGAACCACTGTCAGCAGGCAAACAAGTGCAAGCAGAACTGGCAAGTATTTTCTTTTCAGGAATTTCTGTGCCTTGCTCAATGATGTCAACCTCCGACGGAATGAGTCTTGTATAGAATTATGCCATCTTTTTCAGCAGTCACGCTGCTTTGTCTGGTTTCCTATAGTCATAGGATATGCTACCGTACCTCAACCATCCTTTGAGCAAGACTCTTGGTTGTGGCTACTTGTGCTCTCGCCTTGAGCATGCAGGTCAGGGCAAGGGAGCATGGTCTGGTTCCATTTGTGTGGGAATGGTCGAGAGAGATTCACAAAAAGACTGATTGTCTAACTGCTGGCTATGTATCACATTCATTTGGGCCTTGCCTCAAGATATCTCCTGCATTCTGGTAGTAACACAAAGTCATCATCGCCACACAAAGAAGAAAGTACTATCCTGTATGGAAAGAAGCCTGTATCTGGAAGAGTATACCTTCTAGATACAGGCTTCTTTGTTTGTCTGTTGGTCCTCGTGGGACGACTCACTTGAGCTTTTCAGGCCCTGTCATTCGGCTGAAGCTGACAGCAAAACTGACAGCAAAGCCGATAGACAACAGAAGACTTTGAGCGATCTCAGTAGACATTCAGACGGGAATTTAAGCTCAGAATAGACGTCCATCGACAGGGGAAGACGAGTCATGCCGGTGGAGAGATTCGAGTCCTAAGAAGTATTATATGATGTCTCAAGCCCCTTCTCACCTTGCTTCAGACGTTTCATTTTTCTCATCTAAAAGGCTGAATGTAGCAACCGTGTAGCAACGGCACGATTAACCCTATATGAGATCTATTGGCTCTCTGCTCTTTATTATTTCCCTCTTTCTGACTTCCAATTATATCATCACGGTGTCACTTCACTTGCCATCTCTGCACCAGGGTTTCACGGTAAGTGAAAAAACAGCGCATCTGATCTGCAACATGTTTCTTCATCAGGCACTGGAATGATAGTGTTGTCGCATTGTTCATGTATTCTGTGAGAGATACCGTGACACCCTGATGAAATCCAAACAATGCACTCAGTACTCAGTACTATCTGAAAATCAGTGTACTTGTGCATATGTGGACCTGATCGGGTATCGATAGGAAGCCAAAGGAAAACAAGCGAGAAAGAAAACGGGAGACAGGTTGTCGCTTACTTGTAAAGGCAGGTTATTACGTGACGCGAAGCAGGTAGTTACCCAAAAATGGAGCAGGTTTTTGCTGTACGCTTTGTTTCCAAAAACAACACTGCTTCCTTACTGGCTCTCTCTCTGCTTGTTTGTCCTTGGATAGCTTCTCAAGCGCCAGTAAAGAAACGGTTGAGGAAAAAGAGTGGGAGACGAGGCTCGAGCCTGCGACAGCTTGCTTAGAAGGCAGGTGCTTACAAAACACCGCTTGCTTCTTCTAGATCAGCCTCTGAGGACGATCGAACAGGGTTCCTGATAACTTGAGCGGTACTGACAAAAGATGTTACGCACATTTTTCATGATTTGAAACAAAAGATGTTGCATGTTTTTTCCCTCTTTAAAGACATAGGAGGTCACATGCTTTTCTCCACTTCAAGGCAAAAGATGTCGCGTGCTTTCAGAGGCAGGATGTCAGATACTCACTCTTTCTCAAGCTACTATAGACCACATCTCCTAAAAAATCAAGTGAGCGCATTCCCTCATGTAAAATGTTACTGAAACTGTATCAATATCAGTAACATTTTACATGAGGGAATGCGGAATATAGCAATTGATCTGCATCTATGGTATAATTATAATCATGTGTTAAGGGACAGGATTTTGCATTTAGGAATAGCCGGGCAAAGTTTGCAATAGTTCTACTTCTGATGCAGATACACTACACTAGTGGGTCAGCTTGCAATTGAGTACCGGTTCACAGGAATGCAATTCGAGCTTACCAACCGTCAATGTCGCCCATCAGAGGCCAATGTAAACAGTGGGTTAAATGCGAGCTGACCCACTAGTACAGTAAAACTGGTATTAGGAGAGAGATTATGTATCAGAAAGAAGATTTTCTTCAGTC
>DASYAN010000454.1:0-14970 GCA_036501345.1 Ktedonobacteraceae bacterium
TGTGCTGATTACTTCTCGCAAAGATGTAGATATGGTCACTCGCCATCTCTGGCAGACTACTGATGAGCTTATCCTGGCACCCATTGAGAGGGTAGAATTGCAGGCACGCGTGGAGGTCCTTTTGCGTGCTCGGCGGCTCTCATTGGAACTCAAACTACGTAACGAAGACCTAGAGTCGTTCTTTCATGCCATGACGCACGACCTGCGGGCTCCATTACGTGCTATTGCGGGCTTTGCCGAGGCACTCTTTGAGGACGAGGCAGCCTCTCTCAGCGAGAAAAGCAAACACTACCTCGAAACTATTCAGACGGCAACTGAACAAATGCGAGAATTGATCGATGGGCTTATTGGCTTTTCCCGGCTTGGGCGCGACGAGCTTCAGCTTCAAGATGTGGATCTGCAACTACTCGTCGAAAACTGCCTGCGTACCTTGCAGCAAGACATTCAAAGCAGGAATGCTCAGGTAATCATCGATCGAGGACTACCAGTAGTGCGGGCAAATCCTACCCTACTGAAAATCGCTCTTGTCAATCTTCTCTCTAACGCAGTCAAGTTCGTGGCTCCCGGCGTTCAACCCAGCCTAATGCTCTCTGTTCAAGCCATCTCAGAGGTTTGTTGCCGTATCGACGTACAGGACAACGGTATTGGTATTGCCTCTGAGGACCAACTTCGTCTTTTTGCGCCTTTTGTTCAGTTGCACGGTATTGAAGAATATCCTGGTGTAGGTTTGGGGCTTGCTACCGTGCGTAAAGCTGTAGAGCTTATGGGTGGACGGGTGGGATTGGAATCTGCTCCTGGAGAGGGAAGTACTTTCTGGATTGAACTGAATACAGTAGTTGAGGTGTGCCATGCGTTTTCTGGTCATTGATGATAGCCCCTATGACCGGGAGCTAATCATACGGAAATTGCAGGATGAATTTCGTGATGCTACATTTGTAGAGATAGGTCGGCAGGCCGACTTCGAAGAGGCAATGGCTCAAAATGACTTTGATGCTGTACTTGTAGATTATGGACTAAAGTGGACCAATGGCTTAGAAATTCTCAAGAAGCATCGAGCACGATTTCCGGATCTGCCCATCGTTATGGTCACCGATACGGGTAGTGAAGAGGTGGCTGCAGAAGGAATGAAGGCTGGCCTTAGCGACTATGTGCTGAAGAGGCATCTGCAGCGCCTTCCCTTTGCAGTGAAGGAAAGCTTGGAGAAGGCCAAGCTACTCAAAGAGCGAAAACTCCTCGAAGAACAGGTGCAACAGGCGCAGAAGGTGGAAAGTTTGGGTTTGCTGGTTGGCGGAGTCGCTCATGATTTCAATAATATGCTGGCAGGTATTATCGGCTATGCTCAGCTCGGTTTATCGCGTGTGGAGAAGAGCGATCCACTTTATGAGCATCTCAATCATATTCATGAGATTGCCAAACGGGCCACGATAATGACGCGTCATCTCCTTGCGTTCTCGCGACGACAAGCACTTGAGCCCAGCGACGTAAATTTGAATACAGTGATTTCTCACTTACTAGGCTTTCTTGGGAAGGTCCTGGTGAAAGGCATCATCGTTGATTTTATTGCTGATCCTGCGTTGGAGGCCGTCTATGTGGACACAATCCAGATCGAGCAGGTAGTGATGAACCTATGCATCAATGCACGTGATGCGATGCCCAATGGAGGCAAAATTCTTATTAAGACGCAAAATGTGCTACTGAATGAGGTAGATGCTAAAATATATCCAAATGCACAATCGGGATCGTATGTCCTGCTCACAATTGCCGATACAGGGGTTGGAATGGATAAACAAGTACAGGAACGGATGTTTGAGCCATTCTTTACAACGAAAGAGTTGGGTAAAGGAACCGGATTAGGGCTGTCAGTGGTACATGGTGTTATTTCGCAACATAACGGATTCATTGCCGTTGATAGTGAGATGGGCAAGGGCACCACATTCAATATCCACTTTCCAATAATAGACCGTATGGAAGCGAAAAAAGGCAAGGAAAACTCAAAAAGTCAAACAGAAGTAAAAAAAGAAATAAAAGAAGAGCTACAAAAAGGAACAGAAACGATATTGGTGGTAGAAGATGAACCTGATCTGCAGTGGCTGATAAAAGAGTATTTGCAAAATTATGGATATGATGTAATACTCGCGCAAGATGGTGAAGAGGGACTCAAACTATTTGAACAACACGCACCATCCATTGCTCTTGTGATTGCTGATCTGATGATGCCAAAGATGAAGGGGAAGGAATTGTATGAACATATTTGTCGCCTGAATCCAACCGCGAGATTTCTGTTTATCAGTGGCTATCGAGCTGATCAGCTTGGTCAAAAATTTCTCAGGGAGAAGGAAGTTGAATTCTTGGAGAAACCCTTTGATCTAGACAATCTGGCTGCAACTGTGCGCAGGTTATTGGTATGAGATTGTTTCTCCCAATTATTTTTGAGGGTATCAGTTTATTGCTTTAGGAGCAGGTAGTAGCTGACTAGGCGAGCTTCCATTCACAATCTGACCCACTGCCTGTTCTACTGCAAGTGTATCGAAGACATCTGCATGATTTTCGTAGTTGAGAAATCCAATAAAACAGTTTAGAAAGCCTGAAGTAAACATTCGGCTATAAATCTGAGATTTGTTTCCCTCGTCTTGTAGCCACTGAGTACTGCTAAAGTCTTGCATATTTGCCTTGAGCGTTTTATTGCACACGCTTGGTCTCCAGAGCAGGTCATTGGTGTTGCCAATAGTAAGAACAGCTATCTTTGCTCTCTTTGCATCATTGGCAACCTTCTGGTTTGACAGATAGCCACCATTGAGAATAGCCTTGACGACGCTGGCTGTTGTCCCTCGGGCTGTACTAGAGGTAGCGGTTTGGAAAAGAGCTTGCATCTGATCTACCGCAACCGTATTCAATGCATCTAATCTTTCACAGGGAAGGCTTCGCAAGAAAATGAGCTTCTTATAGTCAGGATTATTTGTCACACCGCCCAATGGAGAATCTAAGGTGACAATTTCTTTGAGCATTGATCCATTGCGGGGAAGAGGTATGGCATTTCCAACATGTTCTAGTAATGATGCTAGATATCCAAAGGCTATAATGCCTCCCATACTATGTGCGATGAGGTAGATATCTGTATTGGGATTGTCCTGTATAGCAGAGTGGATTTGCTGAGACAGTCCAATGACATGGGATGCTAAGGGGTAGTTATAGGTATCCTGGCAGGTGTAAGGCTTTGGCTGACTAGTATCAGTAGAGCTGAGAGAGGCATAACTGTATTCTAAGTAGCGGGCATTTGAAAATCCCTGACTTTGCAAATATGTGCCAAGATGTCCGTTGTTAAAGAAGTTAGGATCACTCCCATTTCCACTCTGAGCTGCTGCTTGCTTTGGCGTCAAAGAACTATCTATCCCCTGCACAAACACAAACAACTTGCCCCGAGAAGGAGTAAGGGCACTGGTTGGGGAAATGGCCAGGAAAAGTAGAGCGGAAGCCATTATAAGAGCAAGATAGCCCTTGGATAAGAATCTTCGCAAGGTTTCCTTCCTTCTTTCCTTAACTTTCTTGTGCCCACAGAAGTAGAAATATCGTCCACACGAGTGGTGCGTAGAGAGAGATTTATCTGCTTTTGTAATTTCTACTATAGCATACAATAGTTACTTAGTGTATTTCAACTTGACAGTCTAGGAGTACCTTTGCTTATGGGCAGGAATGGCCTACCTTTCTAGGGTAGGGTAGGAAAGGTATCTGTACTGACTAATCATTAGAGTGTGTATGTTATTATGTATCTAGCAGTTTTCTCATCTTCAATCATTTAGGTCAGGGACCCGGTCCCCTCAAAGGGATGGGCTTGCAGTGACCCACAAGGGTTGCGAAGAGCTTCATCTGACCAGACTCAGCTCGGAGGCTTGTTCTCCAAAGCTACGTTAGATGCGAAATTAGGTACCATAGGATGCGAGGCCAGTCCGATGCTCTACGGTTGCAGGTTAAACAGGATGACGAGGGTTAGTGCCAGTGCTTGCAACGTCAAACCGCTTCTAACATTGTCGAGGCCACCATTACCCGGGCAACCGGAGGGGTTTAGCCGTTCCGACACAAAATGGCTTCCCGTGGGGGGGGGGAATCCAGCCTGTGGGCTGCTTCCTTTCCTCCCACCTCCTAAACGGGGTGGGTCCCCAGAAAGAATTTAGATGGAAAGGTAGTACTGACATTGTTAGCTTTGAAGAAACGTGAAGATGTCCCAACAGAATACACATGGGATCTCTCAACCATATTTGCACGTGACGAGGATTGGGAACAAGCTTTCCAGTCTATTCAGAATCGTCTTCCTGATCTCGAAACCCTGAAGGGAACTTTGGCACAAAGTGGGCAAGCATTACTCAAGGTTTTGCAGAAACGCGACGAAATAGCTGAAGCCCTTGAGAGTCTTTATAGCTATGCATCGATGCGTAAGGATGAGGACACTACCAATAGTACCTATCAGGGGATGGCAGATCGCGCTATGCAGCTTTTTGTCCATTTCTCCACGGTATCTTCCTATATAGATCCAGAAATCCTCGCTATACCTCAGACGACACTTGATCAGTTCATCCAGGAGACTCTCAGCTTAGCACTCTATAAACAACAACTGGATGTGCTTAATCGCCAACGTCCTCATATCCGCTCGGTAGAGGTTGAAGCAGTTTTGGCAGCAGCAGGAGAAATTACTGGGACGCCAGATAATATCTTCGATATGATTAGTAATGCTGATCTTAAACTGCCCACCATCAAAAATGAGCAGGGAGAAGCGGTTGAACTAACCCAGGGTAATTATCAGACATTTATTCGTAGTGCCGATCGTGGGGTTCGTAAAGAGGCCTTTGAGGCTTTGCATGGCACCTTCCTCAAACAACGTAACACGATTGCTGTGACACTGGCAGCAGAGATCAAAGCTAATACTTTCTACACCCGCCAGCGCAACTATGCAACCTGCCGAGAGCGTGCTCTAGACCACTACAACATTCCCGTTAGTGTCTACGATAATCTCATCACAACAGTCAAGGAGCATACTCCTCTGCTTGATCGCTATATGAGGCTCCGTAAGCGCATACTCAAGCTTGACGAGTTGCGTATGTATGATCTCTATACACCGATTGTAAAAGAGACAACAGATGAAATAAGCTATGAAAAGGCGCGGGAAACTATTATTGCCGCCCTTTCACCACTTGGTGAAAACTACTGTAGGATCCTCAAAGAAGGGTTTACACAGCGTTGGATCGATGTCTACGAGACATCTGGCAAGCGGAGTGGAGCTTATAGCGGCGGGGCTTATGGAACTCATCCATTTATCCTCCTGAACTTTCAGGATAAGCGTGATAGCATGTACACACTGGCACATGAACTGGGACATTCGATGCATTCCTACTTCACTCGTAGCAACCAACCCTATCAGTATGGTGATTACACCATTTTCGTTGCAGAGGTTGCTTCAACGCTCAATGAAGGTCTGCTCACCCAGCACTTACTGAAGAATACCGAAGATCAAGCCATGCGTATCTCGCTGCTCAATCACTCGCTAGAAGGTCTTCGTGGAACTCTGTATCGCCAGACCATGTTCGCCGAGTTTGAACAGAAGATTCACAGTCATGCAGAACAGGGTGAACCATTAACTGCTGATACCCTCACAGCGATTTATACCGCATTGAACGAGCAGTATTATGGAGGGGAAGCTATTATTGATGAGTTGATTGGCATCGAATGGGCACGTATTCCCCATTTCTACTACAACTTCTATGTCTACCAGTATGCTACTGGTATCTCTGCGGCCTCGGCATTGGTACAGCAGATTCTGCACGAGGGACAGCCTGTGGTCGATCGCTACCTGAAGTTTCTCAGCTCAGGCTCTTCTGACTATAGTATCGAATTGCTGAAGAAAGCCGGGGTTGACATGACCACGCCTGAGCCTATACGCCAAGCCTTCCAACTTTTCGAGTCCTATCTTTTGCAAATGGAAGCGTTGCTGAGCTAATTGCACGCAGCTGTGTGGTGTAGGTAATAAAGGACAAAAAGAGAAGGACTAGATGTTCTGGTCCTTCTCTTACACTGTAATTTTGTATCTACTCCTGTTTAACCTTCTTTTTGTGTGGGGCACTTAAATATGTGTATCTTAACAAGCCTACAGGTGTTGCTAGAACGAGAGCTAGCACGATACACAGGAGGATAGGAGCCATGATGGAAAGTGATATGGCAGCAGTTAGATGAACATGAAAGAGGGAGAGAAAGACGAACTGAAATATAACTAACGAAGTAACGAAGCCTAATGACGTCACTACAGAAACAATTTTCCAGCGAGCTTGCAAACGTGCCTGCAATGTTTTTTGCCGTAGTTCGGTTTGTTCCTGTACACTGTACTGCTGGGCGGATAGCTGTTGATGTTCAGCTTTCAGTTGCTGACGCTCGTTTTCTAGCAGTTGTGCTATACGGTAAACTTCCCGCTTGAGATAGAGAGCCTCAGCCAGGTATTTGTCCTCCTCCTGCCTGTATTGTAGCTCAATTGTCTTCACGAGATGCTGAAATAAAACAGGAGCCTGCTCAGGTGCTTGGATAACTGTTTGTGTCGCTTCCATGATCTTCCTCTGTACCTCTTCTTCAACACATTCCTGAAAATTGTGGAAGAGTTCCTGGTAGCGGTCTTCTAGTTTTTCATAAGCATCATGCAGATAATTATGTTCTGCTATAACATTGTGGAGATGTTGTTGCTGATATGCTATCTCCTGCTGGTATTTGTGATGGATGCTTGCAATCTCTCTGTCGAAGTCACCTTTTAAATTGTTGTATTCGGTAATAAGCAGTTGCATTTCGGCACGCTGCTGTTCTGGCAGAGGACGCAAATATTCATTCTCTTCACGAAACTGCCTTGCTTGCCACCAGGTAACTGTCGCAGAATTATCAAGCGTCAGTGATGGCAGGACATCTGTTTGCTTGTCTTGGAGCATATGTTCGTGTTGTCCATCCAAAATATTTCGATAGCCGAACATACGAGGGAGTTCTTCAAGGGCCTCAGTGGTCTGGGCGATCTCGTCGGGTAGTGGCATCCAGCCTCCTTGATGTTTTTTCGGGATAAGATACATGTGTTTCAAATAATTATGGACAGCATAGCGATCTGCATACAAACTGTTCCATATAATAAGTATTATGCATGAAAATATGCTGATATTCAAGTCTTTTTGTGGCCAATTTGCGAGGTACTAAGTCTAAACGGGGTCCCATGCCGCAAACTTTTTCTGTGCATCTGGGCGAGGAATCGGGTGATGAGTGTATGCAGTGCTTGAAATTCGTGTTTTAAATGTGTTAAGAGATGGCAGGCTATGGTGTGAAACACGAGAGTACTGCTTCGTCTAGATACACAGGCGAAGTGAAAGCCGTGGTCTGATGCCCTAATAAACGCTCTTTTTTAGAAAATGCATTAGGAGACCTTTAAATGACCTTGTTGCTCTGGGACATCTTCCCGCAAGTGGCGACGCAAAAAGCTATGGATGACAGAAGTATAGCGAAGTGGATGATATCCATAAGCCCCACAGTGATTCACCTGCTCCACAAAGTATGTTTCAAGTGCTACACCGTGTGCTTTAGCCTTCGCTACAATCTGATATGCATGCTCAATAGGTATCAAGGTATCGCCAGCAGAGTGAATAAGCAAAATTGGGGTGGCTTGTTCGTGCGACGCCTTCTGAGAACGTGCCCTCCAGCGTTTAAAGGAAGTATCAGGGCGTGCAACTAGGCTAAATCCAAAGCGCACACGAAAGTCGATGGTGCATAGAGCAATTGTACAATGTGCAATAGCTGGAAAGAGGTGGCGTAATGGCTGGAACAGAGGAAGCCATTGCTTGCTTTGTTCTGCTAGCCAATGACAAACGATACGTCGCATAATATCATCTGAACGAGCATAGGGGCTATCGGCAATAATAGCGATAACATCAGGATGGGGAGACGCGAGTAAAGCGACCGAAGCTCCCATAGAGAAGCCATGAATGATAATTTTGCCGGGAAGTGTTTCGGGCTGTTGGCTGGCTGCAAACAGTGCTGCTTCGAGATCACGCACCTCAGCATTGCCTGCACTAGTCAAAACGCTATCACTATCGCCATGACCACGAAAATCAAAGAAGAACACATTGTATCCAGAGGCATACTCTAATTCTGCCACAGGACGTAAATGGTCACGGGATATTCGATAGCCATGACATAACACAATGGTTGGGGCTGGATGCAGTTGTGCCCAGAACTCGCCACACAAAAGAGTGCCATCGGAAGCCTTAAAAAGCAATGAATGTTGAAGAGAAGCCGGTGGTTCACCAATGGATTCGGGCATGTCCCATGTGAGGTCGATATCCTGTAATGGTGAATGGGGACGTGATAATTCATTAACAAAGAAATGCGCTAAGACTGCCAAACTACTAGTGAGCGTGAGCCCAACAATACTTGTGCCGGTAGCGATACCAATCGCCCATCGACGCTGCTCTGACATAGTCGCTTGTTCTCCTTCTTGGTTCCTATACTTGACTTCTTTATCAAGCATTGCCAACAGAAACACAAAAAGTTGCACAGGAAGAGGAGTATCCAACAAAAAGAACGCAGTCACCCCTCTTTCCACGTTGCAAATAGCCGAGCAACCAGCCTGCCAACCACCTTAGTGCTCTATTTGTTCTAGAGCTAAATCAGCTTTTTCATCTGCTACCCCGACACGACCAATTAGCTGTGCTACTATTTTACCAGAAGTTATGACTCCAGGTAAACCCCCACCGGGATGAGTTCCTGCTCCCACGAAGTACAGATTGGGAATATCCTCGCTCACATTGTGCGGACGGAACCAAGCTGACTGTGTCAGAATAGGCTCGACAGAAAAAGCACTTCCGAGGTAGCTATTGAGGGTGTCACGAAAGTGGAGTGGATTAATGATATGTTCGGTAATAATGTGTTGTGATAGTTTAGGTAAGTAGCGCTCCTCCAGGGATCTGACAATTATATCACGATAAAGACGAGACATATGTACCCAGTCAATATCACCTGCCAGATTTGGCACAGGAGAAAGGACATACCAGCAATCGCAGCCAGTGGGAGCCAGAGATGCATCTGTAGCAGTTGGGCGGTGTAAGTAGAGCGAAAAATCTGGTGCCAGTATCTTTCGTTTGAAAATATCATCCAGGAGATTTTTATAGCGAGGTCCCATTAAGATTTCGTGATGTGCTATATTCTCATATTTGCGATCAGTGCCGAAGTAGATTACAAAGAGCGACATGGCATAGCGCATCCCTGCGATTTTGTGGTTGGTATTCTTGCGCCGAAAACGTGCTGGGATCAGGTTGAGATAGGTAAATGCGACATCGGCATTGCTGACAAGTGTTCTTGCTAGTAGCATCTCGCCATTTTTGATACGTACTCCTTGCGCATAACCAGTCTGTTCATTGACAACAATTTCAGAAACCTCCGCATTGAGGATTAGCTTGCCACCCATATCCTTGAAAAGCTGTACTAAAGCACGCACCAGAGCACCAGTGCCGCCCATCGCAAACCAGATCCCAAAGCGCATTTCTAGGATGTGGATCAAGGCGTAGATTGATGAACTTTGAAATGGATTGCCGCCGATCAGAAGTGGATGAAAGCTGAAAACCTGACGTAGGCGTGGGTCTTTGATATACTGATTCACGAAAGCGGCCACTGACTTGTGTGCTTGCAGGCGTACTAGATCGGGGACCACTTTGAGCATATCGGAGAACTTTGTGAATGGTTGATCGATAAGTTCGAAGCCCTTTTGGTAGATCTTCTCAACCTCTTTGGCATAGCGCAAGTAGCCATCGACGTCCGCAGGATTGAAGGCGTGGATCTGGCGCAGAATGCTCTCACGATCGGCATTGTAGCGGAAAATTGATCCATCTTCGAAACGAATATTATAGAATGGGTCAACAGGAACCAGCTTAACGTAATCTGCCGTCTTCTTCCCGCATAGCGAAAAGAGTTCATCAATCAGCCAGGGAGCTGTGATAATGGTTGGGCCAGCGTCGAAGGTAAAACCATCCTGTTCATAGACATACGCCCGTCCGCCTGGCTTATCGCGCTTTTCAACAATGGTTACCCTATGACCCTGGGCTTGTAAGCGAATAGCTGCAGAGAGGCCACCAAAACCGCTACCAATAACAAGAATATCCATCACTTCTATTATACCACGACTGACCTTGTCCCTTTAGTTCAGAGTGCAAAGGTGTGTCTGCAGTATGTGGAGTGAGAGTCTGGCTAAGGCCATTCGAATCTCTGGACATTAGCAGCCTGAGGCGTCACATTCCAGCTCCCGTAGTCACCACTAGAATAGTCACATTGATGATGCCGATAGCTACAGTAGGTGCCTGAAATACTACCATCAGACTGAAACTGACCTTTAAAGAAAAGTGGCAGACTACTATCGCTGCTGGGGATCAGGAAGCGTATTTTGTTATTAGTGGTCATCTTTCCAGTGAAATAGCCACTATCAATAGAGCTCGATTGCATCGCATAATAGCTGTTATTGGCTGAAACCTCTTTCACTGTGTAGTAGCCGCTAATCTGCGACTCATCCTGTCTTATCTGCCAAAGTGATAGTGTGGCATCCATGTTCCTCAAAGTGCTATGTATTGTTCCAGTGTAACTGAGAGCTAGGCTCAGGTTGTTATCTGTTATAGCGGGAGGAGGAGTATCTGGCGTCGGTATAACAGGAGTAGCTGATGGTTGTGATTTGGATACGATCAATGAACCCTCCGGCAATAGTCTGGCATGTTTCGTCCCTGACCATATACCAAGAGATCCCATTGCTACGCCCGATGATAACGCAATGAGGATTAGTACAACGAGACCGACCAGCAGAGGCTGTACACCTGCTTTCTTGCGAGGATGGGGACCTTTCCAGACCTTTCCACTAGCAGAAGATGGCATCTCTGCAACAGCCGAAGCAACATTAGAAGGGTATAGCAGATCTGCAACGGTAGTTGTGGATGATAAGTTTCTAGACGGTCCTAGGTTTTTAGGATCAGGCTCTTGTACCTCATTGATATGAGCCTGTAACGCTTCCCAGAACTCTTGAACAGTGGCAAAGCGGTCACTGCTGTTGACCGCCATAGCGCGTTGGAGTACATCTGCAATAGCAGTAGAAACAGAGGGAGCAATCTCATTAGCAGATACTAGCGGATCTGCTCTTTTTGCGCTTAAGCGAGTGATACGGTACAGAGCATCTATTGGAACTTCACCTGTCAGCAGCGTATAGAAGGTAGCGCCAAGACCGTAGATATCGGTTTGCATACTTGTGCCGTATACATATTGTTCTGGAGCGCCATAACCGGGGGAACAATGACGTACCACAGCTGTTGTTGAGTCCTGACTGTACTCTTTAGCGATACCGAAATCTACTAGCATCGCCCCATCTTCCAAAGAGGATACTATGACGTTGGCAGGTTTGATATCGCGATGAATGATTGGAGGCTGTTGAGTATGTAAGTAGCTTACAGCCTCCATAATTGGTGCCATGATGTTCAATGCTTGTGATAAAGAGAAGCGTTTTTCCGGTTGTTGCAAGCGCAATTGCTCCAGATTTGGCCCCTCAATATAATCCATCAAGATGTAGACGCGATTATTTTTCCCATCTTCGAACACGCGATAGACTCGTGGCAAGGCTGGATGATCCAATCGGCGGAGAATCTCACCTTCGAACAAAAAGTCCTCTTGCTGATGCCTGTTGGGATCAACAACTTCTTTGAGCGCGAAGACATTTCCTTTGACTCGCCGATCACGCACACGATAGACTGCACCGAAACCACCCTGACCGAGCAACTCTTCAACGATGTAGCGCTCATGCACTACCTTGCCTTTTAGAACGATTGTCTTCACTTCACGCCTCACTTTGTCTTAGTATCCAGTACTCACAGCATCTACATTTCCTACATGGCGAATAAGAGAAGTGATTATATGCTCATACTAGCTCCTTTGGTAGTTCTTTGACCTTTGTCCGCGTAGATTTGTCAAAGGTGATTAAGCGAGCACCACGTTGATATGTCAAGAATCCCCACGTGGTCTGGAATGTAACTAGGAAGCGGTTACGAAACCCAACTAGAAACAATACGTGAACGGAGATCCAGAATAGCCAACCTAAGAGTCCGCTAAAGCGGACCCAGCCTAGGTCTGCAATGCCATATGAACGCCCAACGGTGGCAAGATTCCCTTTATTATGATAGTGAAATGGTGAGAGAGGTGTGCCCTGATTTGTGACTTGCTGGATAATCAGTGATGCGGCATATTTACCCTCTTGTACTGCGGCAGGAGCAATGCTTGGCACTGGTTTACCATCCTGCATCAGTGAGGAGGTATCACCAACCACGAAAATGTTGGGATGGCCGGGAACCGTAAGATCCTTGTTTACTTTAACGCGCCCGGCACGGTCTACCTCGGCGTTCAACCACTCTCCGGCAGACGATGCTGCGACACCAGCGGTCCAGATCACCGTTTTCGCTTCTAGCAGTTTACCTCCGATCACTACACCATCTTCTGTGACATCTTCTACAGCAGAATTAGTGCGTACCTCTACCCCCAGGTGATTGAGCGCCTTATGTGCTTTGGCGGCCAGCTGCTTATCGAAAGGTGGGAGTATGCGAGGCTGAGCTTCAACCAGAATAATGCGTGCCTCTTTGGGATCAATATTCCTAAAATCTCGGGCTAGGGCAACATGCGCAAGTTCGGCAATTGCCCCTGCCATCTCGACACCTGTTGGACCTGCACCGATCAATACAAAGGTGAGTAAGGCCTTATGTCGCTCATGATCAGTCTCCATCTCGGCCTCTTCGAAGGCGAGCAATATTTTGCGACGCACAGTTGTAGCATCAACAATCGATTTGAGTCCGGGTGCATATGGAGCCCATTCATCATGACCAAAATAGCTGTGACTTGCTCCTGTTGCGACAATCAGATAATCATAGGGGATCATGCGATCAGCAGTTACTACCCACTGTTGCTTGGTATCAATACCCGTCACTTCAGCAAGCACAACGACAGTGTTTTTTTGCTTTCTGAGCACATGACGAATTGGCGCAGAGATATCAGCCGGAGACAGAACTGCAGTAGCTACTTGATATAACAGTGGTTGAAACAAGTGATGATTATTGCGATCAATCACGGTGACATTGACTGGAGCATTCTTGAACGCTTGAGCTGCGCTAATGCCACCAAAGCCAGCACCGATAATAACGACGTGAGGTTTTTTTTCTGGGGCCGTAGCAACCGTCCCCTTTGTAGTACTCAAAGTGTTCATAAAGTGTCTCTTCTCCCTTGTCTCGGCGGAGAGACATTGCTTGGTTCACCTGCGAACCACTAGCGACTATATGAAGCCAATCAGATAATGCTGGCACTTGAATTATGTATTGCCAGCTAGCCTATTCTACTTGCTACTAGCTAGCTTACCATGTTTTGTGTAAGAACAAAACACCTTTGAGCACTTATTATTCTTTTTGTTGAGTATCCAGGCTGTTTATAGCTAAAATGCCCACATTCAAGGCTTTAGCGTAGAAGTTTTGTCGTTCACTTGTGGCCTATTCGACTTCCTATCTTAGACACGATAATAGGATAGGAAGCTTTGTATTGAGGCCACAATATAGCTCTGGCAGGAAATACTCTGCCCCCTTTTATAGAATCCTCTCCTACTTTAGTAACGTTACAGCGGCCAAAACGTTACAGTGGAGCAATATTATGAGCATTTTTTGCGATTGATCAAGGAAAGTTCACTGAAAAAGCCTTCCAACGCTTTTGCCAGATCGTGCAACTCTGCTGCCTCCACCATAGAAATCTCGTGACCGGGGTGAGCCACATGATGGAGTAATTGTACAGCGGGATGCTTGGCCGAGGATATTTTTTCAGGAGATGAGGGACCAAGCAACGAAGCACGCATGGCATCAACGCTCGCATTAACCTGCTCTAACTGTGCAATATCGATAAAGCTTGCAGGTTTGGATATATTTTGTTCTTGTTTTGTACTGGCATGACTCGTATTCCATTGTCGCTTCGCCTGTTTTCCGGCTGCGCAATAGCAAAAATTCGGGTTGGTAGAATCGGAGTTCAGCAGACCAGTATCATCACAAATTGGGCAAATAGGCATAGGTGGTCTCTCCAGTCATGGGGTATAGAGATGACAATATAGCTGTCCTATAGTATACATTCAATTTGTGACATCTCATAGCCCCAATTTGTACCCATGATAGTCAGAGACGACGATTTATGCTAAACAGCGTGGAGTAGCTCTTCAAGGCCTCCCTTGGCAACTGACTCACCCATTTATACGGGAGGCCTGCGCCTCTCCTTGTCGTATTTGCATAATCTTGCATTTTAAGAAAAGCTCCTTTTAACAAGGAACCATAAACTATCAGTTTGATGTTGTCAATAAGCTCGATGATAGAGATTTCATTATCTCTGGAGATAGAAGATGCTGACATCTTGCTGACATCTTGCTGACATATAAAAAATATACCCCTGAAAGTGGGAATTTTGCCTATACAATTGATGATCTTAACAATGTGTTAACATTCCCTTAACATATTTGTGTTGTAATATTAATGAGTTTAAAAAAACTGTTCCTGTAAATATAAAATTTTCAATGTGTATAACTTTACAGTACTCGAAATCATACTACTTTTGAGTGGAGGATTTATGACAAGTCTGTATTGGATAGCAGTGGGTAAAATCTCGGATATGGCTAAGGCAGCGATAAAAGAGGTTGGGGGAAAGATAGTCCGCATGCACTCATCTGGAGATATACCCGCCATTTTTCTTATTGGAATTCCTTGCTTAAATCTTACTGAAGACATTACAGAAGTGAAAATACAAGGATGGGAGCAAGTTCTCATTCATATTCCTTCATCTGGGTTATCCTTGAAATGGTCAAGTCGAATGGGCAAACAGCGCTCCCATATTCGTCATGTTACTCTGGAAGAAACAGAGCTCTCGCTGGCT
>DASYAN010000455.1:0-9278 GCA_036501345.1 Ktedonobacteraceae bacterium
CCATCTCGCCTTCTCTGGCATGGCTGGTAAGCGTTGGCAGAACGGCAAAACCGAGTGCGGCGGCGACCAGACCAATGGGGAACTGGATCAATGTTGTAGCAAATGTCATGGCCGAATAGTTGCTAGCTCCGCAAGATTTCATAGTACTCATAAAGGATGCACAGGGTGTACCTGAGGCTAGGCTCTGATCGAGGATAGCAATAGCACTACTGACAATGTAGCTAAAGGCTATCGGGATATACAATTTCAAAATACGCCTGATGGCAGGATGCTTCAAATCCAAGACAAACATATAGCTCAGACGCTGCTTACGCAAACCGGGAAGCAGTAATCCTATTTGACCCACTGCACCCAGGATAACGCCAAAAGCCAGACCATAGGTTCCTAGGAAGTACTCACCCAGGAGACTGGTGATAATGGCACCGATGATGATCCCAACATGATACGCCGTGATAGCAAAGGCAGCCCAACCAAACTCTTTACGGGCGTAGAGCGCACCCTGTAAGACTGCAAAGGGTCCCAAGGCCATCAAGGAAAAGAAAATAATACGAGCATATTGTGTGGTCAGGAGCTTTTGTGCTGGTGTAAATCCTGGTTCAAGCACATTGCTTACCATCCAGGGAGCAATCACCAAAAATATCAGCGACGCAACAGCCATGATCAATATAACAAGGTTGACCAGCGTGAACACCAGTCGGCGCAAGTCATCACGCCTTTCTGGAGCAGCAAAATCGTTAAATGTTGGAACGAGTGCTCCGCCTACCGAACCATTCACCAGAAAATCATTGAATTTCTGTGCAGGCGAGATCGCCCCAAAGAAAGGACCCGAGAGAGACGCGCCAGTCGAGGCAACAAAGGACTGACGCAGCATGCCCATGAGGCTACTGCCCAGATTGCCTAGCATAACCAATGTGGCGGATTTGATAAGCTCACCACGTCCGCTCGGTTTACTGGCATCAGGCAGTTCTGCTGCATTATCGACTACTTGTTCAACCTCGGCTGGTACAACGGTCTCGCCATCTTCACTCGGTTTGCTTGCATCGGGCAATTCTGCCACGCGATCTGCTATTTGTTCAACTTCAGCAGATGTGCCTTCAAGTTGAACGGGGCTTACTTCTTTATCAATAGAGTCTTTTGCCATAAGAAAACTCACACTACACTTGTACAGACAAGGGAGCGCTCACCTGCGTGTGAGCGCTCCCCACTACTGTATTTCTTCACTCACCCAGTGAGAGTAATACGCGTTCCACTTCGCCTCGCGTCCGGAACACATACAGGTCAAGGATCAACTGTTGGAGCCGCTTGTCACCAATAGCACTGATTTTGGCTCTCGCTAGCATCTCTAGGTCAGGAAAGTTTGCCACAACTAGAGTGATGACAGCTTCTTGCAAACCTTCTTCCCGACCTTCTTCCCGACCTTCTTCCCGACCTTCTTGCCAACCCTTCTGCTTAATGGCCAGATAAACCGGATCTTCATCCAACAAATCATGGATCATACTATTCATAGCACCGTACCTTTCGAGTAACCATGCATAATCAGCCTCATTATGGGCTTTGCTGAACACCGACCTCGCCAATGTGAAACCGACACAAGCAAACTCTTCATGTCCTTCGCCACTGAGTTCGTCCAACATCCTTTGCACATATGCACGGGTGGCCCCTCCATTGGTCAAAGGCACAAATGGCAATAGTACGATTTCCCCTCGACCAAAAATGTACTCTGGCAAAAGATCTTTGATCTCAATCACAACATAGTGATATTCTACCACTTTTCCAGTGATTGGTTCAGTCCAACGCAACGGTGAGGGTTTGATTCTCGTGTCATTGAGCATATGCCAAACACATGAAAGAACAGGGGAACCCAATTCACATGTGACTAGGATATTATAGCGTAGGAGCCGCTCTGGCATTGTATTGGTGTAATAGGCTTGCCATTCAAAATGGATCAGGCTTGCTTCTCGCTCGTCGACCATGACATCGATAAGTGTATCAACCTCGAACGACGAGTCCGCCAATTTTTCTGATCGCGGGTACTCTCCGGTATAGCAAACTTGCCGCTCTGACCTCAGTTGTTCCATCATGAGATCAATAAATGCCTGTGGTTTCGCACGCACAAGCTTGCGCATGCAGTCTTCCCACGTTCCCATCCAACTTATACTTCCTTATTATCTGCTATCTCTCCACTTATTTATCCAATTTACATTCACTGCCATCTCATCTTTTTCACTCACATGTAACATGCCCTCCCAACATGAAACTAATGTTCTTTCCCAACGCGATGAGTATAGCAGAGATATATGCGCATGTCTAGTACATTGAGGCCGAATAGCCGAAGTTTCTATGATAATGATCTAGCTGTCCATATTTTTAGAAACAAGGTAGATATAACTCCTTTTCCAATCACGACAATCGTTTGATTTTCTCAATCAGCTCAGTTGTCGAATGATATGGCAAATATGGTATGAGGTGTATGCTTCCTCCGTAAGCTAGCACATGCTTAGCCTCAGGGAGACGAGTAGTGTCTGGCACGCCATCTTGCGCTCCGGCATAATCGCCGCCTTTGACATATATTGCTGGTCGCGACAGGTCGATCAGCGGACCCGCCGTTGGCTCATCAAAGATTGTGACATAATCAATACACATCAAGGCAGCGAGAATTTCCGCACGTTCTTGCTCTGGTACCAGTGGCCTGCCCAGTCCTTTCAGTTTACGCACACTCTCATCACTATTCAAACCCATCACCAGGAAATCGCCCAGACGACGCGCTTGCTCTAAATATCGTATATGTCCTAGATGCAATAGATCAAAGCAGCCATTAGTGAAAACTCCACATTCGCCTATTTGCTGTCTGCGAGATATTTCCACAGTGAGCTCCTCATGACTCAATATTTTCTGTCTTGTGATATCTTGTAGATTATTCATGTAGAACACTCATTATCTCTTCTGGTGTATTACTGGCACAACCCAAACGGCGCACCACAAGGGATGCAGCTGCATTGGCAAGATAAGCCGCTTCAGTCATATTGGCTCCCGCAGTTAGTGCCAGAGTAAATGTAGCTGCAACTGTATCACCAGCTCCATTTGTATCCACGATCTCATTGGCATATGGTAGATGGTAAATAGGAAGGTGAAGGGATGGTTTGCCCATCTCAAACAAACTCATGCCCTCACTGCCACGTGTGATAAGCACTCCCTGGGCATTACTCCCACGCAGAAGGCATTGACCAGCCTCTTCCAAATCTGCCTGAGTACGAATGGTCATTCCCAGCGTCAACTCTGCCTCAGGCTGATTTGGTGTCAAAGCTGTGACACCCTGGAAACGGAACAACGAACCATGCGAATCGACAACGATAATCTTATTTGACGCATGGGCAGCAGAAATACAGGTTTCGATGATATCAGGACTGATAACTCCGTTCTCATAATCGGAGAGCACGATAGCATCCATCGTTGGTAGCGTCTGCTTGATGTAATCGACAATCTGTCCCTTACTGGGCTCGCCTATTTCAGAAGTATCCACGCGATCAATGCGCACCACATGCTGTTGAACGATCTGTGGGCTGCCAGCCATAACGCGCGTTTTCGTTGAAGTTGGACGAGTCTTATCAGAGACCAGTCCATCCTGACACATCTGTAACTCATCAATAGCTCGTCGCAGCTTCTGGCCAGCGATATCGTCACCTACCACACCAGCCAGGAAAACCTCGGCACTTAACGACCGTGCATTGACTCCCACATTTGTTGCGCCACCGGGGATAATACGTTCTTGATCTAATTCAAGGATCAGGACAGGAGCTTCGCGAGAAATACGCGTCGGACGACCGATCAGGTATTCGTCAGCTACCATATCACCGATTACCAATATGCGTTTACCTTTAAATGACTGGATCAGAGAACGTAAATGCGCAGGCCGCTGGCGAGAAGTATCAGGGCCTATCGGAACTTGTTTGTTTTGCACTGGCTGGATCAGAGAATTTATACCTGCAGGCTCTTGTTTATCTTGCGCTGGCTGGATCAGAGAATTTATACCTGCAGGTTGCAAACGAGGAGCCTTAGACTTCATTGGCTTTGAACCCTTTCACAACAACTTTTATAGCAAATTTCGGAAGTGCCAGCATACGACGCCAGCGCCACGGTTCGCGATAGAGCCGATAGAGCCATTCCAACCCTAATTTTTGCATCATCCTGGGCGCACGTTGTTGACGACCCGTAAGGAAATCGAATGATCCCCCAACGCCCATGGCAATTGCCACGGGAAGTCGGGCCAGATTGCGTCGAATCCACACATCCTGTGCAGGCGCACCATAGGCCACACACAGTACATCGGCCTGCGCTACACGCACGCGCTCGATGATTTCATCCTCTTCAGCAACTGCTGGCGACCCAGCATAACTGCCTGCGATCTGCAATCCTGGTGCCAGTGCCTGCAAACGCTCCCCTGCGGCTTCTGCCACACCGGGAGCTGCACCCAGCAGATAGAACCGATATCCCTTTATTGCAGCACGTCTGGCAAGCTCGATTAGCGTATCTACACCAGTCACGCGTTCCGGTGCAGGCTTGCCAAGATAGCGGGCAGCCCAGACCACACCAATACCATCAGGTATCACCAGTGCAGCTTCATTGATAGACTGGCGAAAGAAAGGATCGTGCTGAGCAGCCATCACAAATTCAGGATTGACGGTAATAAGTTGTTGACATGAAGTTTGCTGCTGACTAGCGCGATACTCTTCAATCAGTCGCTCAATATGATCGAGAACCTGTCGCTGCGTGACACGATCCACACGTACTCCCAGCACATAGACCGAAGATAGCTGTTCAGGTTGAGACACATTCAATATTTTCACCATACATTTACCACTGTAGTATTTCTGTTTCTAGATTAGAAATAATCAAGTCTGGACGCGTCTCTTCGATATAGTTTCGAACACGTTCCAGCACTTCGCTGGCATGTTGACTACTATTGCTGACACAACTCATACCAAGAGTGGCCAGCTGCCAGAGATCGTTATTTTCCACCTCAGCGACAGCAACCTCAAACTGGTTGTGCACGCGGGCTATAATAGATTTGACAATTTGCCGTTTTTCCTTTAAAGAGTGAGAATCCGGCAAATGCAGAGTAATTTGACAGACGCCAATAACCATGCGTCGATTATAACATACGACTCGACTCCTAGGGCTAACTCTGATACAATTTCCTACTGATTGAACCTAACGGTATTTTTTGGTAGGAGGTACCTCACCATGGCTAGAATAAATACACAGAGAAATCAACCAACGTTACCAATGCAGGGTATTCCGCAGCCAACACGCGAGGAAGTACTTAACCTTCCACGCCTTACCATTTCAACCCATCCGGTGATAGCTCATAAGCTGACGACTCTGCGTGATAAACACACACCACCACCAGAGTTTTACCGTCTGGTCAAAGAAATTGGTAGTCTATTGGCATATGAGGCGACAGCATCACTGGCACTTGAAACAACAACGATTGATACTCCATTGCAAACAATGACTGGGCATCGCCTAGCTGGTGGCATTGGCGTCACACCCATTCTGCGTGCAGGGCTGGGACTGGCCGAAGGTTTTCGTCAGGTCATCCCAGACGCTCAGATCTGGCATCTGGGGCTAAGGCGTGACGAACGGACATTGCAAGCACTAGAATACTATAATCAGCTCCCACATCGGGTTGATCTGCAGGTGTGTTATGCTGTCGATCCTATGCTGGCTACGGGTGGATCAGCAATCGACACGATCAATATCCTCAAGCACAGAGGTATTCCACGCCTTTCATATGTTGGCATCATCGCAGCACCTTATGGGCTTTTGCGGCTTTCACAGGCCCATCCCGATATCGATATTTATATTGCAGCACTCGACGATCGTTTGAATGATCTCGGTTATATTGTTCCTGGCCTGGGAGATGCTGGTGACCGCCAATTTGGAACTTACTAACCTTGAGGCATCCCGAATTTTTGAAGCACATGCTCTATTTTCTAAAAAAGAGGGAATGCAGGAGGTTTTGGCCTCCTGCAGAGATTTGGGGTACATCTCGATATAGTTCCCACGTTATCACAAAAGCTGTCCAGCTTTTATGTATTTTGCGGCACTAACTACTTGGTCGACAGACACACTGGACATACACTTTGTCGTTAACCCATATGAGTATTCGGGATAAATGCATCCAGAGGTATCTTTTGGTGTAGTATATACCGATCTACCAAATTCCTTACGACGAACCTGTATATCATCGTAGCCATGCATACCGCAAGGAGCAATGGGACATCCTCCCTTAGCCCGTACTTCTTGTACGCCGCTATAGCTGACGACTGCCGGATGAGAACTTCCTGCAATAAGTATGATACTTTGTAGACTGGCTTTGACTTTTAGCATGTCCTTAATGTTCTGAGTAATTCCTTGTCTGGCCGCCACGGCAAGATGGAATGGGCCCGAATCTACCCCAATAAATCCATCGACAACACCAAGGAGTGCTGCAACCTTTCTCAGATCGCTTGATCCAAGGCGTTCTATGCCGAGATGGCAATAGGCTGGTGGAAGAGGATCAAGTAACACAGGTACAGAGAATTTTCGCAGCTTTTCTACTACTTCAGCAACTGTAAATGGATCTAGCGATCGGTTGATAGTACTAGCGCAGGGAGCAAGGATGATTACAGGCTTACCACCATGCGCTTGAGAGAACTGCTTTACAACATGCTGGCCCCACAGCCACTCCTCAGAGGAAAGACGTAATTTCACGTCATCGCACGACACTTTGGGAAGAGAGAGATAGATTTCCTGACCAGCCAAGCGCTGTACTAATTGAAGACGCATATATTCACACAAATGCCTGAAAGGTTTTATTGTATGAGGAAGACAAAATTGGTAATCTCGAATACTTACGACAACAGCATACGGAGGAAAACTGGCCTCTGACTTGTATGCATAAGCATGGTCTAACCCTTGCCAGAGAGAAAATGTATTTTTTGAACATATATGCCCAATATCAAAGCTAACAGCATTTAATGCAGGTATAAGCGCAGTGGCTATTACTGTATCGCCAATTGCGCCCGTTGATTGGAGGATAATCTGGGCACGGGGTAGTTGCTTCATATTCGCAATTCCTTCATAGTGGGTATAGATGATACTTAATAATTTTATATATTTAACATAATTTCAACTATTGTTGCTCACAAAGTACGATTATTACATTGATTTTCTCCTTTCTAGGATGCTCATTCTTAACTAGAGGCTATATTACACGATATACTTTGTGTTTCCAAGGAGGATTGAGGGACAATTTTTAGAGTCTGTAACTAAATGAATAAATCAGACAGTACAGATTTCCTGGTGTAAAAACTTATCGTATATAGTATGGCAAAATCCGGCTTTACCAGCATGATACAATTTTGTTTTGATTGGAGTTTATACTAACTTGGCTTCCCAAAGGGAGAATGTCTGTGTCCACATCACCAGATCCTACACCATCAAAAGATGGCAATAGCGATGCCAACTCTACGGAAGAAGCACATGAGCAAGAGCCGCCCAAAACAGAGGAAGGAACTGATGCTTCACCAGCAGCCCAATTACCTCCAGAAGCACTGGGTGAGACAAATGGCGGACCACTTGGCTGTTGCCTCGGTGTTATGATTGGCCTCTTATTGAGCCTTAGTGTAGCCATTATTAGCCGCTTTTATGCGGACCCGCTGGCCCAAGTTTTAGGAGGAGTATTAAGTATCGTTATCCGTATCGCAATGGCTCTTGCTGCTCTCATTGCAATAGTTGTCTGTGGCAAATTTGGGTGGAAAATCGGCAAAAAACTTTATCGGGAGTTTGATCCACCCGTTATTAAAGAGAGAAGGCGGAATGCTAGGCAAAAAGTATCCCGGCGTGTATAGACTGGCAGGCATGGGATCAATTCTGGTACCGGAGCTAGACTTTTGCGGGGCACAAAAAAGCTTAGGAACTAGCGATCTCGAAGACGTACAGCTGCCATTCGTAAGCTCAAGGAGTTAGCTAATTCTAAAAGATGAGCCACCAACTGATGCATATCCTGCAAATAATCGGCATTATGATTTTTTATACGAGAAATCTCGCTAATTGTATTTACTGCAGTTTGCGAACTCTGCGACTGGTTTTCTGCGGCTGTGCAGATGTTTTGAACCAAATTAGTTAATTGTTCGGTTACTACGCTGATTGCCTCTAAAGCGACACCTGTCTGTGTCACCAGTTCTGTTTGCAGAATAACCTGCTGAGTACTCTGTTCAACATTCTGGGAGAGAGCTGCAGTTTCATGTTGGATAGTGTGGATATACGCTCCAACTTTGCGAGTGCCATCCGAGCATTGCATGGCCAACGTCCGTATTTCCTGAGCAATAATAATAAAGCCTTGACCATGCTCACCAGCACGTGTTGCTTCAATCGCAGCATTAAGCGCTAGCAGGTGCATACGAGTGGCAAGATCAGTCATGGCCTGGGTTGTCTCATTGACCTCGTGACTACTTTCGCCAAGTGTTTTCATTGCACGGGCCGATTGCATTGTAGCTTCGCGGACCGTTCCCATACCTTCGACGGCACGGTCGACTGTTGTCTGCGCTTCAACAACCACATCTACTGCATCAACTGCGGTCTTGGACAAAAGTGCAGCACATTCAGAAATAGTGTGCATTATGCTAGCAACATCGCTAACAGCCTGCGAAAGCTGCTGCATCTGTTGCTCTTGCAGTATGGTGCCATTGACCAGTTGCTCTGAGCTATGCTGCAGCCGGTGTGTGTGATCATCTACAGCTAGTGCTACCATCCGTGTATTGTTAAGAACGGCAGTAAGATCAGTGACCATGGTATTAATAGCATCGGCTACTGGCTGCAATTTGTTGTGCGTTGAACGAACATGCCGTCGTAAATCACCCTGTCGCAATACTTCTAAATCTTCACGTAGTGATCCAATGGCCTCTTCAAACTCTATACGTTCCCGCTCACGCTCGCGGAAAAGGCGGCCATTATCAATGGCCATCGCCGCTTTATGCGCGAACAGTTCTAGGACTTCAATACTCTCCGTGGTCGGGATTCTGTTATCTTCTGGATCGTCCAGCGAAAAGCAACCAAGCAATTCTTGCCCACGTGGGCTATACAGAGGCACTAATAGGAGATCCTCCGGATGCCATCGACCAGCTTCACTTTTTTCTCGATCTGCATCCTCCATCGTCACTACCACTGCCTCTGCTAGCGGATTGGAATGCTCATGAGGAATAAAGTAGCTCTGGCTGATGCGAAATTGCGGACGC
>DASYAN010000456.1:0-4402 GCA_036501345.1 Ktedonobacteraceae bacterium
AAAACGATTGGCACTGGGTGCGGCAATAGGTGACCCAGCTGCGCGGATGAGCGCAAGCGCAATGGGATGGCGGGGCATACGTATTGCGACTGTTGGCAATCCTGCAGTGATTAGTCTGGGCACACGTGGCCCCGCTGGCAAAATCAGTGTGAGCGGACCTGGCCAGAAAGCTTCCACCAGTTTGTGTGCTGCGAGAGGAACATCTACCACTAATGTCTGAAGGATACTTCTGTCAGCGATGTGGATGATCAAAGGATCGCTGAAAGGGCGCCCCTTTGCTGCGAAGATGCCTTCTATGGCTTGTGGTTGCAGTGCATCGGCTCCTAAACCATAGACTGTTTCTGTGGGAAAGACAACAAGCTGGCCTTTACGGATGAGTTCAGCCGCATAGTCAATAATTGCCATCTCAGGGGAGATTGGGTCAACTTGGACAATTTTTGTCGGTATCTCATGCATATGTTCAATGGCTTCCTAATGATGGGATCTTGATATCTAGATATTACAACAGCCTAGAAAGCCCCTCGGCTTTAGCCAGACGATAGAACCCCCAAGAGGGCACAATGGGCTTCTCTACAGGAAGGAGTATCTGTTACTTCGAGATACTCCTTCCTGCTGGTTTGCATATGCAATCATGGCCTGACCTGTGGGCGATAAGGGCCAGAAATACGTTCGAAGCGAGGCCGATAGCGGGTTGGGTGGTAGTCAACTGGGTCAACACGCCGGGGTGGAAGATCTTTACTGGGGATGTCAGTACAGATAAACTCACCATCACGGTGTGCCGCCATCACACCAGACATTGCTTGGTCTATCGTGCTCATAATCACATTGGCATAGTAAATAGCCATGTGTTTGTCGTAGACTTCGGGTTCGCCACTACGCAGGAAATAGGTTAGATCGATTGGTAAGAAGCGCACACCGATAATACGTTGAGTGAGCTGGTCGGCAAGAAACTCAGCAACGTTGGCTTTCTTCTTGTGGCCGTAGGCGTCTGCCTCTCCAATTGTAGGTACTGGCATCCCCAGGTTAGCGCCTTCTGAGAGCACAATCACCGAATAGGACTCGGGATTCTGGCGATCCTGAATCACCAGATCAGCCAATGTATCAACATTGATTGGCACTTCGGGAATAACCAAGCGATCTGCCCAGGTAACGGTTGCCGTTTCCAGCGCAGTGAAGCCAGCATCACGTCCAAACAGGCGGAAAAGGACCGTCTGGCGATGCGAGCCCACCGTCGAGCGGATATGATTAATAAACTCGGCAGCGCGGCTAATGGCTGTTTGGAAGCCGATGCAATAGTCAGTGCCTGGTACATCGTTATCCATCGTCTTAGGAATTGCCCACACCGGATACCCTTCAGCACTCAGTCTGGCACCATAGCTCAATGTATCGTCGCCACCAATCACCACCAGGCCATCCAGTTCAAGGAATTCGAGATTGGCGAGTACTTCTTTGGTAAGATCAATCCGCTCATCAGGCTCGTGCCCCTCGGCATACGCTTGGAGATTTGAAGGTAGATCACTCACACGAGTATTAGCAGGATTTGTACGCGATGATTGGAGGATTGTGCCACCCTGTCGATCAATATTGCGAGTGTTCAGACGCCCCAAAGGCATTAAATAGCTACTCTTCCATGTATCTGGATCATCATTACGAAAGATAAGAGAATCTAGATCTCGCCCACGGTCCAGGTAGGCAATTCCCTCCCATCCGGCACGCAGACCCATCACACGAATACCCATGTTTTCAGCTCGATAGACCAGCGCCTTAATCGCTACATTCAGTCCTGGCACGTCGCCACCACCCGTCAGCACGCCAATCGAGCGGATGGGTTTCGATACACGTCCTGGCATTATAAGACCTCTTTTCAACTATGATTGATTTAGCATAAAGCCCCGTGTCAAGAGCGTAGGGGAATAGAAGTGGCGTCCTAGGGGAGGCGCCATAGCCCAAATGCATATTTCAGGGCCAAGCTTGCAGGTCCCACCTCTTTCTAGTATAGAGCAGGTAGGGAAGGTTTCCCAAGACTACAAAGCTACATTCATCCCTCTTGTATTTGAATGCCATCTCCGCTATAGTATTGTTGAGTTGCGCGTGATTTATCAACGCGCCAGAGAGATTTGCTCTGATAAACTTAGAAGTAGTCCTAAGGAAGTTTTTTATGAAAAATATGGATCGCCAAACTACAAAAGTAGTTATTGGAATAGCATTGATTTTGGCTTCTATGCTTATTGTTGCTGCCTGCAGCACAACAGCCAACCCACCGTCTAGTACTCCTGCCTTACCCACTCAGGCACAAGTAACCTTAAACCACTCGCCTGTTGGCACAAGTGACTTGACGTGGGATACAGCGAATCAGACGCTGACCGTTAAGGTTGCCTTGAGCGGTCTAGCACCGAGCAGTACCCATCCGGAGCATATTCATGCAGGTGACTGCAAAGGCATGGGCGCTATCCTCTATACCTTAAAGCCCCTTGTTGCTAACAGCGTTGGAGTAGGGACTTCAGAAACGACCATCGCTGGGGTAAAAGACGGCATTCCAGCCAGTGGTTGGAATATTAATGTCCACAATGGCCCGAACCTCTCACCGGACATCCAGTTTGCGCCAATTGCCTGCGCAAATATCACTAATTCCACTACCTCAACTAAAAACAATCAGTCTGTGCATGTCACCCTTGGGGGGACCACAGCCGCTAATGAGTTGGCAAGTGGAACAGCCCAACTTTCTATTACTGGCAGCAAGCTTACTGTAAAACTCACCTTGAGCGGTCTGGCACCGAACAGTACACATATTGCTCATATTCACAAGGGAAGTTGTGAAGCCCAAGGAGCAGTTCTCTATCCACTTACCTCTGTCGTTGTGGATGCAAGTGGCAATGGTACTTCCACGACTGTCATATCCAAGGTTTCCTCAATACCTGCCAGCGGATGGTATGTAAATGTTCACCAAGCTGCGACAATGAGCGACCTAAGTACTCAGACAGGCTTTGATCCCATTGCCTGTGGCAATATCACCGCATAATAATCTGAAGAAACCAATCTTTTCCTGCCAGCAAGGAGTTCCTTGCTGGCATTTGCCCTCTTATATAGTACCATTTTTGAGCAGTGCTCCCTTTCAGGGCAATGCGCAGCCAAATTTGAGCTATAATAGAGGGGGAATGTAGTACGCTTGCTTAGAGGCAATCTTATCCCCGATTTTTCTCTCTTCCCAATCCAAGAGGGGATTGAACCGCGATAGAAATCTGAGTAGTTACATAGATAGATGGTTGTGCAAAGTTCATTGATAGTTACAGGTAACGTGAAAGGACATATTTGATGTCTCGTAAGGAAAGCAAGCAACTTTCCAGGGCTGCACGACGACAGCGTGAGAGTGCTCTAAAGGAAAATCCGAAGGGCTCTTCCCGAACTTCGCAAGGATCGGCCCGACGCCGCCAGCCGCAACGTCGCAGTCCATTGTGGTTCATTGGAGGCCTTCTTGTGTGTGTTGTCATCGTCGTTGGTGTGTTTATTTACCTTGCCGACCATCAGCCCGTTGCCGGGGTTATCGGTCCAACCGATCGGGAGGTCCTGAGCGAAGTTACTCATGTCAAACAGAGCGTCATCGGTCAGGTCAAAACTGGTGGCACGCCGAATGTCTTATTAAGGACTGACACCACTCAAGAATTAACTGGTCAGAATGGAAAACCGGAAATCTTCTACTATGGTGCAGAATTTTGTCCCTATTGCGGGGCGCAGCGCTGGCCGCTTGTAGTTGCTCTCAGTCGCTTTGGCACTTTCAGCAAGCTTCCTGAAGGACTCTCGAGTGACCAAGATGTAGATCCTAATACTCCAACATTCACATTTGTAAACAGCCAATATACAAGCCCGTATATCGACTTTGTGCCAGTGGAAGCTCAAGATCGCGATCATAAAACACTGCAAACTCCAGCTCCACATGAGCAGTCAGTCATGAAACAGTTCGGTGTGAATGGCTTTCCCTTTGTTGACATCGCAAATCAGTATGTAGCAAGTAATCCGTTCTATGATCCAGCTCTCCTGCAAGGTCTTTCACAGAAGGATATAGCGAACAAACTCTCAAATGCCAATGACAGCTTGACGCAAAACATTGTGGGCGGGGCCAATTACTTGACGGCTGCTATTTGCTCAGCCACTCATGATCAGCCTGCTAACGTCTGCACCCAAACACCCATACCAGCAATTGAGCAGTCCGTTATGCACAGCCCTCTCTGGAGTCAACCTCAAGCAGATGTGGCGAGTGGTCCCATGGCTTTGTATACTAGACGACCTGAGGATGATCTCTCTGCTTAGTTGGATTTTCCATAGCCTCGGTCAAAAGAGGTTAACTTTCGGTTTGGATAGGCGCTCCAGAGCAAGTCGTCGTGTTTGAAGGTACGCTTGCTCTAGA
>DASYAN010000457.1:0-3466 GCA_036501345.1 Ktedonobacteraceae bacterium
GGTTGGCAACAGGTCTTCATGAGAGCTTCCATTACCTGACTGCCTAGCTCTGCTCGTCGTCCTGTGAGAGCTGAACTACTCATTTTGTACAGCACATCCTCTGGATGCAGTTTGCTCAGTCCTCCTACCAACTTCTGCCACACCTGTCGTTGGTTCAGTCGGCTCCACAGAGCCAACATCATCACAAACAGGACCAGTGCCAGTGCTGTCGACTGCCTCACACGCCGCTTCGTTCCTGTCCACTGATCACTCCCTTGCACACACTGCTCTATCACCTCTGTGGGATAGATCTTTTCTAATACACCTGGGCTGATCTGTTCACATACCTTGTCATCGACATCCATTTGCCGTAATCTGTACACGAGAAAGTTCCTTCTTTTTTTCTTTCTGACAGTATGCCAGACTTGGAACTTTCTGTCCTTTCTTCCCCCCTTTTGGCCTTAAGTTCACAGTATTGAACACATGGGCCCCATGATCGAGCACTGTCCGCAAAAAGCCCACCGCGATAAAGCCACGATCCATCAAGACGAGCATCCCCGGTTCAATGGAGCGCAGGAGTCCCTTGACCAGACATTGCTCAGAGGTAAGGCAAGGAGCGACCATCAGATCAACAATGGCATGGGTCCCGACTTCTGCCAGATACACACAATGCAGCTGAGGGAAAGGGCTTTGAGTCCCACCCGAACAACGTCGGCCAAAATAGGTGGCATTGGCTGGCGTGTCAGCCACATCTTCGTACGTGCCATCGATAGCCATCAGACGCAGACCAAAGGCAAATGCCCCCGGCGTCTCAGGCAGAGCCAGAGGCTTGCATTTGAGCACAAAGAGGCGGCGAAGGATTTGAACCCCAACCTGTTTGCGTCGATACACCCAGGCTCCTCGTCCAGGCAGTTCCTCAGGATCTTGTTCTGCCAGGTAGCGTTCCGAGCTACACAGTTCGGCGTAAACGGCTCCCAGCGTCGAGCCCACAAACAGGCTCCAGCAGATCAGCACATAGACCACGACGATCATCGTCAACTTGCGTGCTCGGGTCGGTTTGTGATGAAAGGCTTCAATCAGCTCGGTAACCACTTCTCGAGAGTAGAGACGTTCCAACATCGGCAATGTGAACGTTTTACACAACTTGTCACGACTTGGCAATTGCGTTATGGTAAAAGGCATGAGGAGTCTCCTTCTGACACACTTACAGCTTTTTCTTTAGTATGTCAGATCAGAGGCCCCTCTGTCTTCCTATTTGAGCGGTATTGCCCGTTAGCGGAGGCCGTGAGAGAGCATGTCGAGGCCTTGTCTCTGGCGATTCCCGAGCCAGAGCACTTTGAGGCCATTCCAGGGCTGGGAGTACAAGCGCAGGTGGATGGCGTTGTGATACGGGTAGGAAATGCGCGCATGCTCTCACAGGGGGAAATGCTCCCCGCTACGATTACCCTGCAAGCCCAGGGAAAAACCCTGCTGTTTGTCGAGCGGTCGGGGGAGATCATCGGGGTCCTGGCTGCCTCTGATACCTTACGCGAGTCGGTCCCTGCCGCTCTTGCACGCTGTCGAGACCTGGGAGTCAAGCACATCGAGTTGCTGACCGGTGACCATGAACGGACCGCTCAGGCGCAAGCGAGTGCCCTTGGCATTGCCTATCGTGCGGAGTTGCTTCCCGAAGACAAGATTCGCATTGTCCAGCAGTATCAGGCGCAGGGGCACGTCGTGGTCATGGTCGGCGATGGGGTCAATGACGCGCCCGCACTTGCACAGGCTGATGTAGGGATCGCGATGGGGGTCATGGGAACCGATATCGCGCTGGAAGCGGCGCATGCTGCCCTGATGCGAGAAGATTGGAATCTGGTTCCTGATCTCTTGCTCATTGCTCAGCGAACCATGCGGGTGGTCAAGATGAATCTGGGCTTCACGATCCTTTATAACCTAGTAGGACTCTCGCTGGCGGCGTTGGGCATCTTGCCACCGATTCTGGCTGCTGCTGCCCAATCACTGCCCGATCTGGGCATTCTTGCCAATTCATCGCGGCTGTTGCGCCAGAGATTGCCAGCAGGAACATCTCCTGTTCAGCCAGTGGTTACCAATACGCCTGAAGAGCAAGGCGCATGTGCTTGTGGAAACAGGGAGTGTTGCGGCGTGGAAGCTCTGACAAAGCCTGAGAGGACTCTCCAGACCATCACCCTTGATCCGCGCGGGAGCTGGAAGGCCTCTGTTTCGGAAGGAAAAGAAGAAGCATGAGTCTCGAATGGTTCCTCTGCGCAGTCATCATCGCCGTAGGCAGCACGGCCTTTGGTCATTTTGAACGAGGGACGTCTCTGCCAAAGCGATTGGCGCGATGGTTTGGGTTCCTCTTGATTACTGGGTTGCTGTCCTTTGTCGGACGACCCTGGACCTTCGTGTGGATACTCGGCTTGCCTGGGATCGGGACGACCTTTCATCTGTGGTGGTGCCTCTCGCATGGCATCAATCCGCTGACTGCAGAACCCAAAGAGAAGTATTTCCAACTGCGAGGATGGGCGGAAGAAAAGAAATAACAAAAAACGATGAAAGAGCGTAGGAGTAACACTGTGATCCATGCTCTCTACGAAAGCAGAGAAGCAATAGGTACGAATCAGAGACAGACGAAAGAAGGCTTCTGGTTATGACACAAAAGCAGGATGGCTGAGGATATCCTGTGCAAGGCGCTGTCCATCCTGCGTTGCTTGTGACCTTGACCCGATCTGATGGAGTGCTCAAACAGAAACACTGAGCGAAGGGAACACGCAAAACGTGTGTAAGAAGAAAAATGCAATACATTAACGTATTGACGTTATATATATGGTAATATATCCATTGCTTATATATATAAATATTTTAAGTCATTTTGTCAATTGCCACAATATTACTTTTACAACGCAATTGTATAATATTTCCTTTCTATTCAGACTGATGAACTTTCTCTGGAAAAATCTGCTCTTTCTGTTTTAAAAACTTTTACACTATTTGCGAGCTATACTCTTTCTATCTCGATCAATCATATTACTAGAAATATGCTCTTTTCATTAGTTTATGCATGTCAATCTGATTTTTCCTTGAATTCTTTGGTGTAGATCCACTCTTCTTGAGAAATACACCCTTCTCTGGCCGAGTTTATCACATTTCTCTTCCTTGACTCCACCAAAGTGGGTCATGGTCAAACCTTCTCATGAGATGATGAATGCCGTCACATTGAGACACCCATCCGCAATGCAGTGCAAGATGGTTGCAATCTTCCATGTATTGTTCTCAACGATCAGTGTCATATCATAGAGTTCTTCCTCGTTGTCTCCGATTTTATTCCCATTCCCATCAACGGTTTTGAAGAGGAGGCATCATGTCCCAGTGGGTCAGAGACAGGAATGAAAATGGGGTAGAATGGAAGAGACCAGCCAGTGAGGTCGTGGATCTCGAAGGTGTCAAGAACCCGTCGAGGAGGCTGATCTAGGTGCGCCCAGAAGAGAGG
>DASYAN010000458.1:0-5889 GCA_036501345.1 Ktedonobacteraceae bacterium
CTTGAGTGACCGTAAAGGAAAGAACCACGAGCATGATAGCCATCCCAAGAGGTGGAATGAGTACGCTTGCAATAGCCCAGGGCGTGCGACGCCAGAGAAGCAAATCCAGCCGTGCCAGTGACCACATGCTTTGAAGTGCAATCCATAGAAAATGAACATATAATCGTAGTGTGACGACAAGCTGTGAGCGCTTGAACAAAGTCACCTTACGCTTACGTGGGGAACGGCATTGCCTTTTTGCAGCCAAAGATCTATCTCGCAATCTCGTCGAAACTGAGAGAGAACCTCTCTTCTGATGATATCTATTCGTTACACGGTGCCGTCATATGCCAGGACATGGCACAAGAAATGGAAGATGTGTTATGCGTTGCGTAGTTCCTGTACCAGTATATCAAATTCTTCTAGTAGCATATAGTTATAAAAACTGGCAGGCAGAGCTTTTCAAGATCAAGAACCACACGCCTTACAACAAAAAATAGGGATTTATCGTAAAAGGGATAATCGGAGATACCCTAGGGAAAAAGATCGGGATTTCTCCGCATAGACAGGGAAGGTAATCCGCTATAAACTCTACTAAAAGGAGGCTTTCTTCGGCCTCTCGGACTCATTCTCAAATTGGCAAGGCGAATGGACATCTACTTGATATCAGTGGATGACAGAGAAAGGAAGAGACATCTCCATGCTACTCTCGCAGAAGCGCTTACGTCAAATTCTTGGAGTATTGTGGCTCATTGACGGATTGTTACAGTTGCAACCAGCGATGTTCACTATGAATATGGTGAACAAAGTTATGGACCCGACTGCATCAGGCCAGCCAGGCCTCATCGCCGCTAGTCTAAACTGGATCATCGCTGTGACCACGCAAAACCTCATAGCCATCAATCTGCTCATTGTTGTGGCTCAGATCATTCTTGGTATCCTCTTGATAGCTGGATTGTGGGTCAGAGGAACCGTGATTATCTCCATTATATGGGCACTCATTGTCTGGTATGGAGGGGAAGGGATGAGCATGTTATTGACCGGACAAGCCAGTGCTCTCACAGGAGCACCAGGAGCTGTTTTGCTCTATCCCCTCCTGGGCCTTGTGATCTACCCACGACGCACACCGAATGATCCTTCAGGTGAGAACAATGAGAGTGGGTTGCTCTCCCGATTACAACTGCGCTGGATCCTTGCGGGCTTCTGGGTCTTCGTTGCTCTCTTACAGCTTCAACCTTACTGGTGGCAGGACGGACAAATCTCTGAGTTCATTAGCGGTATGACAGGTCAGGGAGGGCTTGATGGAATCTTGCTTGATCCCATGTTCAATGTACTTGCAATCATCACTGTTCATGTAGAAGTAGTGTTGAACGTTCTACTGATCATCATCTTTCTAGCACTAGGGATCGGACTGGCGGTGGTCAAGCAAGATCGGGTCCGTCCTTGGTTGATTGCCTCCATTCTTGTAAGTGTTCTTCTCTGGTGGGGAGCCCAAGGATTTGGCATGATACTCACTGGGATGGCGACTGACTTCAATTCGGGATTGTTACTCATAGTGATGGCACTGGGGTGTTGGCCCAAGGCATCTCTGCTGCAAGCGGCACGCAAACCATCGATCCCTGATGCCAAACAGACGGGAGATACAGTGCAGACAGCATAGCGTAGCGTAGCGTAAAATATCCTTGCTAGTTTCCTGTAGACAACCAACACCATGTTTTTAATCTCGGTACGTTGAGAGAAAAAGAGATGAGCTTGAGGCAAGATCTTTTAAGCTCGTCTCCTTTGAGTTTTTATGGAGGGTGGCGGGAGTGAATCGTGAGAGTGCATGAATAGGAAGTAGTATATGAAAATCCCCAAAAGCGTACTCTTTGAGACAGCGATCATCGTAGGTCTGGCCGTTCTCTTTAAAGTCGCTCTTGTTCTTCTGAATGCACATGTTGGCACATCAACAACGGGAGATACAGCGAACCTCCCTGTTCACAGCGGACATGTTACCATTACGATCTCCAACCAGGAATTTCGTCCTGCCGTTATCGTGGTCACTGCTGGTACCACAATCACATGGATCAATCATGATCCTATGACTCACACGGCGACTGAAGGGCAAAATGCTTCCCCGGTTCCACATGGCTTCAATAGCAACCTCCTGACTTCAGGACAATCCTGGAGCTATGTATTCAAGACACCTGGGACGTACATGTATACCTGTGAAGTTCACCCAAGTATGAATGCGAAAGTTGTCGTAAAAAAGGCATGAAATAGGTCTCTGACAGAGTGAAAAACTTTCTGAAGAAGGCCTCAAGTCCCTATAGTACATTGGATCATAGTTTTAGCATCGTCAAAGCCATTACGTCGTACAATCAGTTCAATTCCCCAGTGGCCAGACATGCTTAAAATACTCGCTGTTGCCCCATAGTAGCCAGGTGTCTTCTTGATAGGTGTGAAGTTGAGTACTTCGGTCCCCATATCCATATCTTCCATGATGAAATAAGCTACAATGGCATCCGCATGCTGAACTGGCTGACCATCCTTATCCGTCAGCGTGATTTCAAAGGTATTTGGACCAACCTTCCCGGGGTTGATCGCCAGATGGTAGGTGAGATCGGCCATCTGACCTTGGCGAATGAGTGGTCCATTGGCAACTGGAGCACTCGGCGCTGGAGGTGGACTGAGACTGGTTAATCCCCCAACGACCAGTAACAGACAGAGCGCGATCAGCACCTCAGTTTTGACCGCACGCCGGAATATTCGTTGCAGTCGTCCAGCCGCAAATGATCCGGCTCCATCCTCCTCGCTCGTCTTCACTGCAAATCGTTGCATGAGTGGACTGATCCGGAAGGCATTGAAGGCTCCCAAGCCAATGAGTAGAGCAAAGAGAGCACTCTTGAGTATAAGTGCCTGTCCATAGCTACTTCCCAGGAATGCTGAGAGCACCTGTCCCTCATTTCCACTCAAGAAAGCGTTGAGTACGTTTAATTGTACGAGTGCTTGCACCATCCCTGTCACAGCCAACAGAGCGACCGAAAGCATGGCAATGACGGTAAAGCGAGGAATGAGTACGGCAATGACGCGTGTACGATCGCCTGTTCCTGGAACAAGTGTCCGAAGGGCCACTGGAAGGATCAGTATAAAGGAAAACAATCCTCCGACCCACAAGCCTGTACTGACCAGGTGCAACAGATCAGCAGGAACAAGGACCAGCGCTGCTCGGTTGGCAGCTGCATGAGAGTCAAGCGAGTTCGTAGACATCATCCCCACGCCAGCAAAGAGGATGAACCAGAGCAGTTTCTCTGGGCGACCTTCCCTTGCTTTGTTGCGATACCACAAGAACCACAGGATGAATGCAAGTAGTAGCAGAGCGAGCCGTAGCAGCCACAAAACTCCAAAACGGCTATGGAGGAGCACTGTGGTAACGGCACTGTTTCCAAAGATTTGCCAGGGAGCACTTGCACTAGAGGTACTGGCCTGGTAGATCAAAAAGCTGGCCCAACCGAGGAAGAGGATCAGAAGACAGCCAAAAGAGAACCATAGGGTTCGCAACTCTATCTGTGCGTTGGCCTCATCTAGTAGAACCAGACGGATCCTGAGCTCTTGAGCACTGGGTCTCCAGATCAGGAGCAGAAACATCAAGCTTCCCACCAGTCCAGCCAGCCCAAGGTAGTTCAACCAACGGATTGTTACACTCCAAGCATTCAAGTTATTGTCGGTTGTCTGGATATGGCTGAGTAAGGCACTCGTATTGGTTGGTAACGCTCCTCCACCGACGACAAAACTAAAGCCACTGGTTACCTCATGGCCGTCTTCAGCCGAAACGGTATGAAAGACCACGGTATAGGCTTCATCTGGCAAACTTGGGTGCAGTGAGATGATCAGGGAATAGGGATCGTTGGGGGCAATGTGGCTATTGCCAAGATCAACTTCGTGTTGCTGTTGATTAAAAACGGCCAGCTTACTGAAGTTGGGATCGACTTGCTCTGTAAACCAGACCTGCACCTGTGTGGGAGGATGACCACTGGGTAACCTCGCATTGGCTGGCGGATCGCTGTGGTCATACTGTGCGTGAAATGGGAGCTGTGAATGAGCTTCTGTGAAGAGCGGAACCAGGAGAAACAACAGCAATGCCATAGCAAACGTCACGATGAACGTATGCATAAAACCGATATGCCGTCTTGATATGGAAACCATTGGTCTTCTCACGCTTCTCTTTCCAGTCTGCTCTAGCAGGCAGGGAGCAAGAGGGTAGAGAAGCGTTGCCAACACTCATCTACCCAATTAAGAGAATGTTCCCTAGCCACGCAAACTATCGGGTGGTGTCTTGATTTCTGTGGCACTTGCTCCTGCATAGCGGGATTTACGAGCTAGTGCAAATCCCGCTGTCACTAGACCGAGTATACCGAATATAGCACCAAGAATGCCAACAGTCATTGCCGTGGTTGCGCTGTTCTGTGCACTCTGAGCTTGACTCTTCAATACTGTCAGCTGAGCATTAGCAGGATCGGCCGAGCCAGATGGATAGGTTGGAACTTGTTCGACAGAACTAAAGCCTGTCGGGCTGCTGGTAAACTTTTCATTGATATGATTGTTGTTGATTGTGCCAAAGAAATGAAAGGTATAGTCTCCCACTTTGGTGGGCAGGAAATAGGCATTATACTTGCCTGGATTGGCATAGCGAGGCTCAAGTGTCAGAGCAAGAGGGGTTGAACCACCTGTACTCACTTCAACTTTGAGCGTCTTGTCTACATCATTGACGGGGTTGGAAAGAACTTGAGCTGCATTCTGGACGGTATAGTTACAGCTAGATCCATCACAGACGGTGAGATCCAGGCTATTTTTCACATTGGCATAGGCAGGCTCATCAAGAAAACCGACCACAAAAGTATAGGGACCAACATGGCGTTTTTCATGAGCCAAAGCTGGAGCTGTCGTCAGTACCACTCCGAGCAGAGCAGCCAAGAGGGCTATACTTCCTAAGGTGAAACGTTTCTTCATCATTATTCCCTTTTCTATCACCTTTTGCTACACCAGTAAAAAAGGGTTATGGTGATGTGCCACAGCTAGAGCAAAAGATGAGATGTATCTCTCGTTGTGTTTCCCTCAAACGAGAGCGAACTGAATGATCTCTGAGTAGACATGAGAAACACCCTTTCAAAAATCATAGAGGGTCATAGCATGGATTGTCATGAGGACAAGTACCTATTTTCTTGAGGATATTTTCTCAGGTGATGACTGATGATTTTGCTCTCCATGAGTGCTTACGATGCGTCAGTCAGTACGAAGAGAAAAAGCGTTGCGAACACGACTCAATGCCGAAATCATTTCTCAATACATTCAAGAAAAGCAAAAGAGTCATCAACTGAAGAACTTCAAGCAGAGATATGCACGTGTATCAGCTCTTCCATATTTAAGAATTTCTGAGTCCTACCCTAGGGGATAGAATTCGGGATGAATCCCGATGAGCATGATCCTGAATAACAAACATGTGCGATTTTTTCTTCAAAGACTTGATGTCTACAAGCTTTCTCATCGCGGTCCTTGTAGCGAGTCTTTCCTCTTCTCTTGCTGCGCTGACCATTTTGTACTTGTTTCTTTTATAAATCCCTTGAGAAATGTCTCCCAAAATGGTAATATCTTAGTAGATCTCCTTGACGATCTACTAAGAGCAGAACAGTCTCTCAATGCATTGCCGTAGTGTTAGCTATATTACTTACTGTACGCGAGAACGATCAGGAGATACATACTGTGGATGAACAAAAAGCTATCTGTTGTACAGGCGGTATTGAGTATCAACGTCCGTGCGAGACGAGGCAACAGCGAGCTTTCTCTGGCATCATCAATCTACCTCAGCATGCAAGAAATCCCGTCCCTTGGATAGTAATCCTCTTATTCGCCACTCTTGCTTGGATTCCCACA
>DASYAN010000459.1:0-8183 GCA_036501345.1 Ktedonobacteraceae bacterium
GTACTGGAAAAAACATCTGGTTCTATCAAAGTAGTGGAGTGCAAACTCTCGTGTGGTCACCTGACGGAAAGTATATTGCTTCTGCTGGAGGTGATGTAACAGTGCAAGTGTGGAATATTATCCCAGGGCATTTTTCTTCTATACCAAGAATCTATTCACAGCACAAAGAGCTTGTAAAAGACATAGCTTGGTTACCTAATGGAAAATATATTGTTTCTGTAAGTGATGATGGAACTATACAAATCTGGGACCCATCTAATGCTAATGATATCGTATCTCCTTATCATGACAGTTTTTTGTATCGAGATGGAGCATCTTTTATCCTAACTTCTGTGACCTGTTCTCCTGACAATTCCTCCATTGCTTTTATCCATGAAGAATTTTATCTTTCAGGCTACACCATCAGTAGAGTAAGAATCGTGAACTTAATAATTTAGCAGCCTATAACTAGGAGAGACTTGATGGTACATACTGATCTGACAATGTAGCAGTTCAGAGTGAGGCTCAAGACTTTGAATTTTCCTGATAACTGCTAGACTGGCAAACTTGGGTGCAGATTTGAGCTATCAACATTCTCACGAATCATGGTGAAGTGTTCTCGCTCTCCAAGAAGGGAAAAGTCAAATCTCTTATTGTGCGTGGCTTGTTCCTCTTCTCGTACCATCTTTGAAGGAATGTCTATTTCCCGTTGTTTATCCTAACAGCAAACTCACCAGTTGGTTTTGAACTTTCGTTCTGATATGCTATACTCACAAGAATTTAGATCATCTTATCTTGCAAAGACTATCTACAACAAAGTAGAATACTCTAGGAGGTGCTAGTATGATCACCGCCAATACGGTTGCTGATTAATTTTGTAATGTTATGACCTTATTACATAATATATGGCAATTCATTGCCCATGAGGTAGGGACCCGATTTATCGCGTCCGTTGGGGTGGGGAAGAGGCTCGCTTTTTCCAATGTTGTTATCCGTACAAAATTGGCTAGCAGAGTATTCTGAAAACGTCCCTATATGCGGGCTAACCTCAACTTTTTCATCAGCAGTGGTGCGCCTGTGGAGCATAAGGTTTCATTTATCGTGTCTGTGGCTCCTCTCCGTGCTATACCATCTACAACTAGACTCTGTTGGCCAATGGTATCACGGGTAGAAGGAGCACACGAACAAACTGATTTTCCACTTTCTGATCTTGTTTGTCCGTCGATGTCTTGATCCACTCTCAGAGAGAAGCGATACTGTTACCTTTTAGCATACAAATAGGTGTTAGTATCTAGCGGTCCTCAGCCGAGTATATCTTTCCCGAACCGATTGCTTTTCGTCCATAGATGAAAAGAAAGGGAGCCTATGGAAAACATTGCAAATGAACAATTAGACCAACAAGGCCAATTGATCCCTGACAGCCAACAAAGGAATAAGGCTACAGAGCAATACGTCACGTCAGTCATTGCTGAACTCGTGGGAAGTTTTGCCTTCATCTTTCTTGGCGCAGGCTCGATAATCACAAACACCTTGACGCATGGTTCGATTGGATTGCTAGGCATTGCATTCGCACATGGATTAGCACTCTCTATCATGATCACCATCTTCGGCGCGACCTCTGGCGGACATCTTAATCCTGCTGTGACCATTGGATTTCTTGTGACTAGACGTATCGTCCCCATCGTGGGAATATTCTATATCATAGCCCAATTGGTTGGTGGCGTCCTTGCTGGTCTCCTGCTCCGCATTATTTTTCCGCAACCTGTCTGGCTTGCCGCTCACCTTGGCACGCCTAACCTTTCACCGGGTGTTTCCTTTGGCACTGGTGTGCTCTTAGAGGCAGTCCTGGCATTCTTTCTTGTCTTGGCCGTCTTCGGAACCGCTGTTGACCAACGAGCGCCAAAAATTGGAGGCTTTGGTATTGGCCTTACTGTACTCGTAGATATCCTCCTCAGTGGACCACTTACGGGCGCGTCGATGAATCCGGCACGCACCTTTGGTCCCGCGCTGGCTGGCGGCTTCTGGCAAAACGATCTCGTCTACTGGCTTGGACCCTTCATCGGTGCGATCATCGCAGCCCTGTTCTACGAATACATGATCTTACGCCCACGTAGAAGCTAGGGGCAGCAAACTTGGCTTGATGAGGATATCCTCAAGAGTGGCAAGATGGACTGGACAATTTTTGCGAAAGCGGAATTGCATGCGACGAGCCTCTTGCCGATATCTTAACAGGCTTAGCTGCTAGTATCTTTGCGTTTAAGGAAGTAGCCAGTCAGCATTCCCAGGATAAGAATAGTCGTAATCAGCGCTAGCCACGTGAATAGCAGATTGCGCCGCAAGACTCATTATCGCGAGCAGTAAAGCACATTGCAGGAGGCAGATGATGCTCAAGATAATGATTTTGGAAAATATATACGGAATGAAGCCGAGATTTACTGTACGTTCTCTTTGATAGATGTGGACCTCCTTGATAATTTCGTGGACTGAATTAATGCAACCAAACATAATGGCTGCAAAGGACATCACCAAAAGATACCTCTTCGCATCTCCTTATGGCTATTTCCCTACACTCTTTTATATGCAACAGAAGCAATTTTTACTGCTTTTCCTCAAAATGCTTGTGATCTAAGGGAACAAAAGAGAATAAAAGTTCCAATATGAGCATTGGTCCTGATTTTGCGCTAATTGTTTCGTCAGTGTGAGCAGATAATTCGGGGTTAATAGGAAGTTCAACTTGCATAAACCGCCATACATCTATTTTTGTTAATAGCTCATACATTTTGTAAATATACGCTGTGTTTATATTTACAGCATCATCAACAAGAAATTCTGGCAGCTCATGAGCTACTTTGTTACGATGCTCTCGTAACTTTGCTATCTTTTCAATATCTTCTTTTGTAATTGCCCCCATCTGTTCTAGCCAGCGGCAGGAAGCGAGAAATTTGTTCTTATCCAGAGAGAGAACATCCTTTTGATATCTTTGCTCCATTGCTATGCTATCACGCTGTATCCCATCAATATAAAAATGTTTGAGCTGATCTATAATAGCCCACTTGACCAGTTCGTAAGCGGTCAGATACACAGCGGCAATCATTAAATTTCTTTTTGTCTCTTCTGATGACGAGAGTTTTGTATAGCTTTTCTCTTCCATCAGCTCTAAACTTTCCTTTCCTCTTCAGTGGCATTCTATCTATCGGCCTTGGAGGTTGAGGCTATTATATCAACTTGCAGTCAGAGAAACAAATTTCAAAAGTAAGTCGATGAACGAAGTTACTGGCGTGGGAAGTCTGCTAATGAATGCAAGTTGGTATTAGTAAAGTTCTACTGGGTAAGTAAGAAATCATGGTAAATTCCTTACCAGTGATATATCTTTGTATTTAATAATATACAAAGGTACTCGTTTATTAACTTAGAGATAAGAAGAGATGTCTCCAAGATACTAAGCGGAGGGATACCTATGTCACTGTTTCAAGAAATTGCTTTTAATGAAGACGTATCAGTGATTCATGCTCGTAGAAAAGATGGGGTAGTTGTCATTGCAACACGTGTCCCCCTGATATACTATACTCACAAGAATTTAGATCATCTTATCTTGCAAATACTATCTACAGCAAAGTAGAATACTCTAGGAGGTGTTACTATGATCACTGCCAATACTGTTGCTGATTATTTCCTTGCCTTTGCTAATGAATGTGAAGAGCTTATCACAAACCTGAAGCTCAACAAATTAGTGTACTACACGCAAGCATGGCACTTGGCGTTGTTTAACGAACCCATGTTTGAAGATGAAATAGAGGCATGGGTACATGGTCCTGTATTGCCAGTTGTATATGATACCTATAAGCATTTTAAATGGACACCTATTATAAGACATGATCTTAGCTTAGAAGAAATTAAGCAACAGTTTAGTACTCAACAACAAGAATTGCTCGATGACATTGTTGAAGTCTACTTGCCAAAAACAGCCTATGAGTTAGAGCAGATGACACGTGATGAAGATCCATGGGTAATTGCTCGTGATGGGTTAGAACTCGATAAGGCTTCACATAAAGTCATCTCTCATGACGCAATGCAAATGTATTTTGCTGAATTGCTAAAGCAAGGGGACACCAATGACACGTCACATATCGCCTAAGCAACCTCAGCGAAGAACTAAACAGGTTCCGTCTCAGATTGATAAGCGTGTTAAGCATGCGAGTTATCCTTCTTTTTCCTTCAAATACTTGAAGACAGATCATCCCAAGTATAATATTGAAGGTAGAGACAACAAATACTTTTTAAAATTAATTGCACGGTTTAGCGATTTATCTGCCGTTCCAGTCCAAGAGCTGCTTGCAAATAAAAGCAAAGCGTTGAGATGCCATCCAATCGATTGGACACAGACTACGGAAAGCGGTTTTGGAATAGCTGATGAAGACCAAATCGTCGATGTACCTATGCAGTTTAGTGTTTCCGCAAATAAATATGGGCGAGTCATGGGCTTTTTTATCGATAGCGTCTTTTATGTCGTTTGGTTTGACCATAGCCACGAAGTTTATAGCAGATAGTCTCCCTCCCAGATCTTAACAGGCAGTATCTTTGCGTTTAAGGAAGTAGCCAGTCAGCATTCCCAGGATGAGAATAGTTGTGATGAGTGCCAGCCATGTGAACAGGAGATAGGATAGGTTGTGCTGATAGGTATTACAGGTGTCACATGTTCCAAATACTTTATCTCCATTGCCAAGCAAATTCTGTGTTGACCCTAAAGCCGCCATAGACCAGCGCAGCGAAAAGAACGCTCCGAAAATTTGCAGAGGGATACCTTTTAGGGGAAATAGACTTCCGGAAAAGATAAGCTGAGGGAGGAGTACAAGCGGGATAAAACTCATTGCCTGATCATTATTGCGAACCAATGTCGAGATTGTCAGTCCGATAAATACACCTGCGATAGATGTCAGGGCAAGAGTGATATAGATTTCCCAGATAGACGGCAAGAATATTCCATCGAAAAATCGTTCTGCCAACTTGGTGGAACCGTCTGGTAGAAAGCTCAATACAATGATAGAATATCCCTGAGGGTATTTCGGAACCCAAAAAAGAGAGCATTGCTAAGCTCGAAGAAATGTAGGAGCTGTCTAGAGGTCATGCTGCTAACCATCACTACAACCCATCAACCAGCTACCGATCTTGGCTATCTACTGCACAAACATCCTGAGCGTGTGCAGACTTTTTCTCTGAACTTCGGACAGGCCCATGTCTTCTACCCCGAAGCCTCAGAGCAGCTTTGTACCGCCGCCCTTCTGCTCGATGTCGATCTCGTCCATCTCGTGCGTGGTCGCGATAAGTCGGTTGCGCTTGAGCAGTATGTCAATGATCGTCCTTATGTCGCCTCTTCATTTCTCAGTGTGGCACTCTCGGACGTTTTTGGCACTGCGCTCAATGGGCATTGCAAGTTCCGACCTGAACTGGTCAATACTCTGTTGCCGCTCAAGGCTCATCTGGCTGTCATTCCTTGCCGTGATGATGTCGTGACACTTCAAAGCCTCTTCGAGCCTCTCGGTTATACTGTCACTATGGAGCCTCATGCACTCGACGAACAGTATCCTGAATGGGGCATGAGCCCATATTATAGCGTCACCTTTGAAGCTACCTGTCGGTTGAGTGATCTCCTCTCGCACATCTATGTGCTGATCCCCGTGTTGGATAACGCTAAGCACTACTGGATTGGTGATGAGGAGGTCGAGAAGCTACTCAAGCGTGGCCAGGGCTGGCTGGAAAAGCACCCCCAGCGCAATCTGATCACTCGGCGCTATCTACGTAACCGTGGTAGTCTCGTGCGGAGCACTCTCGCACGCCTTCTTCCCGAGGAGGCCATTGACCAGGAAGAGGAGACGGAGGAAGAAAAGAGCCCATTCCCCCAAGAGTCACAGGAGTTGCAGGAGTCACAGAAGTCACAAGAGTTACATGGCAATCCCCATGAACAGCGCCTCATAGCCGTCATGGAAATATTGCAGCAGAGCAATGCGCATAGCGTGCTCGACCTGGGCTGTGGCGAAGGTAAATTGCTCAAATTGCTGCTAGAAAATTCAACCTTCGAGCGTATTCTTGGCCTTGATGTTTCCTATCGTGCGCTTGAGCACGCTAGTAGACGCCTGCGGCTGGAGCGCCTACCCGAGAACCAGCGCAAGCGCATCACCTTGCAGCATGGTTCACTGACCTACCGCGACAAACGTCTGGAGGGTTACGATGCTGCCACTGTGGTCGAAGTCATCGAGCATCTCGACGAGCCACGTCTTGCCGCTTTCGAGCGTGTGCTCTTTGAGTTCGCCCGGCCTGCTACTGTGGTCATTACTACACCCAACGCCGAATACAATAGCAAATTTGCCTTGCTGCATGCTGGACAGTTCCGCCACGAAGATCATCGCTTTGAATGGACACGCCAGCAGTTTCAGGACTGGGTGGCACGCGTCGCTGGGCGCTATGGCTACACCGTCCGCTATCAGCCAGTGGGACCCCAGGACGACGAGGTGGGTGCGCTCTCGCAAATGGGCATCTTCTCGCGTCAATCCTGATGCGCTATCTCTTTTCTAACGTCTTTATCTTAATGTACGGAAGCATTGCATGAAAATCACTATTCCTGAATTTGCCCTGGTAGTGTTAGTTGGTCCCTCGGGAGCTGGCAAATCCAGCTTTGCACGTCAGCACTTCCAACCGACTGAAGTTATCTCATCAGATTTCTGTCGCGGCCTCGTCTCCGACGATGAAAATGACCAGTCCGTTACTGAAGATGCCTTCCAGGTGCTGCACTTTATCGCGGCCAAGCGACTTGCTCGTGGCAAGCTAACCGTTATCGATGCCACTAATGTCCAACCCGAAGCACGTAAGCATCTGCTCAAACTTGCACGCGAATATCATTGTCTGGCGATCCCAATTGTCTTTAACCTGCCTAACAACATCTGCCACGAGCGCAATCGCTTGCGCTCTGATCGCAACTTTGGCCCGCATGTTGTGCGCAATCAAGCCATGCAACTCCGTAAATCTCTATGTGGCCTCAAAGATGAAGGCTTCCACAACATCTGCATCCTCAACACGCCCGAGCAGGTTGCGTCTGTTGAGATTGAACGCACGCGCCTCTGGACCAATCTCAGGCACGAACATGGTCCCTTCGATATCATCGGTGATGTCCATGGCTGCTTCGACGAACTGCAAGAACTCTTACTGCAACTCGATTACCAAATTACATTTTCTAAAGATAGTATGCCATCCTACCAGGTCACGCATCCCAATGAGCGGCGAATCATCTTTTTGGGCGATCTGGTGGATCGTGGCCCAAAGGTACCTGAGGTATTGCATCTAGTAATGGATATGGTCGCTTCTGGCGTTGCGTTCTGTGTACCCGGTAACCACGACAGCAAGTTGCAGCGTAAGCTCAATGGCCGTAATGTACATGTAACGCATGGCTTAGCCGAGACTCTGGAACAACTGGCACAAAAGCCACCAGCGTTTGTGGAGCGTGTCAAAACCTTTCTCGAGAGTCTCATCAGCCATTATGTGCTGGATGATGGTAAACTGGTGGTTGCGCATGCTGGCATGAAAGAAGCTATGCAGGGTCGTGCCTCACGTGCTGTACGTGAGTTTGCCCTCTATGGCGAGACAACTGGCGAAACCGACGAATTTGGTCTGCCCATACGCTACAACTGGGCGGCAGAGTATCGTGGGCGAGCTATGGTCGTCTATGGTCATACTCCCGTGCCCAAGCCAGAATGGCTCAATCACACGATCAATATCGATACTGGCTGTGTCTTCGGCGGCAAGCTTACCGCGCTACGTTATCCCGAAAAAGAGCTTGTCTCAGTCCCATCTGCCGCTACCTATAGCGAGCCAGTGCGTCCTTTCCTACCACTGCCGGAAGAGCAAGTCGACGTACTCACCGCTCAGCAGCAGCACGATGATATTCTTGATATCGAGGATGTGTCAGGTAAGCGCATCATCTTGACACGCCTGCAACGTCAGATCATTATTCGCGAAGAGAATGCTATTGCCGCTTTGGAAGTCATGAGCCGCTTTGCCTCCAATCCTCGTTTGCTGATCTATCTACCACCCACCATGTCGCCCAGCGAGACAAGCAAAGAGCCGGGCCTGCTGGAACACCCAACTCAAGCCTTTGATTACTATCGCAACGAAGGTAGTGAACGCGTCATCTGCGAGGAAAAGCACATGGGATC
>DASYAN010000460.1:0-3733 GCA_036501345.1 Ktedonobacteraceae bacterium
GCAGGAAGCTCGCTTTTGCCGCGTTTGTGGTAATTTGTTGGACGTCACAGGGAATATATCATCTATCAACAACACGCTGACAGGCTTACTTCCTAAGGCGATGTTGAAGCAACGCTATGCCATTCTTGTTCAGGCTGGTCGCGGCGGCTTTGGATCGGTCTATAAGGCCAAGGACATGCAGTTCGGGAATCGGCTGGTAGCAATCAAAGAAATGAGCCAGAGTAGCATAGATCCAAAGGATCTTGCAGAAGCTACCGAGTCCTTTAACCGCGAAGCGATGCTGCTAGCCCATTTAACTCATCCCAATCTGCCACGTATCTACGAGCAGTTCACTGAAGGCGGACGCTCTTATCTGGTGATGGACTTTATTGAGGGCGATACACTCGAAGATCACCTGGAGAAGCTGGGCAACGCCACCATGCCAATCGAGAAGACTCTCGGTATCGCGCTCCAGCTCTGTGCGGTCGTTGAATATCTACACACACGTCAGCCCCCAATTGTCTTCCGCGATCTCAAACCTGGCAATGTTATGTTGACACCGAGTGGACATGTCTACCTGATTGATTTTGGAATTGCCCGTCACTTTAAGCCGGGACAGGAGAAAGATACGACCGCACTCGGCTCCTCAGGCTATGCGCCACCAGAACAATATGGCAAGTCACAAACCACGACACGTGCCGATATCTATAGCCTGGGTGCAACCCTCCACCAGTTGCTAACCGGAGATGATCCCTCCGAAACACCTTTTCACTTCGAGCCACTCCACTTCAGTGACCCATTGTTAGCTGGACTGGATACACTAGTGATGAGCATGGTTAGTGTGGCAGTTAATAGCCGACCGGAAAGTATCTTGATTGTACGTCAGGAACTACAGCGTATTATGGCACAATACGTACGTTCATTGCCTACTCAGAACGTATGGGCGAATACATTGCCTGTGACGCTTCCGGCGCTTTCCGGATCTTCCCTATCTACGAAACAGCCCCAGACGCACCGACAGCCAGTCTCACCACAGATATCCGGCAAAAAAACCCAGAAGCAGACGAGTCAGGTCCGTCCCCAGCCCAACACGCTCTACATATGCCAGGGTCATACTGGCCGTATTACAGCGATCGCCTGGTCGCCTGACGGCAAGTACATTGCCTCAGCTAGCTACGATAAAACGATCCTGATCTGGGATGCTACCAATGGTCACCGTCTTCTGACGTACCAGGGACATGCTGCACGAGTCAACAGTCTTGCCTGGTCTCCCGATAGCAAATCTCTGGTCTCCGTCAGCGACGATCAGAGCGCACAAATCTGGGAAGCGGCCACTGGGGAACAGATCTACACATTTAATGGACACAATGGACCAGTATTGACTGTTGCTTGGTCACCCGATGGCAAGCGGATTGCTTCAGCAGGTGAAGACAAAACGGTGCAGGTGTGGGATGCCGCTACAAATAAACTGATCACTAAGTACGAAGACCATAGTGATAAAGTTCACTGTCTGGCTTGGTCGCCTGATGGCCATTACCTAGCTTCGGGCGGCAAGGACTGCAAGCTTAGAATTAAAGAACTGGATAAAGCACGCGAGGACCGCTCATTCTTGAGCAAGCTGCTCTTTCCGCGCTATGGGCACAAGACCTTCGGTGGCTATAATGGATCAATCCATGGGCTATCTTGGTCACCAGATAGTAAATGGATAGCCACTGTCAGCAGCGATCACCACATCCGCATCCGTGATATCTACCTCAATACGGAAGTCATGATAGGGGAGTCCTGGACCACTATGAAGAACACTATTGCGTGGTCCCCGAAAAACAAGCAAGTTGTGGCGATTAGTGGGAATGATAAAACTGTCCATGTGTGCAATATCTCAACAAAAAAACAGTTCGTCTACTATGGGCACAATGGCTACGTGATGACAGTAGCTTGGTCGCCCGATGGCTCACGTATTGCCTCAGGGAGTGTAGATCGCACTCTACAGGTATGGCAAACACCGCAGTTATCAGAGACGAAATGATTCTATTCCCAGTATTAGGAGTATATTATGCACTTTGATCTCAATGAAGAGCAAGTAGATATTCGTGCTATGGTGCGTCAATTCACCGAGCAGGAAATCACCCCACACGCCGGAGTGTGGGATGAACAGAACTATTTTCCTCGTGAAGTCTATACAAAAATGGCTGCACTGGGCCTACTGGGCATGACCACTCCTGAGCATTACGGTGGCAGCATGCTTACCCGCCTGAGTGGCACGCTGGTCTATGAAGAACTGGCAAAGGGCGATATGGCAACCGCTGTGGGCATCTCCGTTCATAATATGGTCACGGGCTTACTTGCCCTCTTCGGTAGCAAGGAACTGTGTCAACACTGGGTACCACGTCTGGCTACGGGTGAAGTGCTTGGCGCATTCTCTCTGAGCGAAGCCTCCTCCGGATCAGATGCCGCCCGTCTGCAATGTCAGGCCAAGCGCTCTGACGATTGCTATATCATCAACGGCTCCAAAATGTGGGTTACCAATGGCGGAGAAGCCGACCTGTATCTACTCATGGCTCGTAGCAACAGTGGAACAGGATCTGCTGGGATCTCCTGCTTTATTGCTGAAAAGGGCATACCTAGCTTTTCATTCGGTAAGACTGAGCGGAAAATGGGCCTGCATTCATCGCCGACCCGTGAACTAATCTTTACGGATTGCCAACTTCCTATTACTAACCGCATCGGTGAGGATGGACAGGGCTTTAAAATTGCGCTTTCTGCACTCAACGGCGGACGTGTCAATATTGGTGCTATAGCAGTAGGGGTCGCACAAGCGGCCTTTGAAACTGCATGTTCCTATGCTAAGGAACGTCAGCAGTTTGGCAAACCGATCGGAGCTTTTCAAGGTATCCAATTTATGCTAGCCGATATGGCAATGAAGATTGAGGCCGCACGCCTGCTAGTCTACGAAGCTGCTTATAAACTCGACCAAGCACAGGGTGTACACAACGTCACACAGCTAGCGATGTATGCATCAATGGCAAAATGCTTCGCCTCTGACATGGCAATGGAGGTTACCACTAACGCTCTGCAGGTCCTCGGTGGGGCAGGCTATGTACGTGACTACCCGGTCGAGCGCTATATGCGTGATGTCAAGGTTGCTCAGATCTTCGAAGGTACGAACCAGATCCAGCGTATGGTAATCGCACGTGCATTATTAGGAACAATTACAGAGGTCTAACTCGGTACGGCTCTTCGGTGCCTCAATAAAAGAAAAGACCAGGTCCGCTACTTGGCAACGGCCTGGTCAAGTGCTTCTTGTTTAGTAGATACGAACTCTATTAATACTCTCGGAGGTAAGACCGCACTTCTTGTCTATAAGTATGACAGATGAGCGACTGCAACACAACGTCAAACACCTGACAAACACGCGCCAGCTAGCAGACAGCTAGTCCTGCATAGCTGTGTTGATATCACTCCAGATCATGAGATATCAACACTTTTGTCTTCGGCTTGCTTGGTTGAACCCCAGAATTCCAGAACACCGTGTTGGTAGTGCTTAAATGTCCGCATTGTCCTCAAAATGCCGCATAAGACTCTCTCAAATTGTCCGGTTTTCCCTCTCAACTTGCCCTCTTTGTCCGTTACAAAAAAGCTCATTCATCTAGTATGATTACAACAGTTGGTGTGAGCGAGATTATCCACTTCAATACAGCCACTTCGCCTGAAGATGCGACATTCTCCAATCATCCTTCCTCACTCACACCAACTT
>DASYAN010000461.1:0-5983 GCA_036501345.1 Ktedonobacteraceae bacterium
TGAAGAACCACCATGGCTTTATCCTTACGGCGGAGTCAGAAGAACACTGTCTGTTCAGCATTATTGCCTCCCTAGTAAAGTGTATGGTATTGGTCAAAGACAGTATATCAGTTTAGTCAATGCTGTTCCTTTCAATCTTTATGGAAGCATTGACAACGTTGGGACTAATAGAAGGGCAACACCTTCTCTTTTGATACAAATTTTACATATCGACATAGATATGGTATAATATAAACAAGTAAATTGGAGTCTAGTAAATATAAAATCTATAGGCTTAAAGAAAGGAACATGCATATTTTTTATGCACTATGTTTATGAATATAATAACAGGAAACCTCTACACTATATTGGGGCTTTTTGCCCTATTGATAACAGTACCTTTTCTTATCGCAATGCTTTTTCTTCTATTGCGGGTACTGCTACTAGGGATAATTGCGACAATTACTTTCCTAACTCGTAAGAAAGTACACAAAGCACACTGAATGCTATCAATCGGGAGAAACCAGCAAGCGTACTGGTAGCCCGATGCGGTGGGACCATAGACGAGAAACGCGGTAGGCGAGGCCATCTCGAGAACGGCTGAACTGGACCCGCGTTTTTTGTTGCCCACGAAAATACAATCGTTGGCATAACAGCCATCAAGGCATTGACAACATTAGGGCTAACAGGTATGGTTAGGCAGCTAGGCAGGATGCAGTATATTTGTATAGAAAGCAGAACATGTATAGGAACTGATATGATCTATCTTGATTACTTGCTTGAAGCTACCAAGGGTGTCCTACGCTACCAGGGAAAGCAGAACCAATTTGCTACCTTCAGTCACGACACGCGTCAAGTGGTGCCAGGTGAGATGTTTGTGGCCGTGCAGGGAATACATAATAATGGGCATGATTACCTGCTGGATGCAGTGCGATTGGGTGCAACGGGCCTACTGGTAGAAGCTGATGCCCTCAATGCACTTAGTGAGCAAATGCATGCTACACTATCTCAGGCCGATGTTACAGTTGTGGTGGTAGAAAATACGCGTATCGCGTTGCCGCAATATGCCAGTGCAATTCTCAAACGCTGGCATCCCACTGTCATTGCCGTGGCTGGAGGTGTTGGTAAGACCAGTACTAAAGAGGCGATTGCTACAGTGCTTGCGAGCCGATTTAAAACGTTCAGAAGCTGGCAAAACTACAATGATCTACTGGGGATTCCACTCTCACTGGGTCGTCTGGAAGAAGAGCATGAATATGTGGTGCTGGAACTGGGTTGTGATCATCCTGGCGAAATCACTGATCTCTGTCGCATCATACATCCGCAGATCGGTGTACTCACCAATATCAGTCCCGTTCAACTCCAATACTTTGGCTCGGTTGAGCATCTGGCAGATGAACTGGGCGCACTTGTGAGCAGTTTGCCTGAGGGGGGACGCTTCTTCTATAACCAAGATGATGAAGCAAGTGCGGCCCTGGTAGCACGCAATAAGAACTCGTTAGGCAATATCACCTTCCATTCATTTGCACTAAGTTCTCGCATCTCAACTCAGGCGGGAGCTCATCCCGATCTGCACGCTTGTGTCACTGATATCAGCTGGGATGGTGTATGCGGAGAACTTATTCAGCCAGTTAGCAAAGAACAAGCTTCCAATGATATCTCTAGTAATGTCCGTAATGTACCGATTGTCTCGCGTCCTGAGGAAGCTGCTGCCTACTTAGCGACATTGCAGCCCAGGGATGTTCGCAATATACCGCTTGTATCGCACTTACTCGGCGAGCATCACCTGTATACAATGCTGACTGCGTGCCAGATTGGCATTACGCTTGGCATGTCTATGGAAGAAGTTCAACAAGCACTGGTAAACGTTGTTCCCATGCTAGGCAGACTCAATCCCTTGCCGGGGGTATGCGACTCTCGTCTGCTCGATGATACCCACAATGCCTCGCCAGCATCTATGCTTGCCGGACTTGCTACTCTGGATGCACTCACGCCCGCAACGGGACGACGTATCGCGGTGCTAGGTGATATGTTGAACCTGGGCTATTACCAGGAAAAGGCCCATCGTGAATTAGGGCAGCAGATACCAGACTTTGTAGATTACCTGATTACACATGGAGAAAGTGCAGCACTGATTGCAGAGGCAGCGAAACAAGTAGGAATGGATAGTGCCCATATTATCACTACCTCAACGCACGAAGATGCTGCTCAGATCGTACGCAGTCTTCTTGAGCAGTCCAGAGACTTATCCCAGCAGCCAAATGAAGGTCCAGAGTTTCCTAGCAATCATTCGCCATCGGTAGGGGCTGCAATTGATGGGCCCCGAGGGGTAATGCAGGACGTAGTATTGGTCAAAGGTTCCGAAGAGACGCGTATGGAACGTGTGACAGAGATGTTGATGGCTCGTCCCTGGGAAGCCTCTGAAAAGCTGGTACGTCAGGCACCGGGTTGGAAAAAGACTATCTTCCGACATGCCGATCGTCCCACCTGGGTCGAAATTGATCTGAACGCCATTGCCAGTAACGCACGCCACATCAAATCGCTCGTTGGGCCGAATGTACAAGTGATGGCTGCATTAAAGGCTGATGCTTATGGGCATGGAGCCTTAAAGGTTGCTCGTACCGTTCTACACAATGGAGCTAGTATGCTTGGTGTTGCCACAGTGAGCGAGGCAGCTCCGTTACGTGAGGCCAATATTAGCGCCCCAATCCTCGTCTTTGGCTATGTTCCCCTCTGGCAGATGCGCGAAGCGATACGCCTGGATGTGCGTGTGACACTCTATTCCACTGAGGCTGCATATGCACTTTCGCGTGCAGCCCTCGACCTGAGCAAAACAGTCAAAGTGCATGTTAAGGTGGATACCGGCATGGGACGCCTGGGTATTCGTCATGAACAAATGAACGAGATCGTAGCGCTTGTGCGTCTGATAAAGGTCCTACCAGGATTAGAACTGGAAGGACTCTATACCCATTTTGCCCAGGCCGATGCAGAGAGCAAAACGCATGCTCATCTGCAGCTTGAGCGGTTCCTGCAAGTGCTGCATGCCTTACGAGAACAAGGATTACGACCGCCGATCGTGCACGCAGCCAATAGCGCGGCAATGCTGGTTCTTCCCGCTGCTCATTTCGACATGGTACGACCGGGAATTGCTATTTATGGTCTGCAACCATCGCCCGTGGTTCATCTTCCTGATAGTTTTCGTCCAGCACTCTCGTTCAAAACTCAGGTATCACAAGTAAAATGGCTATCTGCTGGCGAAGGTATCAGCTATGGCAGTATTTACGTAACCACGCATCCTACATGTATCGCTGTCTTACCAGTTGGCTATGCCGATGGTTTCCGCCGTGCTCCGCTTACCTGGGGTACCGTGCTCATCCATGGGCAGGAGGCAGCCATTCTTGGCCGTGTCTGTATGGATCAGTGTATGGTTGATGTAACAAATATTCCTCAGACACGTATGGGAGATGAAGTAGTATTGATTGGACGTCAGGGTGAGGCCACACTAACTGCCGAACAGGTAGCAGAGCATTTGGGTACAATTAATTACGAGGTCGTTTCAGAGATCCTAGCACGTGTACCACGGGTAGACTAGGAACTGGCGCGTAAATCTGGTCTGATATTGCATTGATAGCAGGAGGCATATATGCAAGAAGATGTGCAAAAAAATATGAAAATGGTTAATAGGCAGCATATTACTGCCATATTGATTGCCAATCCAACATCTGGCAGTTACGTTCAAAATGCGAACCATATTGCGGACTGTGTCTCCTATTTGCGTAATCACGGCTGGCAAGCTGAATTGAGGCTAACCCAACAAACCGGAGATGCCCGCAAATTTGCCCGCGAAGCAGTTGAACAGCATGTCGATGTTGTTGTGGCCGTTGGGGGTGATGGCACGATCAATGAAGTCATTCAAGAACTAGCGGGCAGTGAGACAGCGCTAGGAGTGCTTCCCTGCGGTACCGTTAATGTCTGGGCTCGTGAAGTGGGCATACCCTTAGATAATGCAGGTGCCCGCGATATTCTGGTCAACGGACAAATACGACGTATTGATCTCGGTCAAATTAATGACCGTTACTTCCTGCTTATGCTTGGGATTGGCTTTGATGGTGAAGTCACTCACGAGGTAGAAAAGAAGCCTATCAAGCGTCTTGGCGTGCTGGGCTATTGGGTCATCGGGACTTGGATGGGGATAGGCTACCGTCCTTTCCGCGTGTTGCTAGAGCTGGCAGGGCGCGTAATCAAACTTAATGCATTGCAGATCATTATTGGTAACACACAGCTGTATGGGGGAGCACTGAAATATACCTGGCTGGCAAAATGCGATGATGGGCAATTGGATATCTGTGTTGTTCGCAAACAAAATGTTGTCGGACGCTTCGCCCTTCTGCTGGACTTTTTATTGCATCGTGAGCAACGACGCCAATGGGTCCGCTACGAGACAGGCAGCGTGGTAAAAATTTATACCAAGCGGCCAGTAGCAATTCAGCTTGATGGAGACCCATTTGGCCATACAACGAGAGATGCACCTACCATTGTGACAGTTGTGCCTGGAACCCTCAAGGTTGTTGTCCCTGACCAGACATCGGCTGAAATATTCTCGTCCTCGCAGGAAGTATGAGATGAGAAATGGACTGATTAGCTAATAAAGACTCTTAGAGAAGCTGAGACTTCCTAGTATGAGTGACGAGGAGTCTCACTTCATGGAACTATGTATAGTGACATTCACCATGAATATGGTCGAGCAGACAATGCCAAGCGCGATCAATCCACCAAGCCCTTGTTGGCCTAATACAATCCCTAGGGGAATAAGTGGCAGCATAGAAAAAACGATTGAAACAATTGCAATGCCCGTGCGTTGGTCAGGTGAGAGTCGGTTGCCTTTCTCACGCACTTTGCCAGTAGTGCTCTGACTCATACGTTGAGTGATACGCTGAGCTACAGCCTCCACAAAATTATCGTCGAGTGTGCCTCCCTGAGGAGGTTGTTGGTATGGAGCCTCGTACTGCTGTTGAGATGATGTGCTATTTCCCTCATAGGCACCATAAGCGGCGCTGGATTGCTGATGGATGGGTTGGTTTGCTTCCATTTGTGGCATCATAATATGCAACTCCTTCTGAATCATCAAAAATAATGGCATTAAATATACTCTTTCTTATCTACGTAGAAAATGACCCCATGTTGTATTCTAAGAGCTTATCCGAAAACCGAAAGTCGGTGGTAAAATGAGGAAAGATGAGTAGAAAGAGGAGAGAAAACAATGCAGAGAACATGCCCAAAAATATATTTACTTAATTTTATCATACATCTATTTATATGAGGAAATAATGCAGATCTGATTGCTGCCATCGCTTGAAACAAAAGCTAGGTACAGCGTATTATTGAGGACAGCTAGAGCAGGTGCAAAGAGACTCGACTGTCCAGTCTCTTGTTCACTGGACCAATGGATACTATCCTGTGAGGAAATAATGCAGATCTGATTGCTGCCATCGCTTGAAACAAAAGCTAGGTACAGCGTATTATTGAGGACAGCTAGAGCAGGTGCAAAGAGACTCGACTGCCCAGTCTCTTGCTTACTGGACCAATGTATACCATCCTGTGAGGAGATAATGCAGATCTGATTGCTGCCATCGCTTGCAACAAAAGCCAGGTACAGTGTCCCATTCTTTCCTATGGTAAGGGCAGGAGCTATCTTGCTATCTTGCCCAGTATAGGGAACGTCACCCCAGGTCGTGCCATTATCCTGGGAGGACATGTACATAAGGCCATTGCCGTTATTATTAGCCACAAAGACTAGGTGCAGTGTCCCATTCTTTCCTACGGTAAGAGCAGGAGCTATCTTGCTATCTTGCCCAGTATAGGGAATATCACCCCAGGTTGCGCCATTATCCTGGGAGGATGTATAGAGAAGGCCATTGCCGTTATTGTTAGCGACAAAGACTAGGTGTAGGATTCCGTTCGACGATATAGCAAGAGCGGGAGTTGTCTTGCTAAACTGCCCAGT
>DASYAN010000462.1:0-17924 GCA_036501345.1 Ktedonobacteraceae bacterium
CGCCAGAAGACGGGCTATTTGCCTCTTCCCCATATTGATTCGATCTTTGCTATTATTGGTGAGGAATTGGGTTTTGTTGGGTGCGCTATCATTATCCTGCTATTCCTAGTGCTAGCATTTCGTGGCTTTCGTCTGGCAAGACGTACCCAGGATGTCTACGGAGCGCTATTGGCGACGGGCATTACGGCTTGGCTGATTTTACAGGTCATCGTCAATGTTGGGTCAACGACTGCTGCAATTCCATATACAGGGGTACCTTTACCATTTATTAGCTACGGCGGTTCCTCGCTCGTGGTCTCGATGGCAGCTGTGGGAGTGTTACTGAATATTTCTCGCTATATCCGAGAACCAGATAATCCTGCGTTCTCTCGATATTCAATTACAAAAACGATTAAAAAGAAAGCTTTGAGGTAATAGAAGTTTATCTATGACTTCCTTATTATCTCATGTGGAATATACTATGAGAGTTGTTATATCAGGTGGAGGCACTGGTGGCCATATCTACCCAGCCCTGGCAGTTGCAGCGCAGTTACGCGACAAATATGGCGCTGACATACTCTATCTGGGGAGTGATGATGGCTTAGAGACAGATCTCGTTCCTGCTGCCGGATTTCGTATGGCAGTAGTGAAAGCTGGTAAATTGCGCCGCTATGTCTCATGGCGCACTTTGGTAGGGGTTGGGCGTATTCCTGTTGGAATGGCACAGGCGGTTGGGATTGTGGGTAAATTTCGCCCACATGTGGCTTTTACCGGGGGTGGGTATGTGGCAGTGCCAGCTGGCCTTGCGGCCAAGTTGAACGGTGTGCCTTTGGTGATGCATCAACAGGATGTGCCGCCGAATTTGTCGAACAGACTCATTGCACCTTTGGCAACACGGATATCGGTAGCCTTTGCAGACTCGCTGCACTATTTCCCGGCACGCAAGACACTCCATCTAGGCAATCCTGTACGCCAGGAGATCCTGGATGTGTGCCAGATCACACCGCAGCAGGCGCGTAGCAAGCTTGGCTTTGCCCCAGAATTGCCACTTTTACTTGTGACTGGTGGGAGTCAGGGTGCTCGCTATCTCAATCAGGTCGTAGTTCGAGCCTTGCCCGAGCTGCTGAAGGATTGTCAGGTCTTGCAGATTAGTGGGAACAAGCTTTTCGCAGAGACACAAGCACTCTCTGATGAGGTACTGGCTAATGTAGATACTGTAGATCGACAGCGCTATCGTCTGGTGCCTTATATGTCCGATCAGATGCCAATGGCGCTACAAGCAGCCGAACTAGTAATCTGTCGGGCGGGAGCAGCGACTCTCAGCGAACTAGCGGTACTGGGAAAACCAAGTATCCTGGTACCACTACCTCCTGCAATCGGAGGATCTCCACAGGAGATCAACGCTGAGATTTTTGGCAAAAAACAGGCAGCTGAGGTAATTCGTAATGCTGAATTGAAACCTGAACTATTAATGGAGCGTGTAAAGCACATCACTACATCGCCTGCTTGCTTACTTTCAATGACAAATGCCGTCAGAAGTTTTGCCAAGCCGATGGCAGCACTAGACATTGTAGAAACGATCGTTAAACTGGCAAATGGAACGGTGGCACAGAGGAAGAGTGAGGGAGAATAGACGCTTGAAAAAGAAACATTTGCATTTTATGGGTATCGGTGGACAAGGTATCTCAGCAGTGGCGCAAATGGCGCTTTTGACTGGTGAGATGGTAACAGGCTGCGACCGAGGCATATCTCCAACGGTCAGAGAGCTACAGCAACAGGGAATTGCTGTGCAGATTGGGCATAGTGCTGACCACCTGGATGGTGTCGATACACTAGTCATCAGCCCAGCAGTCCCGGCACTGGATCCACACAATCCGGAGCTGCTAGCTGCACAGCAGCTGGGTGTGCAGATTGTAACCTGGCAGGAGTTGCTTGGGCAATTAATGCATGGCAAATGTGTTCTCTCTGTCTCGGGAGTGCATGGGAAAAGCACAACAACTTCGATGCTTTCGCTGATATTGACTGATGCAGGATTGGACCCAACGTGTATGATCGGGGCTGTGGTGCCACGCTTCGGAGTCAATTATCGTCTGGGGAAAAGCCAATATTTTGTCAATGAAGCGGATGAGTTCAACCACAACTTTTGGCACTACCATCCGCGTCTAGCGATTGTGAAGTCGATAGAGTACGAGCATCCAGAGTTTTTTGCCGATTATGAGACGTTCCTGGCTGCCTTTGAGCACTTTGTCCGTGGAATGGATACTCACAGCGATTGGCCTTTGCCACCGACGCTACTCTTGAATGCCGATAATGCCGGGTGCCTGGAATTGCTGGAGCGTTTGCAAGATTGGTCAGGACGCATCTTGACGTTCTCGATCGAGGGTGCAAACCTGTTATCCGAACCACCAGCCTTTGAAGCATACGACCTCAAGCTGGATGGTGAAACAAGTTTCAAAGTCAGATCACGTATTGGAGACGCTTTTCCTGAGCGTGTTATTCGTTTACGTCTACCTGGTGTCTTTAACATAGAGAATGCTTTGTCTGCTCTGGCAGCAGCACATTGTATTGGTGTCCCCGCCGATTCAATCATCAATACGCTGGAAGGCTTTGGTGGGACCAGACGGCGCTTTGACATACGACATGAGGGGCCACTGCAGCTGAGACATGGCAAGATAGATGATGTGATGCTAGTCGATGACTATGCACACCATCCAACGGCAATTGCTGCAACTTTGCAAGGAGCACGCCGCCGCTATCCTGACCGTCGCTTGGTGGCAGTCTATCAGCCACATATGTACAGTCGTACAAAAGTCTTTTTTGAGCAATTCTTGGAGGCTTTTGATGTGGCAGATATCGTAATCATTGCAGATATTTTTGCGGCTCGTGAACGCGATACTGGTCTCGTCCATTCACGTGATCTTGTCGCCGCCCTTATAAAACGTCCTCGCTTTGTAGAGGGAGGAGCACAAGTCTATCACGGTGGAGATGTAGATGAGACGGCACAAGTGTTGACGAGTACGCTGCACTCAGGGGATTTGGTGGTGATCATGGGGGCTGGAGATATTTATACCGTTGCTGAAAAGTTACTGCATTTCGCAGAATAAGCCTGAGTAAGGGGAAAGCCATATGACATTCGATGCTGATACTGCTTATACCGAACTTCGTTCTCTACTTGGAGAGCGTGTACGTCGCGATGAGCCATTGGCGCGTCATGGCACTTTTGGTGTGGGTGGTCCAGCTGATATCTGGGTCTCTCTCGATACGCAGGAAGCCCTGATTGGTCTGGTAACAATGTGTGCTGAGTGCCATTGGCCCCTGCTGATTACTGGCAACGGTACAAATGTGTTGTATGCTGATGAGGGAGTCCGTGGCGTAGTGGCCCGCATAGCCCTCAATGGCTATACAATTCAAGATGCCGGAGATGGAACGGCATTATTATTAGCAGGTGCAGGAGCAAGCTGGCCACGTCTATTGAATGAGCTGGCTCCTCTGGGTTGGGGTGGACTGGAATTTGGACCGGGCATACCAGGAACATTGGGAGGAGGTGTGATTAGTAATGCAGGTGTGCACGGTCATGATCTGGGACAGGTACTGGAGTGGGTTGATGTTATAGATGCACGCCAGTCTGAGGAGAAGGGAGTCGCACCAACAATTGTGCGCTACCAGCATGCCGATCTCGACTTGGATTATCGGCACAGCCGTTTTCGTGCACAGCGACGCGTACAGTTTGATCAGCAGGGCTATCCAATTACAGCCCCAAGTAAACTGATAGAACCTTCTGAAATTATTATGCAACTGGGGATACGCCTCCACCGGGAGGATCCTCAGAAGCTGCGTATGGCTATTGATGAACATAAACTATACCGGAAGCGGACGCAACCACCGCAACAGAGTGCAGGCTCAGTGTTTAAGAATCCACCGGGTGATTTTTCAGGTCGGCTCATCGAAGCAGTTGGCTTGAAAGGTATGGCTCATGGAGGAGCACAAATTTCGGAGCGTCACGCTAACTTTATTGTCAATGTAGGTGGTGCAACTGCCACTGATGTTGCAGCGTTGATCAAGGAAGCACGTAGCCGCGTGTACGCACAGTTTGGAGTGGAGTTAGAGCTGGAAGTAGAATTGCGTGGCGCGTGGAAGGTACCAGAAACATGACGGATCAGAAAAAGCAATCAGAACAAATGTCTTTACAAGACTATTGGGCTGTAACTGAGGAAGATAACTCTCCTCAAAACTTTTCCTCACATAACAAGTCTAAATCCTCTAAAAGAGGAAGCCAGGTGCGCAAAGATGCCGTATCTCCCCATACATTACGGCGTGTGGTCACCGTTCCAGATGCTGATCCCTCAACGGCGTGGGATACTTTTACTCAGCGCAAGCAGCAGCGAGGTCGTGAGCACGAAAAATCACAGCAGCACGTGAAATCCGTACCACGTACGCTGGCTCAAACTGGTGCCCCTGCAACCCATGGGCGTGTCAGGACACCGAAGCACCCATTACCCGATAACAATTCGTTCATTCCCAGGCGTAGCAGACAGCGCAGCGGACGAAGAGGTCTCCTCTGGAAAATGCTGGGAATATTCGGATTTGGTAGTGTCGCTATCGTGTCTGTGATTTTTGGGCTGACGAGCAATGTTTTCCGTATCAATCGAGTAGATATAGTAGGTACACATGATAGTGCACTTATTCAGCGTATCCAGCATATGGATATACCAAGTCAGAACATCTTTCTGCTCGATGTGGCAGGGCTCACTCAGCAAATTGACGCACTGCCTCAGGTTGCCTCAAGCGAATTGAGCAAGCAGTGGCCAAATGAAGTTTCGATCCATGTTGTAGAGCGTGTTCCAGTATTACTCTGGCAGATGCCACAAGGGACATATAGCGTTGATCAACAAGGTGTAGTCATTGCGCCAGTAAGTAAAACAACCGAAATGGACCGTGTAAGTACTGTGATTGATTTGACATTACAAAACAAACAAAAAATACAAAGTGGGCAAACAAGGCAGATAGCGCAAGCATCTATCTTGCACCCAGGGATGCATCTAAACGAAGACAATATTACTTTCGCCGTGGATGTGCTGAACCACCTCCCCCAGATGGCTGGTGTTTCGACTTTTAAGCTGTACTATGATGGTACAATGTATACTGGTGGGATTGATCAACCGGAAGAAGGCCTGGGTAGTAAGGGATCGTATATCGTCGAAAGTCCAGATGGTTGGAAGGCCTATCTGGGAGGTCCTGATGACACCAATTCATTGAGCAATAAGCTTATTGAACTGCGTGAAATCCTTGCTCTTGCTCAGAGACAGCAACTCAATGTAGCAACTATTGACCTACGTTATGGTGTACATCCAGCATTCACTTTAAAATAATAACTGTATGAAAAAACAAATAACGGACAACAACTATTGTGCTTGTAATGCGTCTCAAGAAGTATACCGCCCAATGAGGAGCATAGATCGTGCAAGAGCGGGTGATCGTCGGGATCGACGTCGGAACAACAAAAGTCTGTGTCCTAGTCGGCGAATTAGATCGTGATGGGAAGCTGAATATTGTTGGCGTTGGCACCTGCCCTTCACAAGGGTTGCGCCGTGGTGTGGTGGTGAACATTGAAGAGACTGTCACTTCAATTGCTGCGGCGCTAGATCGTGCAGAACGTCTTTCTGGCAAGAAAATTGTCTCATCCTATGTAGGCATAGCTGGCAGCCATATTGCTTCGGAGAATAGCAAAGGCTTCGTCGCTATCTCACCCAATCATCGTGATATTACACCCAATGATATCAGCCGAGCTGTGGAGGTAGCGCAAGCCATTGCCATTCCCGCTAATCGTGAGATTATCCACGTGATTCCACGTGGGTATGTCGTTGATGGTCAGGAGGGCATTAAAAACCCGATAGGCATGTCTGGTTTTCGGCTAGAAGTAGAGGCACATATCATTACAGGTTCAGTGTCCTCGATACATAACTTGATTAAATGTGTAGATAAGGCCCGTGTAGATATTGAAGATATTGTCCTGGAGCCATTGGCTTCTGGTTTAGCCGTCTTGGAGGATGGCGAGACCGACCTGGGAGTCGCGCTAATCGATATTGGCGGCGGTACAACAGATGTTGCAGTCTATACAGACGGAGCAATCTGGCATACCGTGGTTCTGCCTATCGGAGGCAATCTAATCACCAGCGATATTGCCATCGGTCTGCGCTTGCCCATGGGAGTAGCGGAAGAACTCAAAGTGACCTATGGGCATTGTGATCCTGCAGCTATTGAAGATGATGACATGATTGATCTATCGCAGTTCATGTCTGATTGTGATGATCTTGTCCCACGCAAATTACTTGCTGAGATTATCCAGGCACGTGTAGAAGAGCTCTTCTCTATGGTGCATGAAGAAATTAAGAAATCCGGATATGACGGATTGCTGCCTGCGGGCGTTGTCATTACAGGGGGAACAGCAGAGTTACCAGGTATTTTGGCAGTAGCTGGCCTCAACCTCGATCTGCCTGTACGTATCGGCTCACCACTTGGTTTACATGGTTTAGCCGATTCCATTAACCGACCAGCTTATGCAACATCTGTTGGCCTATTGCTATGGGGATTACAGCATACTGCACTCATGGTAGAGGAAGAGGACTTTGAGGAGGTTGGAACAACAGATAAATTTGTTGCTCGTTTGGGTCGCTGGCTGCGTGCGTTTATCCCTTAAACAATGACTTCTAATATGAGAAACGCAATCCTATCTCATATGTTAACAGGAGGAAGTTGTTCGTTCTTAATAGAGAAGAGACTTGAAAGGGGCCACGAATATGTTACCAATGGGAAATCATCAACTTGAAGGCTTCGCCCAAATCCGTGTGATTGGTGTGGGAGGAGGAGGGAGTAATGCGGTCAATCGCATGATCCAAGCCAATATGATGGGGATCGAGTTCATTGCAATGAATACTGATGCTCAGGCCTTGCTGCTGACAGAGGCGCCACACCGTATCCGTATCGGTGATAAGCTTACTCGTGGCCTAGGTGCGGGTGGGAATCCTGGTGTTGGCTCAAAGGCTGCTGAGGAGAATGCAGAAGAAATCTATGAGACGCTCAAAGGCTCCGATATGGTGTTTATTACAGCTGGTATGGGAGGTGGCACTGGAACAGGGGCCAGTCCGGTCGTTGCCCAGATTGCACGTGAGGTTGGAGCTCTTACAGTAGGAGTTGTGACCAAGCCTTTCGCATTCGAGGGCAAGAAGCGCCAGCTTGCCGCCGAAGAAGGCATTAATAATCTAAAGCAGCATGTGGACACGTTGATTACAGTGCCCAACGATCGCTTGTTACAGATCGCCGATAAACGGACTTCCCTCTCTGATGCCTTCAGACTTGCTGACGATGTCCTCCGTCAGGGTATTCAGGGTATTAGTGACCTAATAACAGTACCTGGCTTAATCAATCTAGATTTCGCAGACGTCAAGACAATCATGTCTGCTGCTGGCTCAGCGTTGATGGCAATTGGAGAGGCAAGCGGTGATACACGTGCAGTTGAGGCTGCACAAATAGCCATTGCTAGCCCATTGTTGGATATTGACATTAGTGGTGCTCGTGGCGTGCTCTTCAATATTACTGGAGGCATGGACATGACGCTCTTCGAAGTCAATGAGGCTGCTGATATTATCAGTCAAGCTGCGCATCCAGATGCCAATATCATCTTTGGTGCTGTACAGGATGCCAATTTCGATGGACACGTCAAGATCACAGTCATTGCCACTGGTTTTGACAATGGAATTGTACGTCCACAGTCGACACCGTATGCATCATCGAGATCCATGCCCGATTACGATCGTAGTAAGCTCTACAATGTGTCTACGCCTGGGACCAGCAATACGAATAACGCGAGCGTTCCATCCCGTTCAGCCCAGTCACAGGGGGCTTATAACCTTCCTCCAGTGACACCATCTGTCAACTTGTCCAACCATCCAACGGGACCGCTGTCGGCTGAGCAATCTGCCCAACGTAGCCAGAGTGGGTTGCTAGCTGCACAGGCTGCTCCATCGTTATCCTCTGCCAGACTGGAGACAGGACACCATCGTGCATTTACTCCGCCGTCCTCTGAGCCAAGAATTGATACGGATGAAGACGAGGAGGAATACGAATTGGAGGATGAGTCTGCAGCAATAGAGGACGCACACCAGCGCTTGCCTGCGCCAGAACCAGAACCACAGGCATCTCCCCAACGCCCAGGTGGTCAGCAGCGTCACGTCCGACGCCTAGATCGTGGTGCAGCCTCTGATGTTCCGCGCGGCAACCGCAACGGATCTTCTGGGGATGTCATCGATGTCCCAGCGTTCTTACGAAAACGGTAACTTGTTAGCGGGGCTGGGCTGTATCCCTGCCCCGCTAGAGTTTGGGGTAGCTCTGAAAGATATTCCATTTTCAATACATTTGCTATTAGCCAACCAAAAAAGCCTAGAAGAAAGGATAGAGCTTTCATCCTATATCCTTGCTCTGGTTTTCTGACTCACCAGGCTCTAGTGTGAGGCGGCCGGATAAGCATTAAACTCCAATTTTATTGGCGGTTCTTCCCAAATTACCAGGGATATCCTTGTTCAGGCCAATATGGTTGACAACAACCTTGACACCTGGAATACCGATCATTTCGCGCTCCAGAGTGGACCTCGTTTTAGAATTGGCCACATCTCCGTATAGATGCAAAATATAGTTCTCGACTAGTATCGAGATATTCTGTGCTCCATCTAGCTTGCCCTGCGCTTTGAGATTTTCAAGACGTTTATAGGCCGCAGATAGAATCTCATCTTCGGCAATCACAAAGTTCTTAACATCAATCACACCATCCACTGAGCGTAGTGCTTGCTCGAGTTCCTGGCGCTGAGCTTGCAACTCGGTTTTACCGTAAATGGCCAGAATGATGCCTTCATCGCCTTGGTCGCTCTCAATCTCGACCTTAATAGGATGCGTACTATAGGCAGTGCTGCCGAACGTAACAATACGCTCTACAACCTCGCGAGCCCTATCCAGTACTTGCTGAGCTGGTGGTGCAGGTCTTTTAGCTTGAGAGACGGTATCTTGGAGCACTGTCGGTGTAGCCATGGGATCTTCTAATCCCCAGCCCAGAATGCCAACCAGTACAAATGGCGCTGCAATAATAACGATCCAAGGGTTATCTGGGATGAACAATAATCCTGCCACTGCCACCAGAATAGCAACACTCAGCAACATTGGCCAGTAGCTTGGACCAGGCAAATGAATATGATGCTCTCCCTCTTCAGCTTCTTGGTGCATCTCATGTATTTCCAGGGAACTAGTTATATCATTCACTGCTATGCCTGTGCTGTGAAGAGAAGTTTCCATATCAGCTTCCTCCCCTTTGAGAATAGTATACGATTGCAAGGACTCTTAATTGATTGCCAATAGTTGTCCTTCTGCTGTAGCATAGCAAATATGCGAGTTTCGTGCAACTCATAGTGCTAGCTGCCAACTGACTATGTCTTCTCTAATTTTGCAAGAGGCCGTAAAAGATTTACGGCCCTTTTGGTATATTATCATCTTTTATAGTTTCATGGTGAATGCCTGCCGTTTCGCAAATCTTGATTAACAAAGCCAATTCTGCTGGTTGAAGTTGTGATGCATCAAAAACAACTCTTTCTGTATGCTTGATGGGGGATAGATCTTCCTTTTTCCTGAATCGCCATATTCCCTGACATTTGAGCTTTATAGGCGATCATGGAATGCCGTTCGGCAAACGACCACTTGGAGGAGGTGGCGTTAGCTTTCCTCTGCTTCCTTGTCGCCTTTTTGCCCTTCTTTCGTTTGGTTCTCTCTCGGATGTCTGTCAGATACTCCAGCCCAATCAGGCTGTTTGGATATTGGGCAAGGTAGGCCCATTCATCCCTCGCTTAAAAGACGGAGGCATCCTGGGCCGACATGGTGAATTTACCACCAAATTATACTTGACGACGTCTTCGACTAGGTTGAGAATATGTAGGTACACGTACCGGTCTATTTGCTCTATATGGATCAGAGACGTCATCAGTTGCAGTGCCACTAATACTTGAGGGAGCTATTGGAAAAGGATCAATATGTTCATAATATCGATCTCCCTCTGCTCTTATTATATTCGATTCTATTGCACCTTCTATTGCACTATCCCTTGTCATATTCCTTGACCTATCCATTCTTGCCCTATCCCTATCCTCAAATGCGTTTATCGCATGTTCTACTCGATTTGGAATGATACGACTACTTGAGGAAGCTATTGGAAAAGGATCAGCTGCTTGTTCATCTCTTACTTCACGTTGTAGATCTATTCCATCCACATTCGCACTTATTCCCGCTTCTAACCTTTGATCTCGTTCTCTTTCACTTTGTTCCCTATATCCTTCTATTATATGCTCTAACCTTCTTATATTTCCATTCATATCACTTCTTACATTTTCATCTTCTTGTCTTTGTGCTTGTTGTGCTCGATTTAATCGTTCTAAATTCCTTTCTATTCCTCTTAATGATCTTTCATGTTGTCGTCTTTGTGCTCGTTGTGTTTGATTCAATCCATTTAAACGTCCTAGTATATCATCTCTTTGTGTTTCATTTTGTCGTATCTGCTGTTCTATTTCCTGTCTTGCTCTTATCCTATCCTGTTCTCGTTGTATTTCTTGTATTATATACTCATATCTTCCTTGTACTTCTCCTAAAATCCTATTTAGTGTTGCTAAACGCCTCCGTTGTCCGTCTATCTCTCCCCGTTGTCCTGCTATCTCTCCCCGTTGTCTTTCTATCTCTCCCCGTTGTCCTGCTATCTGCTCCTGTTGTGATCTAAATGCATCTTGCGCTCCGCTCACTAATGTATACACCAATTGATCCTGTCGCCTTTGTTGTACTCGTTGCGCTCCTCGTTCTATTTCTAATGCCGTTATCCGTGCCTGTTGTGCTGTCATCTGTCCATGCAGTACTCTATATATATCTTCTGCTCGTATTCTATGTTCTACTAGGCTTGAACTAATCGTACTACTATCAGATTCTGTTGTGTTTGTTCTGCTATCATATGTACCCGTTCTGCTATCATATGTACCTGTTGTGCTATCATATATACCTGTTGTGCTATCATATGTACCTCTATATACACCTGTTCTGCCTGCTGTTCTTCTAAGAGATCTTGTTAGGTCTGGGGGCTCCAGTGGTGCCGATGGCATTACTGGCCGCTCCGGTGGTGCCGGCAGCGGTGCCATTTGTATTACTAGCGGCTCCATTCCTGCTTCTTGTGCTACATCCCGTTCTATTTGATGCTGTGCTGCTAGTTGTTGTTCTCGTGACATTAGCACCGATTCTGCGAATTGTTGCACACCCGCCGGTCGTCGTGTTACTCTCGACGGCCTAGGATTAACCCTATCTCTAACAGGATCGTATACCGGTACTCTTCTATCGCTTGTAGAACTTCTATTTCCGTCAAATCTTCTTGTACCTTCTGACATTGAAAATCTCCTTTTTCGTAATTTTTGTTTTTTACTTATAAAGCATTTAAGACATAGCTCATATCACACTCAAAACGAGTGCTTGCAGTTAACACAAAACAGGAAGTTGACCTGTATCAGGGCCTGTCTGTGAGTGTTGTTGATAACGAAACAGTGAAGGTGCTCCTCCAGCAAGGATGAAGGCGATCTTTTGCTTGTCTGTAAGCATTTGATAGGTCAGAGCAAGCGCTTCACGGGGACTGTTTGTCTCACTTGGAGTTCGTAGGACGGCTTGTTGCAGATGGTCCATCTTCTCAAGAACGAAGACTTGCTGAACCCAAGTATTGATAAGAGATGCTGAATTTTTCATACGCTTATCGCCCTTTCATGACTCATTTAATCCTATACATCAAAATCGTTTTGTAACAATAGTAGAAAGAAGTGAGACAAAACTCTCGATAACGAAGCAGCCTGTTGAAAAAGTCTTTTGAAGAGCTTTATAAGACAGCAAAAGTGGCCGATGGCCCCCAAAGGGGATGCCTTTTTGCATCTTTTTGTAACAGAAAAATGTATTCCTCGTCCCTTAAAAACGCATCATTTCGTTTTTCAACAGGCTGTGAGGTTCGCAGCACAAAAGCCGTCCCAAAGTGGACGTTTTCGTCTCCTCAGGCTCTCAAGATCGAGGCTTTGCAATGTCTGCTCAGGTTCCAGCGTTCAAGCGAATATCGAATCAGAAGCGAAAACACGAGATACTACTCTTTTTGCATGTTTTCCCTCTGTCCTCGTTTTACACCTACCTGGGCGCTGGTCATGAAGGAGAGAGAAATCTCATCCTCTTGCATGCAAGTATGGCACAACCGACAAGGGAAATGGAACATCAAAAGTATCACGAATCTATCAAAAATCTATCATGTTGATCTTGTTGCAACTGAGATTGTCCCTTTTTAATCAGGCCTACTCTTTCAACAAAATCTTGAGATCTGCGGTTAGTTGGGCCGGAGTAAAATCGTTGCTACTGAGGAAGACACGCTCACATCCCTGCTTGTCAATCACAAAAATGGCCATGCTGTGATTAATATTCTGCTGCTGTGCCTGCGCATAAATACTATAACTTGCCCAAACTGGAGACAACTGCTGCTGAGTACCCACGAGGTAGTGCCAATAGCTTGTCATTTGATGCTGCTGCGAGAAGTGCATTGCTGCAGCAACATCATCTCTTTTTGGATCTGTACTAACTGCCAATACCGCAACATTGTGAGCATCTTTCCCAAGCTCGAGCATCGTGCTATGCAAGTGCTCGGCGGTCAATGGACAGACGTCGGGACAATGCGTGTAAAGAAAAGTTAGCACAACTGGCTTCCCTTTAAACTGCTCCAGCGAAACTTGGTTACCAGACTGATCGGTCAGACGAAAATTGGGTGCAGGAGTCCCGCCAAGATCAGTTCCCTGTAAGCCCGATCCATTAGAGACTCCCGCAGAATTATGTTGCTGGATGATCGTTACTGCAATCACGACCAGGATCGCGAATGTAATCACAGATAGCCGTGAGGCCAGTCGCCAATTCATCCTTGTTTTTATAGCTCGTGTCTCTATTTTCATAATGACATCTTCTTTGCATATACGGCTAACACTACTGAAGCACCCTATCAATGACCATAACTGCGAAGATAGCTGCCAGGTAACAGTTCGAGTACCAGAAGATGGTACGGGCCCAGTACTTTGTCTTATCGCGCATGAGACGAATCGACATGTAGATTAGGATACCTCCCAGAACTAGCGCGGATACAAGATAGAAATAACCCATTACACGCATCGCAAACAGAACCAAAGTAACAGCTACTAACAAAAGTGAATACAGGAAGATCTGGCGGTGTGTCTCATCTTCACCCATCAGAACAGGTAGCATGGGCACACGAGCTTTCTCATAGTCCTTCTGGATGAGCAGGGACAGAGCCCAGAAGTGAGGCGGCGTCCAATAAAAAATGATTGCAAACAGCCAGATAGCGGGAAGCGAGAGATTATTGGTAACTGCTGCCCAACCTACTAGCACGGGTACAGCACCTGCCGCACCACCAATAACGATGTTCTGGGCGGTTGTACGCTTCAGGCCAAGCGTATAGACAAACACATAAAAGAGGATAGCTGAGCTGGCTAGAATTGCACTAAGCAAGTTAACAAAGGTGGTCAGCACCAGGAAGGAGGCAATACCGAGTATAATGCCAAAGATCAGTGCATGAGTCGGTTGTACTCTGCCTGATGGCAGCGAACGTCTCTGAGTACGACCCATGATCTGGTCAATGTCGCGATCAATATAACAGTTCAGGCAGTTGGCACTTCCAGCTGCCATGGCACCACCTAGTAGTGTTGCCACAACCAGACCCAGATCAGGCAGTCCCTTACGAGCGATGGCCATTGTAGCAACCGTTATTCCTAAGAGCAAGACTGTCACATGTGGCTTGATCAGGTTGATATAGTTAGAAATCGTCTGTCGCGAGACACTGACCTCTTTTGGCGCTTTCGGTTCGATAAAATGTTCACTTGTGCTATCAATAGCTTGTGGCGTGATACTCATTTATATGCTCACTTTCAGCAATAACGGCTTGTGGCGCAATAAGGGTCTGGCGAACAGCCATCGTGGCGAGAAGTACCATACACGCCCAAACTGCTGTAGCTACGGCCAGATGTAAATCGGCAATATAGATAGGCCTTTTCCAGAGTACTACCAGTCCACCAACTCCACTCTGTATGATGAAGAGTATACCTGCGGCAATAGCCATCCGAGCTTGTCCTGGGGCCACATTCCTACGACGCCACGCTGAGAACAACGTCCAGATCATCATCAGGCCTATAATTGCAGCGATATAGCGGTGGAGCATATTGATATCATCCAGGTGATAGGTGACTGCCCAATTGGGTGCTGCTCCACAAAGAGGCCAGCCAGGACATGCCAGTGATGCTCCAGTATTGAAAACATAGGAGCCACTTAGTAGCAACAGATACACGAGTAAGGCATTGAGCACTGCCAGACGTGCAAATTGGCGCGTTTTCTCGACGGGTTCTCGGTTTGGCACTTTATTGCCTGCCATGATTGCAATGAAAAGGACGGTAGCGAAGAGAACCTCTGCTGTCGCCAAATGCGATGTAATAATGGCTCCTTCCAGCTTCATCAGTACGGTTAATCCACCCAATATAATCTGAACCACCAGCAAGCAAGGTGCAATGATGGCCGGAATGAGCAGACGTTTATCGTGGCGTGCCCACAGCAGGATACTAAGCACAAGGGCCACGACCAGAACGCTGACGATGGAGGCAGTGTAACGATGTGATTCCTCTAGCAGTGCACTAACACTTTCCATAGAAAATATGGTACCGTAGCAGAGAGGCCAGTCTGGACAGCCCAAGCCAGCGTTATTAACCCGCACCGTAGCACCCAGTGCAACAAGAAAATAAGTAAGCGCGACCGTTATCCATGCGAGACGGTGGATCAGCTTTTGCGAAGCCACTCCCTCGAAACGGCTTATGAAGTCCATCAATGAAGGCTCCCTGTCGATTGAAATTAAGCAGGTAGTTCGATGGATTCTATTGTCGTAGTCTTCCCTGATACTGCCCTTGCAAGTGGTTTGTCCTACCTTACAATTGCCTGAACGTTTATTTGGAGTATGTGAGTGAAGGCGATTTTGCGATACCGTAGAGGGCCATGCGTTGCTGTTTATCTGGATGTTGCTCTCAGCAAACAGATGCCAACCAATGGTAACCAAAGCTACAACCAATGGTCGACATCTGCTCTATTTGCTAGATTATTCTCCATTATAGTAGTAATCCACATTAAGAACAATAATTCCTTCATTCGTGCGTGTGTTGGAGGCCCGCTCAGCCGATATAAAATTCTCCATCACCTCGACCCGTATTTCTCTTGGTAAATCTTTCAGGTTCTCATTATGCTTGTTAAGATAAGCGGCCAGGGTGTCTGCCCAATTGCGCATACTTTCTGGCAATGATGCCGAAGGGTTCTCCGCTATCGCGGTCGCCATCTTCACGAGGCGATCTGTACGCCGCAGATTCCCCAATTCTGCCGTGCCGAAGTTTTCCACTGCCCATTTTTCCGCGTGCTCTAATCCCTCTATGTCCATCCGTCTTACTCCTTTCGTCTACATAGCCTCTCCTTCTAGCTTACCAGAAATTGTGTTAAATTGTTAGATCACGGGATGGAGTTCTCGCTGACAAGCTCTTCAGAAGGGTTTTTCAACAGGCTGTATTGGAGTCGGCACTCGCCCTGCCAAAAGTGGAGCAAATTCCAGCAAATTGAGGCCGCTGGAGGCCAAAAACAGGCTCAGTTCCATTCCCATTGGGCAAGTCGGTACTCACGCCTCTAATTTTTTTGCTTGAATAGTGAACTAGAGATTAAAAAGCTCTTATTGCAGGCTGCTTTGCGGCTGGTGACACTTACGTAGTACTGCTCCTACTTATGATCCTTTGGTATTGGTATGGTGCGTACTTATTCATGTATACTCTCAGTATCATCTTCTGATTCTGTATCACTTTGTGATTCTTCTTCTCTATTCATACTTTCCCTTAGTTCTTCAAGCTTATTTACTGCTTCTAGGTCTTCTGGAGCAAATTCATAGTTTTTACCACTTAATATATCTATTTTGGCGAAAGTGTAGAGGATATCGACTTCTCTAAGTTGCTTTGCTGTTCGTATTACAACGCTAGCATCTGGGTTTTTTATAAGCTGTACAATTGGATCAATTGGATTATCAGGTGGCATAGGAGTAATACCAGCTACTCGGGCAATTTCCATTGGATCTAATCGATATGATGTCTTTCCCTCATAAAATCCATAACGGTCAATCATCTCCGGTAGTAGTTCTGAAAATTCAATACGTGCGCCATTTTCTAGGTTAATAACTGTATGATATACAGATGCCTTTGTTCCATCGCTGAATGGCGATACCTGATCTCCACGCCATGGTTTAAAATAATGGAAATATTCTTTACCATTATGCTCGCTTCTCCCTTTTTGTTCCTTGCTAAATAAGCGTAGAAACTCTGCTATTTCTTGATGAGTTAATCCCATTTCTGTTACAGTTTTAGTATCTTTTATAATTACCTCTCTTAGTGATTCATTGCTGCCAAGAAATCCTGCTCCGGAATCGCAACGTGGGCGCATCCTTGCTTCTAGATTTTCAATAGTGATTCCATTGATAGATTGAAGATTGCGAATAGATTCGGTACTATTCATGTGACCGATTCTGAATTCGCTGGTAGATTTCTCAAGTGAGTCTGTTTTCTCTGCTAAATGAGTGGTTTCTTGGCTTGCTCTCTGTAAACGGCGATAGGATCTATTAAAGGAGGGGGAGGAATGTTGGGGTCCTGCTTCAATGTATCTAGGCTCTCTATCCTTCCGGAAACGTCATGCGCTGTAAGTGCACCACTCCGGATGAGATTGTACACGATCTCAGAATATACTGTTGGCGAAATCATCCATCGAGCTTGCAAGAAAGAACAAAGTATTCCTGATTTGAGCTTGGGAAACCAATTCGCCAACAGTATCCCAAAGGATAGAGAGCCTGTATCTATGTATTCTTTAATGGTACTATTGATTATAGCCTTTATTGCTTCTCTTGGGTTTTCAATTCTTCCATCTAACTTGCTATAGAGTTCAACTATGTATTTATTAATTAAAATCGGTCTATTCGCATTATGCAGTTTACGCATATTTTTTAGTTCTTCATCTATTGTATCAGTATTAATTCCCGACTGGAGCATATCTTTCTCAAAATTGATCAAAGATCTGTGTTGTTCCTCATACACAATTTTCATACCACCCATTAGAAATTTTTCAACGTGTTTACGATCAACGTTGCCTTGACTCACTGCTATTTCGGCTCTTTTACGCGCATCTTCCAAGTCTTTCATCTGTTGACCCTCCCACTCTTTTATTATAGAGGACTTACTATTTCCATCAATTGACAAGCTTCGATATATTTCTCCTCCAAACCGTTCCCATTGATCTTCCCAGGGTTGTCTGCAAAACTGTTCCCAAATGGCTTGCCTGCCTTGTCTCCAAAAATCTTCTCTGCTTCGCTTTCCAGACCGTTCCCACTCCCTTTCACGGGTAGGTATTTGAAAGGGGAAGAACAGAGAGCGTAAAGGCAGACCAATCTGCTAAGATGAAGGATCAAAAGAAATTCATCAAAGGAGAAAGGTCATGTCTGAGCTAGATACCTTATCACAATGGGAGAGGACAGTGTCAATGCACCTGCCCCACTTGAGCAGGGTCTGTGAATGATTGAAGCCAAAGCTCTATTGAGACGTATGCCCATGGAAGCAATTTCTGCATGATGATCAAAGGCTCCAAAAACTGGTAAGATAGAACCCTTGTCATCAATCTTAGCAGAAAGGGAGTCTATCCTACGTATGGATTCTATCGCACTCTCAGTGACGTTGTCACTGCTCACCCATGAGCAACGAGACAAATTACTCAAAGTGGGCTCGTTGATAAGCGTG
>DASYAN010000463.1:0-5195 GCA_036501345.1 Ktedonobacteraceae bacterium
TTCACTGGCACATTCGTCCCAAGTGTCCCTTTCTTTCCGTCAGTCAACACTGGTACATTCGTCACAAAATGAGCACTCTCTTGAATGGCAATTCATTGCCCGTCTTGTAGGGACCCGATTATGATGTTTGACTTTTTCATCCAGCAACTTGTAAGCAGGACAACGCTAGCGTCCTTCGCCCGCTTCAGCGGGCCGTATAATATGGTAGGGACCCGCTTTAGCGTGCCCGTTGTGCTCCACCACACATCGCCGGATTATTTTGTCAAAAACCATTATCGCGTTCGTTGGCTGTGGGTCGCCTTCATGCAAAAATATGAACCTCACCCGGGAGAGAATATCAATGTGCTTTCCCCTCTCGTTAGTGCTATACTACCCATATTCATACTTCCAGGCGTCCTCCTAGACAAAAGCACTCTAGTGGACAGCTGCAAGCAAACGAGAATTAAAAGGGAAAGAGAGATAATAATGAACGATACTGCTGAATATAATAATCTTCACCACAAAGTAAATGCGGCACGCCGTTGCCATGAATGCAGCGAAGAGGCTTTCGGATGTTGTCCCGATTGTCATATGGGCTTCTGTCAAGAACACTTTCCAAAACAACAACACTCTCCATGTGTCGAAAAACAAATGAAACTAGCTCATACTCAAGCGTGCTATGTCTGTGGCACTCAGGTCTATCCCGACCAGTGGTCCTTCTCGAAGACGTCACATTATATTGATCAGGCCAAGTGCCAGGGATGCGGTTGCTATATCTGTGATGACTTGCATACCAGGCGTAAGGCAGAGGAAGTTGTTATCGTACGTGAAGGCATGCGAGGACATCGTTACCAGTATATTATTCGCTATTGTGACCTCTGCCGACCGTTATCGGCTGTTGGAGGCATCAAAGGCCTTATACGCAGCTTGGTAATTATTGGCACAATAGCCGCATCCGCTTTCTTTTACCTACACCCTTAAAAGGAAACCATCACAGCTCTCAGGAAAGGAAGAGCAATGAGAGAAATAGCCATTGAGCATAACTACCCGGGGCATCACGATTTATCGCCATCGGTAGGGGCCCGATTATGATGTTTGACTTTTTCATCCGGCAATTCATTGCCCGAGTGTAGGGGGCCCAATTCACCGTGTGCCCTCTGGGTATTGCGCCCGTGGGGTGGGGTGGGGTTTGCCGTCTTAATTTGTCAACAATCATCATCGCGCCCGCTATACCCCTGAGGAATTGCCACTGTGCTATAGCAGCTCACATCACAAAAAACTTATGATTCTATCATCTTCAATCCAATCTACCCTACAACGCTACCAGTATCTGATTGACACGGCGCTGCGTCAAGCTATTGACAAGGCCTCCAACGCCTCGTCAACACCTGCACTCGACGCCTACTACGGGCAGATGCGCTATCATCTCGGCTGGGTAGATGCTTCACTGGCTCCTATCAACAGTAATACAGGGAAGCTCTTACGCCCAATCCTTCTGCTCCTGGCCTACGAAGCTGCCGGAGCATGGGGACTCGCCAACACAGACTTAGCCGACACGACTCATATCCAACGCGCTCTGCCTGTTGCCGTAGCAATCGAGCTAATACACAATTTCACCTTGATTCACGACGATATCGAGGATGGAGATACCGAACGACGCCACCGTCCCACGTTGTGGAAGCTCTGGGGTGTACCACAAGCCATCAATACTGGCGATGGGATGTTTGCATTGTCTCGCCAGACGCTGTGGGATACGCTGGATAATGGGGTAGAGAGTGCACTTGTCGCACGTCTGGGCACTATATTTGATCGCACCGTGCAGACTATCGCCGAGGGTCAATACCTCGATATCAGTTTTGAAACACGCCAGGATATTTCTGTAGCTATGTATGCCGATATGATCCGCCGCAAAACTGCAGCTCTGATGAGCGGTGCAGCCAAAATGGGGGCTCTCCTGGGAACTCGCGATCAGGAGACTATTGAACGACTGCGAGCCTTTGGTCAGGCGATCGGTATCGCATTCCAGGTGCGCGACGACATTCTAGGGGTCTGGGCCAGTATTTCCGAGCTGGGTAAAACTGCCGCAGGTGATATTTACCGCCGCAAGAAGAGCCTGCCAATCCTGCATGCTCTGGAACACGCATCTGAGCAGGATCAGCAGGTGTTGCGTACTCTCTACCAGCGAGAGGCAGCCATCACGCCGGAACAGCTAGGCACTATTTTGACCATCCTTGAACGCACCCAGACCAGAAGCTACTGCCGCGCATTTCTCAGCGAGCAGTGCCAATTTGCATATGCAGCCCTTGCCAATGTCCCCCATAACGCAAATCCGATCGCCAGACGTGCAATTAACGATCTGGAGGTTCTGATTCATTTCGTGGAGGAAGGAGCTAAGTAGAACGTAACTCACTGAGTTAGCAGTTGGCAGGAAGCTTGAAGAGGACTTGAGAACCCACTAATAACCGCTTGGGCTTCTGATGCCACTGCTCACTTGGATAGCTGTCAGGGGTGGAAAACAATCTACTTAAATCTGAGGTTTCATGTTCAGGAAGAAAGACGAACCACTTGATCCAGTCATAGTCATCAGAGCCTATGCACAGGGGATCTTCCCGATGGCCGATCAACGCGGAAAAATTCGCTGGTACGCTCCAGATCCCCGTGCTATTTTGGAACACGATAATCTCTATGTCTCGCGCTCATTACGTGCGACTATACGCAAAGGCACATATGAGATACGCATGGATAGCGCCTTCGAAAAGGTCATGCGTTACTGTGGTGAGCGAGAAGAGACATGGATCAACGAGGAATTTCTCAAGACGTATACCTATCTACATACCATTGGGCTAGCCCACAGTGTCGAAGCCTGGTGCGATAATATACTCGTTGGGGGACTTTATGGCATAGCACTGGGTGGAGCATTTATGGGAGAGAGCATGTTTTCGTACGCCACTGATGCCTCAAAAGTCTGCTTAGTCGCTCTGGTCGAGCATTTGCAAAGCCGTGGCTATGTCCTGCATGATACTCAATTTCTCACGCCACACCTGGCAACCCTTGGCGTAACCGAGATTGCACGCCAAGAATATGAGAGGCGTTTGCAAAAGGCTCTGCCCCTACCATGCACATGGAACAGCTAGCACAGCCTTACTATTTATATGCCTCGCTTTACCTCAACCTCATTCACCATAGCCATACCTTGCTCCTCTTCCTCATACTCATCCTCTGCCTCCATCTCCTGCTGCCTCCTTTGATCAGCCAGTCTAGTTTTGGCTTCAATCTGGGCGAGCCAGCGGAAGAAAAGAGGGGACATCACAGCTAGATCTATCAATCCTGGTACCAACAGAAATGCACCACCAACAGCTTGATCCGCAAAGCGAGATAGGCCTAACTGTGGAGGCAGAGCATAATGCGGATAGAAGGGCACACCACTAAAGACTAATACCAGTGCAAAAATATCAACAGGTTGACCATCAAAGAACGCGTAGAATATCTGGATGGGATAGCTTATTTTGCGCAATTCAGTTAATGAGCCAATCAATGGCCACCAGTTGAGCAACGAAGCGCAAAAGACACCCAGTACCATTGTCTGATAAAGTGATGCATCTGCCAGGGAAGCATTATACAATTTAGGGGCATGCCAGAGTAAAAATGTTCCATTAAATATGAGCGATGCTACCAGGGGAAATGTTAAAAAGCGCATGATATCACGGACTACGGGCACCTCTACCAAAGGGCGTAGGAGTATAGCTGGGCAGCCATACAGAACCAGCGGAGCACAGATAGAGGCTAAAATCACAATCTGAGCAAAATGCACAGAAAGCAGCTGTGTACGCGCAATCGTATTGATCGGCGAGAGCACAAAGAGTGCAACAATCACGATACCACCGAAGAAAGCCGCGATACGATGCGCACTAATAGGCTGCTCTTCAAGGCGTCGTCGTCGAGCTTGCCATAGTCCCCAAAGATAGAGTAGACATAATAGCAAGAGAAAAATGACCACACCTGGATTCCAGGACCAGGTAAGCGATAAACCGTCTAGCATAGAAAGACTCCCAAAGCTTCTTAAAAAAGAGGATTTCCCTTCAACCTTTATATCACCCAAGTCAAATCCCCATATGACGAACCACATCAGTAAAGGTAGACAAGCAAGGACTTTTGTGCTATCATAAGCAAGAGAAACTTTTCCCCTAGACACTCCCCACTTGGACAAGTAGCCAAGGTTCCAAATTCTCAGGGAATATAGATGTTTTTTAGTTTTAACAATTTAGAAGAATCTATAGAGCGATGAAAGGAAAAGAGTCTCTCGCATAGCAAGAGCACAGACAAATGTTCGTAGTACAGAAATCTTTAGGGAGAGAAAAACGTTGTCTATTGTGTGAGGTGTTCACACCTATATGTATCAGATCACTTACAGCACTCGTAAACGCTCAGGACTGTAGCCTTTCAGGTTCTATTGATTCAGAGGGGGCATTAATATTATGACAGAACGCTCATATGCAACCGAAGATGCGGAAATCCAGCAACTCCTCTCAAGAGGATTTAGCGAAATTGAAGCAAAAAAGCTTATGCACATGAAAGATCATGTTACTGAGCAGATTGAATATCGCGAGATGCTAGCAGAAAGTCGGCGACTCGGTTTCATCCGCTGGCTCATTGAGCATGACCGCATCAGTAGCTGATGGACTAATAAGCCAAAACAACACGTAAAAAAGACAGGAAAAGTACGCTATCCTGTCTTTTTTTGCTTTTTGGCTCGGTTCGTGGCGGAGTTGAGGAAGCCATAAGCCGAATTTTGTCCCAGTACTACCTCTCGATGGTACAGGGGGCAATCATCTATCTAGGACATTGGTTACCCAATGCCTCATGCGACCAACCCGGAGGTTAACAGACGAGCAATCTGCTAGCACACCCGCCGGATGTACTATCCCTCCTGCTTAGTCTTGCTCCAGATGGGGTTTACCCAGCCAACCAGTCACCTGGCTGCTGGTGAGCTCTTACCTCACCATTTCACCCTTACCCTTGCGGGTGGTTTGTTTCTGTTGCACTTTCCTTAAGGTCACCCTCACTGGCCGTTAGCCAGCATCCTGCTCTATGGAGTTCGGACTTTCCTCGGGCTCAATAACCCGCGATTGCCTTGCTTCCTCAAATCCAAGGTATAGAATAGCATATTTGGGGGAAACCGTCTAGGGACTAAACAGTACCTATCGCTGTATCGACAT
>DASYAN010000464.1:0-20436 GCA_036501345.1 Ktedonobacteraceae bacterium
CGGATAGCTCACACCACCTGAGGTTCGCCAAGCCACAAAACCATCTGGTCGCACAAGCACCGCACCCGTTGCATCCACTCCATAAGCCTCACCGAAGCGACCTTCGACATCTTTCCACCCATTGACCCCTCCAACGCTATGCACTGGCAGCTCAAGGCCCATGTGTTGCTCCACATGGTATGCAGCCTCGCTCCAGGCGGTCCCTTGGGCACCAACCAGCAGCGTCCACCTGCCTGCACACAGATCAATGGTTGAGACCTGTGAGCCATCACGCTCCAGCACGATATGAGGAGCACGTGTCCCGGGAGTGCCATGCAGTATTGTCGGATGACAGGTGAGAGAAGCATAAGTGCTCTCTGCTTCGGCAATAATAGCCCGACTCTGGTAACAAAAACCGAAAATGAGTTCAGCATCCTCAATCAATGTGCTCTCTGCAGTGCCTGTGCGATAGAAGTAGCGCTCCAGGGTCTGTTCGACAGTTAGTTTGCCTATCGGCAGCCGTTCCTCCTCATAGGAATCGAGCAATCCAGTACCAGCCTTGCCCTCCAGGATCAGAGACAGCTTCCAGGCCAGATTGAAGGCATCTTGAATACCAGTGCCTGCACCCAGCCCACCAGTCGGCAGTACTGTATGGGCCGCATCACCAGCCAAGAAGATGCATCCCTTTCGATAACACTTTGTGTAGCTAGCTTGCAATTGCCAAACCCCGACTTTAACTGGATCCCATGGATAAGCTGGCAGGATCTTGACCTGCAGATCGGGAACACCAGTGGCAATGCGAATGAGGTCAATACAGTCTTGGTCGGTCACATCCTCACGTCGTTGCCCACGCTCAGGATGGATGGGAGCACCAAAGCTCCACCGCCGCTCATTATCCAGTTGCATCAGGCCACCCTGCCCATCGGGTAAGCGCGGATTACTCACAAAATACAGGTAGATACGCCGCCCACGCACCGCCTCATGCAGATCGGCTTCAAAAAGCACGTCCATGGAGTGAGAGATTGTTCCAGGTCCGTGCATTTGGATACCGAGCCCATCACGAATGCTGCTGTGGCTGCCATCAGCGGCGATCAGGTACTGCGCTCGCACACGCCATTGGCGTCCGGTTGTGCGGTCACGCATGAGTGCAGAAACGCCTGTCTCATCTTGCTCGAAGGACATCATCTCCGTATGGAAATGAAGCTCGCTCCCCATCTTCTTAGCGTGCTCAGCAAGAATGGGTTCGAGGTGCTCCTGGCCGATGATGCATCCAGTCGTAGGCGAGAAGGCCGAGAAGTCACCCAGCCCTTTATCTAGATGAGCAAGCTCACGTCCCGCCAGGGACTCGACGCGCACCATGCCATGATTCTCAGCGAAGGGTGATCGGGCTGCCCGGATGGTCTCTTCTAATCCGAGTATGCGGAACAGTTCCATGGTGCGTGCATTATAGCCGCGTGCGCGAGGCAAGTGAGCTGGCTCGGAGTGCTTCTCAATCAGCAAGGACGGCACACCTTGCCAGGCGAGGAACAGTGACATGGAGAGCCCAACCAAGGCTCCTCCGACTATCAAGACGGGAACTTGGGCCTCTTCTGTTTCCATCATTTGACCTTTCATCTTCTCAATTCCAGCAAGCAAGACTCGCCAAACGCTTCTGGAGACCTGACCTCTGCTGCTTCCTCCAAACGGAGAAGTGGTAAGTCGGGTCGCGGAAGGAAGAACCTCCTCGGCTTTAGCCAGGAGAGTGTCAGTCTAGCATGATCCTCTTGAACAGGCAAGTAATCTGTTTTAGAATGAGAACACCTAGACAAATTGAAACGAGGAGGCGAACTGCTACTGAAAATGCGGATTTTATTGTAGAGCGGTACCATTGTGTCATAGCGGGAAGAAATGTATGCCTCTCATTCGGTTAGAAACAGCAATCAATGCTCCAGTCGAGCGATGTTTCGATCTGTCGCTCAGTGTGGACCTGCATCGTCACTCTGTCGCGCATACACATGAGCGTCCAGTTGCGGGCGTCACGTCAGGCATGATGAAACTAGGTGATAGCGTGACCTGGGAGGCTGTCCATTTTGGCCTCAAACAACATCTGACGTCAAAGATTACCGCCTATGAACGACCGTACCGTTTCACTGATAAAATGGTCCAGGGGATTTTTCAGGAAATGACCCATATTCATGAGTTTATTACTCAACCACCGGGCACGCTCATGGTTGATCTGTTTACATTCCGTGCTCCATTGGGCATCCTGGGAAGGGTGGCTGAGGCGTTGGTCCTCACACGCTACATGAAAGGACTCTTGCTGAGAAGGAACAAGTATCTGAACTCTTTTTTATTATCCAACTTTGGGCTGCTATATGATCAGGAATGGTGCACTCCAATCCCCTCGATGATTTGTTGCGCAATCACAGAGGCTTGCCGTGAGATCTGTCGCTGAGACCATCCTAGAACGCAAGCCGAATGGATATAGGACTCCGTCAGGGATAGCATAAGCAGAGCTGTGGCTTCAAGATCGCAGGGCTGGATTTCCCCTGCCGCCTGACTTTCTTCCAACACTAAGGCGATGACAGCCAGATAATCACGTAAGAGCTTGGTGGCCTCATCTTGAAAGGCGCGATTGACTCCATAGAGAGCACTCATATACACATTGAAACTATCGCTGTTTTCTTGAGCTAGATGCATAAAGGCCAGGAAGAGCCGTTCCAGACGTTGTTGTAATGTTCCCCTTGCCACAAGGGTCGTACGAATTATTGCCAGTTGCGTCTGGGCAATCGAACGCAGCATCTCAACAAAGACATCACGTTTATTCTGAAAATAGAGGTAAATCGTTCCTTTGCCAATACCTGCTTGCTCTGCAATCACATTGATATTGGCTTGATCAAATCCCAAACGAGCAAATTCACGAGCAGCCTCACGCAAAATGCGCTGCCGTGTGGCTTCGCGCATCTGCTCATCGACAATCTTGGGCATTATTCCCCCTTCCTGGTCCTATCATTACCCACACGTTTTTGGAGGTCGCTGTAGCGAGGATCGAAAAGCAGAGATTCTCTGTTACCTGTTCAATGCGTTTTCGCTTGTCGCCATGGTTCATAAAAGAGTCCCAAAAGCTATGGGAAACGGCGAGTCCTGCTGAGGGAGGTAACAATCTCATCTCTTGTCTCTATCATAGCACATTTGTGGCGAGCGAACCGGATAGGCACATTTGCTCCGTCAGAGCAAGCGTGCTCAAGCCAAGACAGAAGAGGAGGTGGCTTCATCTTCTGTTAACATACTCAAGCCCCGAGAATTTTTATAAAATCGTATTGCTGCTGTGAAATACTACTGCAGGTTGGTGAAGCTGAACCGCCCGCGCCTGTATCGCAGGACTTATCGCGTCCTAGTGACCATATCGAGAGCATACTAACATAACTGTTTTGCTTCGCAAAGGCAACCAGACTACGCGCATCATCAAGACTAAAGATTTCCCCTTGCGAGTCGTTCTGGCCAATCATAGGAGTGATGCCGATCTTCGCTGGCAAGCCCGTAGATGCCACCTGCTTCTGTGTAGCCTGGGCTGCACTAATAGCATCCTGTCCCATATGGCTATCAGGTTGACCGTAATCCATTGTCATAATATTAACGACACTCACCTTAACCTTATTGTCAGCCGTATTTTGTAGAAGCTTTACGTCGCCATCAGTCAGGCCTGTTGGCAAAACTGGTAGGGTATAGGTAACAACAAGGTTCGAATTAGTTTGCTCTAAAGCGGCAAGTGCTTTATTGCGTCGGTCAACCGAAGCTGTATCCCCAACAGCAGCCGCACTATCAATATCAAAATCCAGATGAGTGATTTTGTATGCATCTATAATATTTTGATACTGCTGTTTGAGACTAGAAACGTCTGTACAAGCTTGTGCTAGTTCTGTACCATTTGCGCCACCAAAGGAAATGGCGACATCACCACCTGATTGGCGCAATTGATTGATTGCAACCATCATCGGGTCCGCAGTACCTGAAGAGGATCCCGCAGGGGGCTGGCCTGCTTTGGTGTAATCGCCCCATATCGCTTGGCAACCACTGCTGATAATAAAGGCGAGTATGTAGTCTTTAGTACTGGTCTTCTGTGCAGCTTGTACAATCTGGTTAGGACTACTACCCGTAGCGGAACTAGGCTCGGTATAGAGGTATGGAGCAAAGGCAAATGTATTATTCTGTGTGGCTGGCTGTACTGGCGAAGCAGACGGTGAAGCTTGTTGTGCTAGAGCAGACGGTGAAGCTTGTTGTGCTAGAGCAGACGGTGAAGCAGCTGTTGTAGAGAGGGGATTATTTTCAGGTGAAAAAGATGAGTTATAACAGCAACATGCTAGTGAACACAAAATCAGCATTAGAAGCATTAGAAAAACTCTTAGCATTTGTTCAGTACAGCGCAAATATCCCTCTATGACCTTTGAGATATGGGAAAATAGCGCTATCTCCTTATATATTAATATGCGTTAAAGAGAGCATTTCTTGACTCTGCAAAGATGCGCTCTTGCTGCCAAGAATACCGAATGCGAGAGGGTTTTTCCAGGACATCTAGGGAATAACTTAGAGGACAACAGGGAACAACTTAGAGGAAGAAGGGAACAACTTTGATACTTTTCTGAAAGTCGCACTACATATCATATAATACTCTAAGTGCCATTATTTTCATGGGTGCTACTAGTGCATGGATTACTGGTGGCGAAGTCTAAAAGTCTGTCTTAGTTAATACGAACCAGCTTCTCAGGGTACGTCCCGAGGAGCTACTGTGTGAAGCTCCTGGATTTATTCATGGGGAGTCGTCGCCAAAGGATGCATAGAGGTTTGCCACATCTGCAGTGCTCAACGCACGGTTGTAGAGACGCACATCATCAATCTTGCCAGACCAGAAATTGGCTGCTTTACCCCATTTAGCCCTTCCAATTACCGTTTCCCCACTGGCATTCCAGGTTGCTGGCACCATTTGAGTACTTCGCAATACACCATTCACATAGAGACTGCTCTGTGCAGCCCTAGCATCGTAGACTCCTACGAGATGATACCAGACATGGGCCATCGGTTCGAAATTGGATGTGGCGCGAATGGTAGTTCCAGTGGTCGAGTCAGAGTTCACCAGACTAAAGGCAAACTGTCCGCTAAGGATGTCACTACGGGGAGTGAACTGGAGATAGAAACCGCCGACGTTATTACCATCCTGGCTGACAGCGGTATACCATTTATTCAGATCAGAGAGCAGAACCCAGGCAGAGACGGTAAAACTGGTGCTGGTGTCCACAATTGGTCTATTGATATCTACAGTATTGCTTGAGCCATCAAAACTCAATCCATTGCCAAAACGTCCTGTGGACCAAGTCGCGCCATTGATCTGAGCACGATTGCCATTACCAGACATGTCTAGTGTACTGGCACCAGAACCTTCGTTAAATGACCAGCAGCCGATTAGGCTAGGTGACTCTGCAGATTTACTCGTCCTTAATGGTAAAAAAACAGCGCAAATGCCCGAAGATACAATTAACAGACAAAAAAGCACTAACCATAAATATTTACTCTCTTTGGGCTTTTTTCTTCTCTTCAAAGGCTCATTTTTGTCAGTATCCTTTGGCAACGACCACATTATCTCATCTATCTTATCTATTCCAGACTTATGCTGTTCATGTACTAGGTTTGCAGATACTGGTGCAGGCAGATGATTTCTCCCTTGTTCTCCAAAGAGATTGGTGAGCCATAAATCATCAACATCTTCCATTCGTTGCTCTTGTGCTGCCGAGACTTTGCCCTGGACGTGTACATAGTCGGCAACCACCTGATGCAAGAAATAGCGTCCTAGCCCCCAGACTTCGAGCAACCCAGCATCGCAGAGCATATCCAGTGTCGCGACTGGCTGTTGGGTTACGGCTAAGGCTGCTTCCTCCGAAAAGCTCTCTGGCTTGGGCAGAAAGATGCACAGAGCACACAAAGCGGCATGAGCTTGTGGACTGAGCTGCTGGTCACACATCGCAATAGCAGCATATAAATTGAGGAACCTAGCATCTCCAAGACTGGCAGAACTTTGCTCAGGTACCCTTGGCACATTCACACGTAAGCACTCCTCGGTATCATGCAAGAGAGCTAGAGCCCTTTGCAGCGGGTGAGGCTGAGCAGGAAAGGGCTGGCAAGCCAGATAGGAACCCATCAGTGTCAAGGTGAGCGGTACACCACCCACCGCCTCCACCAGAGCGTGGGCCTCCTGAGGATCTTGCTCTACAAGCTCTGGGACAAAGCGGCTCAGCAGAGCGATCCTCTCCGTTTCCTCTAGCTGTCCAATCGTAATTGCTCCCTTCTGGTCAAAAGCGAGGGCTACTTCAGAGAGACGCGTGGTTACCACATGAGCACATCCTATCCCTCCAACCTGTAAGGATAAGGCTTCCTCTGCCGTCCAGGCATCACTGATGATCAGCAACAAGCGGCGGCTCCCAATAGCAGCCCGCAAGGCTCGGCTCCAGGACTCTCGGCTACTGATGTTTTCCACCTGACTTGGCATGACCCCTAAGAGCATTCCCCAGCGAGCGAGATGCCCCAGAACATTGGGACGTGGTCCCAGCCCTGCCCACAGGATCCCATCGCAGAAGTGGTCACGTATCTGCTGGTCCATGGCTAGTACTGCAGCCAAAGCGGTTTTGCCGATGCCAGGTAAGCCATCCACAGCTCGTAAGGCGACATCCTCTCCTGCCAAGAGTCGCTCTTTGACCTCCATCAATAAGCCATGGCGTCCCACCAGACTGGTGGCACTCTCCAGAGACTGCGGGATACTCGGGTCAGCCAGGAAGGATGCTTGCATAGGAATAGCTGGCGCAGGGGATCGGGCGCCAAAGGAAGCAATATCCTCAAATGTCGTGTTCCTATCGGCAGAGAGCAAGCCTAATTGCTGAGCGGTCTTGCCAAAGAGCAGACAGAGTTGCTCACGAAAATAAGGATAAGGGAGAGCTTTCCCTCGTTCCCAACGACCCACCGTTCTTGCATCAACTCCCACGGCCTCTGCAACTCTGGCCTGGGTCCAGCCACGTTTTATACGCTCTGCTCTCAATAAATCAGCTTTCATCTGAGGCCTCTTTCTTTCTAGACAAGACATGCAAGCATTCTCTGGCTTCATCAGCCTTTCTAGCAGTTCACAGAAGTGAGCTCTCAGAGTCGATGAACTAATGACCTCTCTAATAGGTTCACTTTTTCTCAAGACCAGTGTATAACAATTGGCCTGATCCTTTTATTCAGTAGAGATACCGCTCTGATCGCTCCTCATAAATAAACTTTCGCATTGCTTCACTCAGAAGCCTTCTCGCTACTCGTCTTCTCTCCTAAAGGATAGCCAACACAAGAGTTTTTTTCTAGGACATTTAGGGACAACTTTCGTCACAAAAGGGAACAACTTCGCCACAAAAAAGGACAACTTCGCCACAAAACGACTCCTGATCGTAAGCGAGCTCCGATGTCAGACCTTTTCACCACAAGAGAGGATCTACGCGAACCTCACTTTAAGCAATCGTGATTGCTCCCTTCTGGTCAAAGGCGAGGGCTACCTCAGAGAGCTGCGTAGTCACCACATGAGCACATCCTATCCCTCCAATCTGCAAGGCCATCACATTCTCAACTGTCCAAGCACCACTGATGATTAGCAGTAGGCGGCGACTCCCAATCGCTGTTCGTAATGATGCGGCATTTTGATTTTCACTACCAAGAAGCACTACAATTGTTACTTGGAAGGCTAAGGCGACAAGACGGGTAAACGGGTTGCAGGGTAGCTGGTAAATAAGGTGGCATGTGAGCAGGTTTTGAGGTGCAATGTGAGCAATCAGCGCGAAACGTGAGCACTGGTGCTTCATCATCTGGAAAAATCGCTCCACTTTTGGGGCTCATGTCCACTTTTGGTGATGAATGAGCTTATTGGAAGGAAGCCCATGTTCTCAATCTGTTTGCAGAGCCACACCAATTTTGACCCATCTTGCTTATTGCAGAACTTATCACCAAATCCGGGCATGAGCCAAAACCAATGTCAAATCACACAATGATATCGCTGAATCATTCAATGACTCGGGCTTCTCAAATTTTCGCGACGTCACAACAATTGCAAGGATGGAGCATGATTGAAGCCATCAATACTCAGAGACGCTGTTGAATCATACCTTTGCCGTTGGAGGCTCCCTCGTAACATACTTTACACTATTAGAGGAGTTCAAACTGGCAAACCCTTGAGCACAAAAAGTTCCATTTCAAGCGTAGTAGTTTGCCAAGCTGGACTCCCCACGGGCGCAAAGTATGTTGTGATGAAGCCTCCTAACTGCGTTATTTATAATATACCGACTTGACGGTACAAGGCTCGTTTTTGGTACTATGGAGCTTCTGAGTCAGAGGCTTCTGAGCCAGTCCCCTCAGTATTGTACCCATCATCGAGTCTGGGTAAAGGAGGTTCCACAAGATTATGTATGCCCCAATCCTCTTGAGTATAATAAGGTAGGCCGCCGCGGTTTGGGTTCAGGGTGTCGTAGTCTATCTGAGTATCTTCTGTTTGTATCTCTTGCTCCTCTATCAGGCCCTCCAAGTCTACGGCCTTGGTCTCCGTCTCTTGAACTTCTATCTCCTCCTGTGGAGTATGGTTGGTATCGTCGTTGTGTTCTATCGCTCATTTTTCATCCTCTCATGTTTTGTAATTTGAAAATCCATTTACGCTTATAGTGCCTAATCTCAACTGTACCCAACCTGTGTTACGATATCTAAGGAGAAAGAGGGACAGTTTCTTGCACATCAGTACGCTAAAAAGTATTTTGCTGTTAGGAAGTTTGTCTGTATTAAGACCTGTTTGTGTGGATTGTTGGTAGTGAAACAGTGAAGGTGCTCCTCCAGCAAGGATGAAGGCGATCTTTTGCTTGTCTGTAAGCATTTGATAGGCTAGAGCAAGTACTTCACCAGGACTGTTTGTCTCACTTGGAGTTTGTAGAATGGCTTGTTGTAAGCAGTTCATCTTCTTAGGCATGCGTCAAATCTGGTTGACAGTTTCTGACAAACTGAATCACAGAAAGTGCCTTGCCAAGAGGCTTTAGACGTATCTATGACTGTTCGAACTGTCAACTCAATCCACCGAGGGCATTTCGTAACCCCAAAAAGCAGATCAGTGGAGAGGGGATTGGCAGAGTCAAGTAAGCTATCCTCTAGAAGAGGCCAGTTCCCTCATCTAGAAGGTCAGAACTATGATGCCTTTAACTCTTGAAAAACAGGCATCGGTGGCTCCTCCAGCCTATCAGCGTGCACAAGCCCGGCTGAATCGTGCATTGCATATAGATGCCCTGACTCTGGTCACCACGTTACATTTGCTTGCCCTGTGCCGTCTGGCTGTTCGTCTGGCCCATCGTCGTTGTCCGCCTCCATTACCAGCAGGCAAGGGAGGAAGACCACGCAGTTATAGTGAAGAGAGTCTCCTGCTTATCAGTCTGTTGCGAACCTTGTGGCGCTTATCCTACCAGGACATGCATGACTGGCTCAAGAGTTGGCCTGCTTTAGCCCTGGCTTGTGGCTTGCCTTTGGATAAAGAGGGCAAGCCTCTCATTGTGAGTCCATCCCAGCATTGTAAACGTCGCCATGCTGCTGGTGCCCCTGTGCATGAGTCTCTGTTTGTGCTGGTCGTTGTGCAAGCTCTGCGCAGACGGCTTATCGGAGCCCGTGATCTCATCATTGACAGTGCTCCCATCCTGGCTTGGAGACGGCGTGACCCAGATGCCGCCTATGGACACGCTCCTGCTCACCATCCTCTTCCCCTTCTGCGAGGCTTTCGCGTGCACACCCTCATCTGTCGTGGCTCTGGCTTACCTCTCTTGTTTTTGCTCTCTCCTGCCAACCCACACGATGCTCCTTTTGCACAACGCTTGTTGGCATGGGCGATGCGCCTGTATCAGATCCGTCCTCGGGTCATTCGTCTGGACGCAGCCTATTGGGGCTTACGCCTCATTGCTTGGATTCATACGGTGCTTGGGGCGGTCGCCGTCGTGGCGTTCAATCCCAAGAACCTGAAGGACCGCTCCTGCTTGCCTCCCACCTGGACCAGAGAAGAACTGGGCAAGCGCAGCGCCATCGAACGCTTCTTTGGGCGTGTGTTTCTCTTTTTCCATCTGCAACGTCCTCCCCTGACAGGCTGGTCTGAGGTTGCTTCACAGGTGGCTTTGACCTATGCCGCTTCCGTCATTGTTGGCCTTGCTGCTCAACAAGAAGGTCGTCCTGACCTGATTCGTTCACCTAAAAGGGTGCTCGCTCATCTGTGGGAAGGAGATTCGCCGTTCTGAAACGCCCTCTGCTCTTCAATATACCTGACGTCGCAACTCCAATACTCGTGCCGTCTGCAAGCTTTGAATGGCATCTCCAGCTTCGGACGGCTTGTAAACTGGACCCATTTGTCAGGTTCATGCACACTTTCGATGATGGCTATGTGGTATACTAAGGAGGACCTATTGTTTTCCCCACTTCTTCTTGTTAGAGCTTGACCTATGATCCAACCAACCCTTTTACTCGGTCTGCCTGCTCATTTCAGGTTGGAACAGATCGAAATGACCCTCCAAACACTTACATTGTCTCTCGCGGTAGAAACACCGGAAGCGGCTTGTCCGCTCTGCCAGCAGATTTCCCATCGTGTCCACAGTCACTACACTCGCGCGCTTGCCGACCTGCCCTGTGCAGGAAAAACGCTGCGACTGCAGGTCGTGGTTCGCCGCTTCTTTTGTGGGAATCAAGCGTGTGTTCGCAAGATTTTCGCCGAGCGATTGCCGGAGCTGACCAGTGTGTATGCACGTCGAACGACCCGCTGCAAAGAAGCACTGATCGAACTTGGCTTTGCACTGGGAGGGACAGCTGCTGCTTCTCTGAGTGTCCACCTCGGTCTACCTAGCAATCGTATGACTCTTTTGAGAATGCTACGACAACTCCCTCCTGCTGCTATCCCAACACCCAAGATGCTTGGGGTGGATGAGTGGGCGTATCGTCGTGGGAAGAAATATGGCACGATCCTCATTGACTTGGAGAGTGCAACGCCTGTGGATCTGCTTCCAGACCGTCAAGCAGCCACATTAGCGACATGGCTAGAGAAGCATCCAGGAGTTCAACTGATCAGCCGTGACCGGGCAGGAGAGTTTGCACTGGGAGCCAGAAAAGGGGCACCAGAGGCTATTCAGATAGCTGACCGCTTTCATGTTCTGCGCAATTTGGCAGACGTCGTGGAAAAAGTGCTTGCAAAACACCGACAGGCCCTTTCACAGGTTCATCTGGTCACAGCTCCAACAGCTTCTCCTTCGCCCTTATTACGCCACGTGCGACCAGAACGTGAGCGACGCAAGCAACAAGCACGAACGGTGTTTCTGGAGCGATATGAAACCGTCCAACGTCTCGTCAAAGAGGGGATCTCTCATAGCGAAATTTCCCGGCGGCTGCACCTGCATCGTGACTCGGTCATTCGTTATGCAAGAGCAGAGACCTTTCCAGAACGGGCAGAACGACCAAGCCGTCCAGGTATTCTGGCTCCCTACGAAACGTACTTGCGAACCCGTTGGGCAGAAGGCGAGCGCAATGCGGTAGGCTTGTTTGGCGAGCTGAGAGCTCGTGGGTATACCGGATCACGCATGACCGTTGAGCGCTTTCTGCTCGGACTGCGTCGCATGGAGCAACAAGGAATCGAGGTCAGGAAAACGGCAACGTCGGTTCAGTTGACACCACGGCGAGCTGTTGGATTAATGCTGAGCCGTAGCACCGATCTCACGGAAGAAGAACGCGTGGCCCTCGGACAGGTCTGCCAGATCCATCAAGAAGTCAAGCGCCTCAATGCTTTGTTCCAGCAATTTGCCCAGATGCTGCGAGATCGCCGAGGTGAAGAACTGGATCAGTGGCTCCATGCGGCTTTTCATTCTGGTATCCCTGAGTTACAGGCTTTTGTCAAGAAATTGCGTCAAGATTAACAGGCTGTACAAGCTGGATTGATCCTCAAATGGAACAACGGGATAGTTGAAGGACATGTCAATCGTTTGAAGGTTTTAAAACGCAGTATGTATGGTCGAGCTGATTTTGATCTCCTTCGCTTACGCGTTCTCCATCATCGAAAGTGTGCATGAACCGAATTCTTGGGTCCATTATACATTCAGCCGGTTACGAGTCACCCTCCCAGTTTACAAACTGGTTCATAAAGCTTACATCATAATTTAATCCTGCATTGTCGTAGAGCTCAGAGACCTGATCACGCACCCCTTTGAGTAAACTAGGTTTAAAACTTTCTATGAATGCTAAACTCTCCTGTAGATCAATAGCAAGGTCAGGTATACTTTTATCACCTAGTATTGCTATATGATTATTTATAATTCTTGTTCCGTCAGTGGTACTTGCTCTATAGTGACCACGTTTTATTAGTATTTCATTGCATAGTCTAGTTATGTATTGCCTAGCACTATTATCTAGACCTTTGTGGCTTGCTCGCAAAGCCTCTTTTATGTCAAGAACTAAAGTTGAAGATAGATTATCTGCAAACCACTGTTTTGCTTCAATTCGTTGCTGTAAATCTGCTGCAGTTGCATCGAGCATGCTCGATGCGCTGCCTTCAGGAGAATTCTGTTGCATGTAAACAGAAACCTCTTGGTTGGCTCTTTGAGACTCTCCAAGGTTTACTCCATATTGGCTTGCTTTCACTCGTTCCTGGAGAGAGAAGCCAGAAGGGTCTCGTTGTTCTCCCACTTGTAACAGAGCAAGAAGCTCTTTATATTGTTCTGATTGTGACTTTCCATGTTTTTCTTTAAATGCTTGTGCTTCATATATTCTTGCACTTACCATTCGGTTGCCTTCTTCACGAGCTGATCCCGATCTCGTTTCTCTGTTATGACTGCCGTCATTTTGAGGGTAAGTACCTTCTTTTCTTGTATTATCTGGCATGATATTTTCTCCTTCTTATAAAGCTTTTAGAATAAAGCTCATAAGTCTTTTTCTTGAAGGCCTGTCAGTACGATCCTGACGGTAGGATGCGACGTACCATATAATTGTTGATAGCGCCCAGATCACAGGAGACCTTGTTTGCCAATTTGCTCTCTAGGTTGTTTAAAGCTAGAAAAGCAATCTTGGGGTGAGGCATGCTTCGTTAGAGTGAGAATAATCTCTTCCTCTCACCTTGTCTCAACCCCAGTTTGCTAATCTAGAAAAAATCACTTTCATTAGGTATCCTTAGTACAAGCAGTCGCAAGTGGTTTCCAATTAGACTCTCTTGTAGTGAAAGCATCTGAGGTAAGGAAAAATCGGAGCCTACTTTGGAATCTACTTGCGGTCGGCTATCCTTTTTAGGAATTGTTAAGAAATACGTTACTGTGCTGAGGTCCTTTCCTCTACCAAACCGAAAGGTTTTTTAACATCATACTGAGGATTTATCTCAAAGGTAACATGTGTTCCTGAAAGAGAACGGTTTGCGTGAGGCGGCCGGATAAGCTTCGCTTCCACGATATTGTTTCGTGATAACTCCATGTACGTTGGTACAGAAAGGCTGGAAAAAGATGTTTGCGCTACCAATGTTGTCCCATTGGACATATGTGATTGCTGCTGCTGTCCCTAATGCTAACTGTTCTGATGCATTTGTCGAAGCCCTTACAGGTGGTCTTAGCATGATCATCAATATTCTGATGGGATTAGGAATTGCCATAGCGGTGATCGGGATTATTGTTGGCGGACTGATGCGTGCAACGGCCTGGGGCAGTGAGCAAAGGATTGCCATGTCTAATAAGGCCATTACCTGTGCAATCATCGGATTGGTCATTGTTTTACTTGGCGTTACACTAGGTGGTCAGGTTCCCACTTGGTTCGGTAATGCTAGTGGCAGTTGTAAAGTTGGTTCCTAGTCATTGAAGGCCTTCTTCTGTGGGTGAGACAAATTCGATGGTTTTTCCATATGGCAGAGATGGACCTTCTCTATCAGGAAACACAGATCACAATTTTGCTCATGCGTACTTAGGAAAGGACATCAACCTTCCTGGCTATTGCTCATCTATTTATCTACACAGCTAGATATATGGATGTAAATAGATAAGGATGAATGCATGTCAATAATTACTGACGACGAGAGGAAGCGGAGTAGTTGATCAATGACATTATAAAGCTCTGCTTTCTCTTGCTCTATAAGGGAATGGCTGTCAAAAAGCGTCCCCTTATAAAATCAGTCCTTGAAGGAGAGAGAACAAAGCTATGAAGCCGTTTACCAGATCCCTGGATAAACTCGTAGAGAATACGAAAGACCACTCGACTTGTCGATCGGCAGAGCAAACGGCACAAGACAAAGAGACTACTACCAGCTCTCTCCAGGACAAACTCGCGATACAGCAGGAGAAAGCATATCATCATGCTTCCCACACAGTGGAAAAGAGAAGAAAGCATCAAATCCCTTTTATTGCTCTGGCTTTAATGATGCTCTTTATGAGCCTCTGTATCATTTCTATGGCTGGGCTAAGACCAGTGGCTTTAGCTGACAAGCTAACTCACTTGGATGCCACTCCAACAGCTCCTCCAGACCTATCAAATGTCCCTGTCGATCAAAGTGTTTCGGATCTAGTAAACCAGGGCAATTTGGTGCTTGGCTATGGAGATAAATGTGAACAGTTTAATTCGGTGGTGTCTAATGATAAGTTTTGCTGGAACGAGGGTAATTTTAATTGGGGCGGTAGAGATATTAAAGGAAGTATAGAGGAATAGGATTATGCAGACAGCACCGAGAATACCTAGTCTGATTATGAGCAGTCCGTTCAATATTACCAAATCTTTTGTCAGGCTACGGGAAGTCAATGATGGGATGGCTGGTCTGGACCTTGGGCGCAAGCAAATTGAGTATCGTGGCATCTTGGCAATGAGTTGCGTCAATTTTGCGCTAATGTCAGAAAAAGAGCAAGATGGTATTATTGAAGGGTTTAAGGGCTTTCTCAATGGGCTGCCTTTTCCGATTCAGATTTTGATTCGCAATCTGCCTTACGATATTGAGAGCTATCTGCATGCCATGGAGTCGATTGAAGGAGATATGGCAGCGGTGGCCCGCGATCATGCTCAGTTTGTGCGTACTCTCTCCTCGCGTCGAGCGCTACTCAAACGGGAATATTATATTATTGTCCCGGCAGAATATGACAAAACCAGCGACCCCACAGAAGCCTTAATCACAGCTCAACTCAAACTCGAACTGCGCATGGAGGAACTTCTCCAGCAACTTGAACGCATGGGACTCACTGGTAGGCTCTTAACGCGTATAGAGATTGTTACTCTGTATCAGAGCTGCTTTCTCTTTCAGGATGTACAGCCCACACCCATCACTAATACCATGCTCGAAGGAATCAATAAACCGAGCCTCTCAGCAGTAGATCATGCTCCTGTCTCTAATGGCCTCTCTCGCTCCCTTACTGGGTTGAGCATCGCTGAACAAGAAGCAGAACTCCTTGATCTCACTCGATCTTTACCAATGAGACAAGAGGAAAATCAGCAACAACGATGGGATCCCTTCTTACTCTTCAAAACCTTTATGCCGAAAAAATGGCAACAAAACACTCAAGCAAGACCAGCTCTTCCTGAGTTTGGACGGCTCTCGGATCTGGTGGCGCCCGGCTCTATAGAGGTCTTTCCTTCTTTTATCCGTATCGATAATGAACTGAAGCCTGAGTACAGCAAGACCTTGGCTCTGGTCCGTTATCCCCGCAGTGCCTATCCGGGGTGGTTAGATCAGATTATTCAGATTGACCAACCCTATATTGATTTTAGCATTCATATTACTCCCCATCCTCCAGAGCTGGTCAGTGCTCAACTGGGCCGCAAAGTAACGCAACTGCGTGGCTCAGTAATTATCTCTCAGCGTGAGGGCAGATCAGTTGATCCCGTAACCAAGATTGCTCTGGAAGATGTAGAACAACTGCGAGATAATCTCGCTCGAGGAGACGAAAGAGTCTTTAGTATCAATGTGTTTATGCGCATTCGTGCGCAAAATCACCGGACTTTGGTCAAACATAGCAATCGGCTCAGCGCCAAGATCCGCAGCCTGGATTTCCGGGCATTACCCACTCACTGGCAGCATCATCTGGGCTTGCTCAGTTGTCTGCCTGATGGCATGAACGCCTTGCCACATACTCGCCTGTTTGGAACCGGATCAGCAGGAACGTTCTTCCCATTTACGGGTAGCGATATCAGTATGGACAACGGAGTGATGTTTGGGGTTCAAGCCAGTGGGGGACTGGTGATCATCAACCCCTTTAATAGCAAGGCATTGGAAAATGCCAATATGGTGGTCTTTGCCAAATCTGGCTCTGGCAAGAGTTTCTTCCTCAAGACCGTCTCTTGTCGTTTACTCTCCACCTGTAATGTCTACGTGGTCGATCCGGAGGCCGAATATCAGAACTTATGTGAGCAGGTGCATGGCCAATATGTGCGCCTTTCCACTGACTCCCTGCAGATCAATCCCTTTGAACTCTATGCAACAGCCAAAACTATAGAAGTGGATGAAGATGAAGAGTTACAAGCTGAGGAAGGCAATTTTTTTCGCGAAAAGCTCCTAAACCTGCTTATGTTACTCGAATTGATCTTATCGGATCAGGGAACACTTCCGCAAATAGAGAAAGCCTTTCTGTATCAGTGTTTGATCAAAACCTATGAAAATCGGGGCATTACGATGGATCCTGCTACGCACGCTCGCCAACCCCCCAATATGCAAGAGTTCTTTGTGATCCTCTCCAGTACTAAGCGCGGGGATGACCGCTTTGGGGTGGGCAAGGATACCTATGGATTGAGCGAACGCTTGGAACGCTATCTACATCTCTTCCCGGCCAGAACGCGCATTTCGCTGGCCAATCGCTATATCGATTTCAATATTCGCGAACTCAATGAGGCACTCAAACCGATTGGACTCTTTATCATCACGGAATTCTTATGGACCAAGATGCGGCAAGCACGGCGCTCAAATATCATTAAGTCTAATACGATCATCCTGATTGACGAAGCCTGGTTGCTGATGAAGTTCCACCAGGGGGCCAAGTTCCTGGAAGAGTTTGCTAGGCGTATTCGTAAATATGGCGGTGGACTCTGGTGTACGACCCAGAATTCCGACGACTTCTTAGGTTCGGATGAAGGCAAAACTATCCTGGCCATGTCGACGATGAAATTTTTGATGAAGCAAGACTCCAGTACGATTGAGTCAGTCATAAGCACCTTCAACCTGAGTCCCAAGCAAAAGAGCTTTTTGCTGAGCGCCAGACGAGGTGAAGGGCTATTTGCGACGAGAACCTGGACTCAGATGCAAGTGCTCGCCTCACCCATGGAGACCAAGATGGCCAACACGACTCTGATTACTCAAGCCCAAGCTCAGCAGCAAAAAGTCTTTCTTGAGCAGGATTTTCAGCATCTCGCGGAGATGAATAAGCAGCTTGAAGGACCAAAGCAACAACTCTTGCTGGAGAGGAATCATCAAAGCAAAGAAGACCACTCTGGATCTGAAGTACAGCACCATCGATGATAAGTACTAGTCTATAAGTAAATAAGGAGAAATAAATCATGGATTATAACAGGATTAGATCTGAAGGCGATATAAAATTAGCAAAATTAAGCATAGAAAGAGAAAACCGTCGTCGTCTTAAGCTTCCTGACAAGACGGGAATAATAACGCAGCATATTGAGGAAATTTTTCACGAAGGGGTCTAGCGACCCCTTCGTGAAACTGGCACAAAAATCGCTAATGTCGCCCACGACGACCCAGGTGGCCAAAGGAGAGAGCTTGCGTTGTCTATTGAGCAATATGAACGTGAAAAGGCGAAATATGCTGTAGCACTCAAGCAAAGACTAATCGCATTGCAAAAGCAAGATGGAAAAATTAGTGATGCCATCCGCAAACTTCCAGATAAAGCTGTGGAATTGTATCAAGCATACATAGAGTATCCTTTCAACGACAATTTTAAAGACTATGGAGAAGATAAAGCAAAAGCATCAGGAAATCGCAATAATCGTATAAGTCTTATAAATCAATCGATAGCGTTATATCTTCTGAATTCACTCGAAAATCTTGAAAAACTAAAAATAACTGATACACCAGAGTTTAAAGAAATGCTGTATTTCTTGCATATGTTACAAGCGAAACGGATTGATAGAGCAGATCTGGGCAAAGTGGCAAGGGAATTTGAAAAACAAGCCGAACTGGCTAAAGCACAAATTGCCCACTCTCAAAAACAAAATAGTGAAGGCAGTGATCATTCTATATATATACAAGGCTTGTCCGACGGGATAGGACGCGAATCACGCCTACTGCGTCAATTGAAAGCAGGCTATGTGAATGACTACAGTCAGCAAGCCGAAGAACGAGCTAAAGAACTTGAGAAGATACTCGAGCATGTTGAAAAACATAGACGAGAGACTGAAGCAAAAATCGATGCAGATATTAGTCAGGCTCAAAAAAGAGCTAATGCAGCCGGTGACGTTCGAATACGAGATGATGCTGTTAATGGAATGCTCGCACCATCTACAACAAGAGCCACTGACGCCCAAGACAGAACGACATTTGCTAGAGATAGAGCTGCAGCAATTCCAATTGGGCATAACCCATATAAAGGACTGGCAGATACAATAAATGCGGGAGGTGCAGGTGTTTTAGGTGACGCAATAGATACCCAGATTCAACAAGCCATTACCAATGCACAAGGAGAAGCTCGAAGATCCAGAAGACTGACTAGAAGAGCTAGAATACGGGCTGAAGAAGCTAGAACACGGGCTAAGCAGGCTGAAACTCGAGCTAAAGAAGCTGGGACACGGTCCAGAATAGCAAAAGCGTATAATAGAAATGGTATAAGTGACCAAGCAGCTAGAGATGTAGAAAATCATGCTAAGAAGATTGAAGAATGGGAAAAAGAAGTAATTAAAAATGCTTGTTCAATAGAATCACATAATATAAGTATAGAAAGTGAATCTAAGTCCATAATTGGTTATCTTCGACAAATGCGAGGTCTTAGAGTTCAAGCTGTGCTTACTGATGCAGATAGAAGTGAGCTTACGAAATTTGCAATCAATATAGAAAAATCTGAAACAGCTAAAAATAGTGCTATAGCTTTTGAAGTACAAAACACGCAAAAAGAGCATGAAATACTACAAAATATAAATAATGAATTGCCAAACGAGTTAGCAGCTTTAAGAAGAGAGCAACCCACTGAAACAGCAATTACGAATCTCGCTACTCAAGATCTAGGCCATCTACAAAACCTTGTAGATCAACAAAGAGCACTTGAGGTGACTCTAAGAGGTAGACCTGCTGTAGGGGCAGGGGCAGCTGTACTAGGCCTAATTGAGAGAGAAAGAAATGAGTCTGAAGCTACGCAAGCAATTGAACGAGCTATTCTTGAGGGAGTAGCCAATATAGGGCCAAGAGAGCCAATAGGTCCAATTAAACGTACAGAAGCAACATGTAGACGGGCAGTAGAAAACCAGCGGACTAGTTTTCAGGCAGCTTTGCAACAAGTCGAGGTCACTGAAAGGGCAGCTGCAGAAGCCCTCAAGCACAATGCCATCCACATGGAAGGAAATGTCACAGACGATGCTGAGCAGGCAATAGAGCGGCTTCAAAAGATCAAAGATAACCTCGCTGATCAAGATGAAGAAGGACTGAAAAATCGTTCGAAAGGGCACCTCTTCATCGATCCAAAGGTTGGAAAGTTCACCCTCAATAAGGTCTGGATGAGTGTCAGGGAAATTAATAGTTGGGACTTTTCTAAGTCAGGTCAAACCACCGTCGAATTCAGGCCAGATATCACACAGATCAAGCTATCCCGCCAGAGTCGTGATGGAAGTAAGATTGAGTTGGAACCAATCTACCCAAAAAGACTCTTGGAGAAGGGGATTGAGAACTCAGAGTATAGCCTCACACTCAAGATCGATGGCGATACCTTTAGTGAGGGCAATAAGAGAAGGATTGGTATACTAACATATATTGATAAAGAGGCTGAAAGGGATGAAATAAAAAATGCTGAGGATGAGGGCAGAGCAGTAAGAGAGGAAGACTATAAGAAAACAGTAGAGTTTGATATGGAAAGAGCTAACACAATTCATCTGATGATCGATCTGGTCAATGAAAAAAACAATGCGCCGGCTCTCGGGTTTGATTATACCATCGAGACGATGCCCGAGCCGGTTATCGACCACGAAGATGCAGTGAAACAGAAACAGGGTGTAGCAGGCTGGAGTGATGAGGAAAAGCGGCGTATGTGTAAGCTCGATCTGGACAGAGGCATGCTCATTCTTCCTAATGGTCAGGAGTACCCAATGAATAAGTTTGACTGGACAGAGACTAAATTTGATGAAGAGAATGGCCTCACGCTCCAATACAAGGGACCCAAGGAGTTGTCCCAGGTCAATTTAATGGCGGCTGGTTCCTCTGATATCTTTGATGAAAAGTTATTGGATTCGACAACAGCTGTGGAAAAGACG
>DASYAN010000465.1:0-11815 GCA_036501345.1 Ktedonobacteraceae bacterium
AAGGAAGCGGTCCTCCTTGTTGAGGTGGTGTATTTACTTGTAATGCCTGTTGGGTTGGATTTGCAGGAAAATTGGTCTGTAGAGGTGATATTATAGGAATAGTATTATTTAATGGAGCGGTTTGCTGCCCCTGATCGGGAGTATCATGTGTTGCTCCAGGTTGCGACACTGTAGATATCAGGGCTGTACTGAAAGGAGATGAGAAAGAGCTCGGTAGTAGAATAGCTGTAGGCAGAGAAGAAGCTGATCCTTGCACCAAACAAGAGGCTTGCTCAAACGCTTTGGCAAAGGCCTTTACATTGGTAAAACGTTGCTGCGGATCTTTTGCCAGAGCAGAGAAGACAACCGCTTCGACTTCGCGCGAAATGCCGGGAATATTCCCATACAACGAGGGAGGCTTAGACATCATATGCTGGGTTGCAATCTCAAATAGGGAACCTTGAAAAGGGCGATGGCCACTTAACCATTCATAGACAACAACCCCGAGAGCATACTGGTCGCTGGCAGGGCGTGGCTTGCCGTTCATCTGCTCAGGAGCCATGTATGCAATGGTACCAGCCATCTCTTTAGCCGTTTGAGAAGTTGTATTCTGAACAGCTTGGACTAGACCAAAATCGCTGAGTAATACCTTTCTATCCGCTCGCAGCAAAAAATTTTCGGGCTTGATGTCCCGATGTATCAACTTTCTACTATGTGCGTAGTATAAAGCATCAGCAATCTGGTTTACGTAAGGTACCACATGTACTGGCGACAAGCGCGTGCCCGCAGGATAGGCCTGCCGTAGAGCCCCATGAGGTGCATATTCCATCACTAGAAAAGGGACACCATTCTCTACGCCAAAGTCCAGGACACGCACGATATGCGGATGAATTAAACTGGCAATCGTTCTTGCTTCATTGCGAAATTGTTCTAGATTTGAGCCAACCAGACGCATTTGCAGCACTTTAACAGCTGCCAGAGTCTGTAAGTGAATATGCTCACCAAGATAAACATCAGCAAAGCCCCCTTGTCCCAATAAATGGACCAGACGGTAGCTTCCCAACTGTTGTCCAATACGTTCCTCCACACCCATACTCCTTAAGCAACACTACGTATTCCAACACCACCTCCATGCATTCTGAAGGAATAAACGAACTGTTCAGAACGATTTTTGGGCATTTCCTAATGCCACTATCACTGGAAAAATATGATTATATATCATAATGTTTCTTCAATATAAATTTTTAGCGGTATATTTGGATTATTATGAAAAAGGTAGAAAAAAAGAATTTTCCTATTTATCATAATATAAAAAAGCCTACTCCGTATCTTAACAGAGTTTATCAAAGCAGTAAAGATTGATAAAATTTAGGAGTGTGACCCAAAGTTTTGCACTACTTAGCAGAAATGAGCACGAAATTTCGTCAGGATTATTGCATGTTTGGCTTTGCTAAACATCTATACTCATAGTATGCAAAAAAAGAGCCACACTCAAAATTTAGTAGTACAATTGCCGAAATTAGGCTGCGCGGTTCAGTCCAAGATTCTGTCGCACTTGGAGCGAACGCATGAGCTCTTCACGACTCAATACTCCCACGAGGTGCCCATTTTGTAGTACTGGTAACTGATCTGTATTCGCGTCAGCAAGCAGTCGAAGCGCATCTTTTAAGCTCTGTTCGGGAGAGAGCACTGGCAAACGATCAGCAAGGGTCATCACTAGTCCGATGGGAGTCTGAGACCAGTTCTCGCGCGGAATCTGGCGTATATTTGTGAGTGTTATCAGTCCTGCCAGATTATCACCTTGCATTACCAGAGCGGAAGGCAAACCCTGAGGCAAGAGATATTCATCGACGAGCTTTTGTAGCGAAATATTAGCTGGTACCGTTAGCGGATCTCTACTCATCACCTGTCCAACATTAACACCACTAAAGACAGACTCGAAAGTCGATTGGGTACGCTCAGCTAGTGAGGCACTCAGAAGGAACCAGCCAATAAAACCGATCCAGATACCATCCAATGTATCGCCAGAGAAAAACTGAAAGATCCCCCAGATAATTAAGAGATAAGCAATCAGCATACCCACATTGGCCGCCGTACGGGTTGCTTTTACCGGGTTACCACTAAGCTTCCAAGCAATTGCCTTGAGAATGCGCCCTCCGTCAAGTGGAAATCCTGGTAACAGGTTAAAGATACCAATCAGCAAATTTGAGAGCCATAGCACTTGCAGGATACCTTCAACTGGCGACGGTGAAAAACGCAGCGGGAGCCACAGGAGGAAACATACCCCGGCGATGAGCAGACTTACCAAGGGACCTACGGCTGCAACTTTGAACTCAACACCAGCACTTTGTGCTTCTTCCTCGATATTTGCCACACCACCAAAGATGAACAGTATAATATTTTTCACTGGCAAGCCGTGTGCACGAGCGACAAGCGAGTGTCCTAATTCGTGCAAGAGCACTGAAAGAAACAGAAGCAGAGAAGCAATCAGCCCTGCCATCAAATAATTGAGCACGGAAGCATGCGGATAGATGTGCGGAAACCAGCTAGAGGCAAGCGAGATCGTAAACAGGATAAGAGCAATAATCCAACTGAAATGGACGTAGATGTCAATGCCAGCTATTTTGCCAATACGGAATGAATGGCCCATCACTTTGCCCCTTTACTTACGATGCTGAGAAAGGACACTAAACAAGATAGTAAAACAAGATGCACCCATTTGCAAGCAGAACTATTAGAGAAGCCTCGGCGAAGCGGGAAGGCTGGCTTGTGATGGCACACCACGTTCTAGTGAATTGGGAATTCCTTACATTTATGTATTAGGAGAGGAGGTCAACTGGGAAGCACTAAGACCGCTTGGACTGGAACCGAGAGCCTATTAAGGAAAGGCATCTCTAATATAACTCTAAAAAGACTCAGCAAATTGACCATAAGATCATATCACATTATAACAATATATGTTATACTATCTAACCATAGGGTAGGAAGCACCTTGAAACTTGGAACTTGAACAATCGCATCTATCATCGATGCCCTCTCGCCAATAGAGAAAAAATAGTTTGGAGGAAAAATCTATGTCAGAAGAAATCGCTCTATTTATTGATTTCGATAATATACGTTTCAGCATGCTGAATATTCAACGGCACGAGCCGGATCCCCAGGAACTTATTGCGGCAGCTCGGCGTTATGGCACGATCATGGTCGCTCGTGCTTATGCAGATTGGTCGCGGCAACCAGAAACCTTCAAAGGGAGTTTAACCGCGGCAATGATTGATCGTGTTGATTGTCCAGTGAAACTCCGCCAGCGTATCCGCATCGGCCCTGCTTATGAGAGCAATCCGTTTACAAGTGGACAGAACTGGTCAAGCAATCCTTCCACTGAGAGTTCACTAAATAAGTATAGCGCTACAACAGTAGGTACTGGACCGCTTTCTAACAATTCTCTCCAAGAGGACTCCCAACAAGATGAGCACCTACCTGAAAAGAGAGACACATTAGCGGAAGACCTGCCGTATCCGTTGGATCAAACGCACACTCAAAGTTCTCATAGCCAGTCTTTACCGATGGCCACTACTGCGGTACAAGAGAGCGAGATAGATTCTCTCGAAGATCCCTTCATAGCGCGAAGAAATACTGAGCACCTATCCGCAATTCCTGCTGAAAGTGGCAATACTGGTAGCCATAGCACCGCTGATCTGCCCTCTTTTGGCAGGCATACCACATCGCATCTTCCAGGCATTAATACAGGAACTACGAGTACGCTAGTGCAAAGCACGGTTGACCTCAATATGGTCATGGATATCATTGAAACTGTTTTTGACCGTCCCAGCATCTCCACGTTTGTCTTAATGACAGGCGATAAAGATTTTACGCGCATCTGCGCACGTTTAAAGTTACGTTTAAACAAAAATGTGATTATTGTAGGTGTTCCAGGAACTGTTAGCCGAGACTTAATAAGCAGTGCCAGTCAGTTTGTACCTCTGGTCCCTCCCTCTAACACTGCAGATACCTCTCCATTGATGGCGGCTGACTTGTCCTCTACTGGAGATATAGAAAACATTAGTACAAGAGCAATGCCAGCTATTGGTTATCCTGATGCTAATCAACTATACGAAGGATCATCAGATACATCATCAATGCCTATCATAGATGCTCTGGACCCTCTGTTCCTGCAGTTCCTTGACTACATTGATCGTAACTGGCCTTTGCGTACAACCTCAAGTATTGCCCATTTTCTTGGTGATCCTTTCAATCCTAAAAATCGCTTCCGCGGACGTTTCACCCGAGATACGGCTCGTGAGTTATTGCATATCTGCATTCACGAAAAGGTTCTACTCGTGCATACAGGTGCAACTGGTATACCAGAGTTGTATCTGAACCGTGCACATCCTGATGTTGCTGAGATACTGAGACATTTTTGATGAAATATAAGTAACATCAGAGGGAAGCAATGCAGAAATTTCAATACTGATGGTGAGGAGGAATTGCCATTCTAGCATTAGGCCTATTCATCCCCTGCTTTTTAAGCAGGGGATGAATAGGCCTATGAAATGTCAAAAAAGTGTTAATAAGGTAATAAGATTACTTGAACATTCTTTCGTTAATGAGTGCTAGCCCTGTCTTCTGCACAGAAACCTGACTGATATGCAGGCTTTGCTTATACAATTGGCTGGATAAAGAGAAAGACAGACCATAGGATGGGACTGTGATGAACAACTCATTCCATCCTTTTATTTGCACATCATTACTATTACGGGAAAAAAACTCACAAGGTATGCCAACCATAAAAATGGCTGGAACATCTGCAGTCGCTTGTACATGGATCACTTTTCCACCAGAACGTTTTATTTCTTCTACTGCGCTTTTTGAAATATGACCCACAGCCATCCAATGCAATTCTTTCATATACTATTCTCCAATGGTGATAAGGTTATTATTTGCTATGAATACTCAGATAGTCTACTAGTATTAAAATACAAATACTTTAAGTCATCATTAACACTGGGTTAAAATTTCTTCCCAATCAAAAGCTCAAAATTCTCGCTCTATCATTATTTGCCGCAGGGGAGGACGGAGAGACTTAGGTTATTGTGCTATAATGAAGCCTGTATACTAAGTTGCTCGACGCTACTATCCTAGCGTGGATGGAGGAAGCTTGCGTGGTTTTACCAAATGATTGGGTAACGAAGACTGGCAGCGATTTGCGTAAGATGGAGAAAGGGCTGCAGTATATTTCGCGCTTGCTCCATGAGCATAACCGTAACCTAGAAATTGCCGTTGAGGGAAAGTATGCCAGTCAGATGAGTGATCCTCGAGTCCGTTTATTAGGTGATTGTCTATACATCAGCCATTTGGTTGATCAACAACTGGCCCAACTCAATATGGACATGCAGCGCGTTCTCCAAAATTTGGAGCAGTTGCCACAAGATAAACCTCCCTCTGGATTATTTTCCGACCCAACAAATGATGCTTTTGGAAGCGAAATTGAGCGTGGAGCACTTACAAGCAGCATTTCGCATCTCAAACAGAAGCGCAATGAACGGGAGACGCTTTATGATATTGCACGTACTCTCAACTCAACGCTGGAATTTGATGAAGTCTTACGCTTGGTAATGGATCGGGTTATTACATTTGTTGGAGCTGAACGTGGTTTTCTGACGCTAGTAAGTCCGAATACTAGCGAGCTTGAATTTGCGATTGCATGTGATGAGAATGCTCAACCCATAGCTGAAAGCGTTTTTGCCACCGCTCCTATCAGTAGAAATACTGTAAAACGCGTTATTCGTACGCGTGAGCCAGTATTGACCAATGATGTACAGGGTGATGATATACTGAAAGCCCAGGAAAGCATTCTGACATATGGTATACGTTCGATTATGTGTGCACCCCTGGTTGTGCGTGGCGACTGTATAGGGGCTGTCTATGTCGATAGCCGTCTCTCGGCCAAAGTCTTTGAGCCCAGGCATCGTGAACTACTGCTGGCTTTCTGTAATCAAGCAGCCATTGCTATTGATAATGCTCGTCTCTTCGCCGACCTGAAAAAAACGATGCAACAGGTCAAACAAGGCAAGCAATATATGGACAATATCTTCGGATCTATTGCTAATGGCGTAATTACTACTAATTCAGAGGGAATCGTGACTGCCTTTAATAATGCTGCAAGTATTATCTTGCGTTTGCCGAGTGACCAAGTGATCGGCAAGCATTATCAGGAAGCGTTCAAGACATTGCCTCAGGTCGGATTAGTTGAAATGTTCAGCGATGCCTATCTTGAGCATGAGCATAGTACCCTCATTGATCGTGCAATTGAATGTCCTATCCCTGGACGTGAGAGCGATAGGGTTGTCTACTTGAATTGCTATGTGAGATTACTGCGGGAGACGGATGGGACGCATATTGGCATAGCTCTTGTGATCGCTGATCAAACTGACCTGAAGCGTTCGATGGCAAAGACAAAGGAGATTCGTGAGATCTTCGAGAAGTACGTTCATCCAAAAGTAGTAGAAGAATTGATCGAAAATCCTCAAGCTCTGAACCTAGGTGGTGAAACGAAGGAGATTTCGGTGGTTTTTGCCGATATCCGTGGCTATACACGTTTGAGCGAGATGATGCCCCCTGAAGAGGTAATGAATCTGATTAATCGCTATCACTCATTTATGTGTGATGCCATCTGGGAGGAAGAAGGAACGCTGACCTCGTTCCAGGGAGATGCACTGATGGCAATTTTCAATGCACCATTGCTACAGAAAAGGCATGCTTTGTATGCAGTACGTGCAGCCTGGAAGATGCGTATGGCTGTGATGGAGTATCAACGGTATCTACCACAGGAGGCTCATATTTCATTTGGTATTGGGGTAAATACGGGTCTGGCAACGGTCGGTAACGTTGGTGCTCCACAGCGTTTGCAAAATTACACAGCGATCGGTGATGTGGTAAATGTGGCATCACGCTTGCAAAGCAATGCTACAGACAATAATATTTTGCTTAACGATACGACATATGCACAGGTCTATCGCTATGTACAGGTAGGTCCGCCTTTTGCCCTACCAGTTAAAAACAAAAGTGTTCCACTTGCTGCTCGTCAAATGCTGGGTTTGTTCTAACACCCAGGAGTCTAGAGGGCTTTGCGCAGTACAAAGCCCATTTGCTCAAGTCTGATAAAGTCAAACCACTCGTACAAGCGATGGGCGTGGTTATTGTCCTCCTGCGTATTGAGCATGATGCGTGTAACCTGTACCTCTTGAAAAAAGCGAATGGCTTCAGCCATTAAACGAGTCCCTATGCCCTGATGGTTGACTGATGGGTGAACCGCGATACGTACAAGGTAGCCAGATTCCTCATCCACTGTGTTGAACTGATAACCGACAACCTGCCCATTCAGTTCGGCTACTACAAAGTAGGGGTGGGTAGTAGCAATATCGTTAAAGGTGGTAGTATCATAGCGCCAGAGGTCCTCGAAGCATACCTTTTCGATAGCAAGTAGCGCTGGTATGTCGCTTGCTTGATCTGGCTGATTTGTAATCTGAACGGGGCGAATCGTCATCTGCTGGTTGCCTAGCGAGGGAATAGAATAGTCAAGTTTGTCATAGGCGTAGAGGCGACGGTGGGGGAGAAATCCATAGTTCAGCAGAATAGGCTGTAACCAGTCATTTTCTATATCATTGCCAGAGTAGTGTAGATAATGCACACCACGTATCATCAAAGGGAAGGTTAGGTGTTCAAGGAGTGTAGTGAGGATAGAGATATAGTTGTCGCTCTCTGTCCAGCTGACACCAAAACCTCCAATCCATGCTGTGGCATCATGAGTATTCTGGGAGAGCAGGAAGCCATACATTGTTGTATCATGGAATATTCCCACAGCAGGATAGTGTTGAAGTAGCAATGGCAGCTCGGATAGTGTGAACCGCTGATAAGTGTATTCAGAGGTACGTAATAGTCGTTCAATCGCATGGACGTCACTTCTGTTTAGTAAGCGTACCTGCTGTTCATCGCTATCTGGCATAAATTCTCTCGAACCTCTGCTTTCTGGCTGTGTCTCAGGAATTTTCACAACCACACTGTTGATCACTTGTATGTGTCTCTGCGGGTCCTTTGATCTCCTGCCGTAGCTTGGCTACATCTGGCTTGGGCGTGTGGCGCGTTCGATAGCCTGTCAGTTGGTGGATACGTCGCAACTCGGAGATCAGTGCATCGGTGTTGATTCTGTAGGGCAATTGTGGTGCTGGACCATAACTATCGACAGCAGCGTCGTCTCCCAGTAGTAGATTAATACATGTGGCGACGCAAGAGGCCGTGGCTTGCTGTTCATATCCCCCCTCCAGCACCAGTACCAGACGTCCCTCGCAGAGAGCGTTGGCGAGATTGATGATGATTTGGTTGAGTTTGGCAAAACCTGCCGTTGAGATAAGCATACCTGGAGGTAAGAGTCCAGTCTTTGCTTCTGTCTCTTTCCAATGCGCGTCGAAACCAGCTGAAACCAGTATCAATTGTGGCTTGAAACGATCGGCTGCTGGAACCATTACTTGGCGGAAGATCGCTTCGTAGGTATCAAAACCTGCTCCTGCTGGTAAGGGAATATTGATAGTAGTCCCTAATGCTGGTCCCTCACCATGCTCGTCCCATTGTCCTGTACCTGGATAGAATGGTGCCTGGTGGACTGAAAAGTAGAGTACGCGTGGATCATCATAGAACATTTCCTGCGTGCCATTTCCGTGATGCACATCGTAATCGATAATCATCACACGCTCAAGGCCATGCTGATCCAGGGCATAGCGTGCGGCAACTGCGACATTGTTGAAGATACAGAAGCCCATTGAGGCCTCTGCAACCGCGTGATGCCCAGGGGGCCGTACCAGACAAAAGGCGTTCTGTATTTCACCTTTCAGGATCGCCTCGATGGCTGTAAGTGGTGCTCCTGCGGCCTTCAGAGCAGCTTCATATGATTTGGCCGAAACGTATGTATCGGTACCAAGAGCAAGTATTCCACCGTGTTCGGCAGCTCTTTGGCTGAGTTCTTCAACTTTCTGAATATACTCATGTTCGTGAACTGCTACCAGTTCGTCTATCGTCGCTGCACGTGGTGATAATTGCACCAGACCATCTCGTTGTTTCAGCCAGTGCAAACCTTCTAGGTATTTGAAGGCGAGTTCGACACGCTGTGGCCTTTCTGGGTGCTCTGGCGGTGTGAGATGCTCTAAGAATATTGGATCATAGATGAGAGCCGTAGCCATACATCTTCCTTAAAATCTATTTGTGACATCTCCCCATGTCTAAAGACGGGGGCTTCTCATCCTCACGAACGAGCTTTCCTGTTTCACTGGACGTTGCGCACAAGTCATGGACTTGGGTGTCTTATACATCCTCCGCAGGCCTGAATTCCCCTGAGCCCCAGGGTACAAGTCTGCTGATTGGTCCCTGCAAGACTTGGTTTTCGTCTCATTGGTACCTGTCAGCTTTACGACACTCATAGTATACCATTTTGCAATACGTATGTCAATATGGTATACTTTTGGCATGTCAATATGGTATACTTCCTGCATGGAAAAGCAACCCAACAAACCTACAACGGTACGATTTACCCCACAAGACAAAGAGCTGATAGAACAGGTCAAAGAACTCTACGGATGTCCGTCTGATGTGGCTGCAATCCGTCTTGCCTTGCGCCTGGTTACTCGGCAAGAGATTAGCCCCTGTGCCCCAGCCCCACAAAAGGAACGGCACTCTCATCCCCATAGCTAAAGCCAGGGGTTTTCCCGTGCCCGAGGTGATAAGTGTTTCTCTCCCAAGTATACTCACTCACTAGGGACAAAATCTGTCACTGGGGGACCACTTTTTTTGCGGTCCTAATACTCGTTGTAATCGCTCTTCTCTTCCCTCTCCGCGTCTTCCTCACTCTGGAGTATCTCCCATAACTCCTCTGGGAAACTATCAATATCCTCAAACCAGAGGTAGAAGTGCTCTTGGTGCTCCTCATCTACGAGGATGGATGTCCTTGGCCAGATTAGGTAACCTTCCTCATCAAGCTCATTGTAGGCTCGTGCAATACAGATTTCATTCTGATCAACACTCACTGTCTTGACTTTCTCCCCTATCATAATCTCGATAGCATCTTCTGTAAGAAAGACAGGAGAGACAATAGTAAAAGGGGTACATTCATCATATGGGGCATGGCCATGTCCCGAACGAATAGTAATTTCCAATCTCTTGTGGGTGAACCTCGCTTTCGTGTTTTGTCCAATTATAGGACAGTTTGAAAGACGTGGGAAGACCTTTCTCTGTGGCCCTCCCACTTGCATATTAGCCAGGAAAGACAACAGGGACATCATTTACATGCCCATAAATTGTTACCTTAGGCAAGCGTCAAAAGGGGGCGATTCTGCCTGACAGTGTTGACCCTGTACAAGCACAAAACTGTCAAGTTGGTTTGACGCTTGCCTTATAATCAGGGTATCGCTCATCCCCTGTTTTATAATAGGTATAGTCTGGATGTGCTCTTTGAAGCTCATGGAGCCAAGAGCTGTTCTTATCGATAAACAATAGGTATCGCTCTTGGCAGATACCTATTGTTAGTGCCAAGTCAGGTACCTCCAAACTAGGAGGTACCTTGCGCATGCATTATACAACTTTTTTGACGAGGTCGGGAATATCAAAAATGGTATCTGCCACAGGAACGCCAGCAGCCTGCAAAGCTGCAACCTTGCCCTGTGCTGTTCCTGTGTTACCAGAGATGATTGCTCCTGCGTGTCCCATACGCTTTCCGGGAGGAGCTGTACGTCCTGAGATAAAGGCCACAACTGGCTTTTTCATGGTGGTTTTGATATACTCTGCCGCTTCTTCTTCATCGCTGCCACCAATTTCACCACACATCACGACGGCTTTGGTTTGTGGATCGTTTTCGAAGAGTTTCAGATGATCAGTAAAGGTCGAACCAATAATGGGATCGCCACCTATGCCAATGCATGTGGATTGTCCAATGCCTGCCTGTGTGAGCAAAGCGATGACTTCGTATGTAAGCGTGCCGGAGCGCGAGATAAAGCCAACGGGGCCGGGAGTAAAGATCTGATAAGGGATAATACCGATCTTACCCTGTCCTGGTGTGCATAGTCCTGGGCAGTTTGGACCAATCAGACGTGCTCCTTTTTCGTGTACAACCAGTATGGCACGTGTCATCTCGATGACAGGAATGTTTTCGGTGATGCAAATGATCAACTCAATACCAGCACTGGCTGCTTCTATAATAGCATCAGCTGCGCCAGGAGCTGGTACAAAGATACAGGTTGCGTTGGCATCCGTGGCTGCTTTGGCTTGGAAGACGGTATCAAAGACAGGAACGCCCTCTACCATTTGTCCACCTTTGCCCGGAGTGACGCCGCCAACGATATTTGTGCCAGCGGCCTGCATATTATGGGTATGGTATTGGCCCTCACGTCCTGTAATGCCTTGCACGATTACCCGCGTTGTCTTATCTAGTAAAATACTCATCGCTTCTTATTGTCCTTTTTCCCTTTGAGTTATGGCGGCAACGACCTTTTCGGCACCATCGCGCATATCTGTGGCCCATGCGAGCCCGGCATCTTTGAGGAGAGCTCTTCCCTCTTCTGCACCAGTACCAGAGAGGCGAACGATGATAGGCATGCCTTTGGGTAGTTCCTGCTGGGCCAAGATGACACCCTTTGCAACTTCTTCACCGCGAGTAATACCGCCAAAGATGTTGACCAGGATTCCTTTGACCTGGGGATCGTGTGCTACAAATGTGAGTGACTTGTGCATGACCTCTGCTTTGGCTCCTCCACCGATATCCAGGAAGTTTGCGGGTTTGCCGCCTGAACGTGCAACC
>DASYAN010000466.1:0-10933 GCA_036501345.1 Ktedonobacteraceae bacterium
TAGCCTGATAGGATGGCTGTCCTGTCGCAGCTGTGGTTGCTAATGTGCGCCCATGGAAGCTATTTTGCATACTGATAATTTCGTAGGCACCGTTGCGATGGACACGCCCATATTTGCGTGCCAGCTTAATAGCACCTTCATTGGCTTCTGCCCCACTGTTGGAGAAGAATGAGCGCATACCGTTACTTTGGATGCCGAGCAGCTCTGCTAGCTCTATCTGACGGACATTGTAATAGAGATTAGAAATATGAACCAGTTGTGTCACTTGCTGCTGTACTGCTTGAATGACGGCGGGATGGCAGTGGCCCAGGACATTGACGGCAATACCGGCAACAAAGTCCAGATAGACTTTACCATCGTTATCCCATACCCGAGCACCTTCTCCGCGTACAAGCGTGATCGGAAATCGCTTGAATGTTCCCTGATAATACTGCTGCTCAAGTGCCATCCAGTCACGTTTGTTGACCTCTGCTGTTGCCATTATTGCCTCCTTGTATAGTCTTGTATAGTAAATGAACATTCACCTGATAGGTTTTGCGCGGTTTGGTTCAATAGCCTGTGAGCGTGATGTGTATGATCTGCGAGAAGATGCGCTAATCACCGCATGTACAACGTATTCTCGTCGATATACCCATGAGTCAGATCACAGCCCCAGGCCGTTGCTTCACCATTCCCCAGGTGAAGATCAACTGTGATGATAACTTCATGTCCCGCCATAGCGGACTGAGCCTGTTGCTGGTTATAGGATGCTGCCGTTCCCTGTTTGACTACCTGCACATCTCCAAGGAAAATATCGCATAGATCCTGTTGGAGTGTGCAACCACTGGCTCCTAGTGCCGCGACAATGCGTCCCCAATTGGGATCACCGCCAGCCAATGCACATTGCCAAATAGAAGAACGTGTGATTGCGCGTGCAGCTTTAACCGCATCGTCCTTGTTGCGTGCGCTATTCACGTGAACAGTCATGAGCTTTGTCGCGCCCTCACCATCGCGTACCATCTCACGTGCAAGATATTTTGTGATGTAGCGCAGTGCCGCCTGGAAACGCCCAACTTCTGGATGTGAGGCGTTCAACGGAACATTGCCAGCCAGACCATTGGCCAAGAGAATGCATGTGTCGTTCGTGGACATGTCGCCATCGACAGAAATCATATTAAACGAATCTGCAACGGCGGCTCGTAGCTCACTTTGTAGCCAATCGCATTCGATGGCGGCATCCGTCGTGAGGTAACAGAGCATGGTTGCCATATTCGGATAAATCATTCCCGAGCCCTTGGAGACTGCTCCCAAGCGGATAGCACAACCATCCACATTGAATTCCAGCCCCATACGTTTAGGATAGGTATCGGTAGTCATAATGGCCTCAGAGAAGGCTTTTCCCCCTTCCTTGCTTAGAGCGATCTGTTTGATACCTGCCTCTATCTTCTCAATTGGCAACTGATGACCGATGATGCCTGTGGAGGAGCAGAGGACCAATGTATCCTCTATGCCTAAGTGTCCCGCTGCGAAATTGGTCATGCGATATGCATTCTGCATGCCTTGCTGGCCCGTAGCACAATTAGCGTTGCCACTATTGACTATCAGTGCTTGAGCTTTGCCGCTTTTCAATCGCTCCTGGCAGAGGAGAACAGGGGCTGCTCGTGTGCTACTGGTGGTAAATGTGCCTGCGGCCACACACGGGACATCTGAAGCTAGGATAGCAAGATCTTGGATAGTGTGGTCTGCTTTAATGCCGCAGGCAGTCGTACCAGCCAGAAATCCTTGGGGAGCAGTAATGCAAGTGTCGATCTCGTAAAATACATCTGACATGGAGATATGCCTTTCTTTGAAATTGAAGGAACGTTCCAGGTGGTGTGGTAACTCCCCAAATCCGTCTCCTGACTGGGGAAAGATAGCATCAGGAACTCCTCGCTAATCTCATTGTACTATGTGGGGCCTATGCATACAAGTATTTTTGAGAGAGGGTGGAGGTTAAACCAATGACAAGCAAGCCAATTATTATCAGGGAAGCGAGAACTGAAGATATTCCATTTCTGCAAGTGATGATTTGGGAGGCCATACTCGCCTCGCCGATCCTTTTAGCCCACGATGGTATTGAAGCCCTTCAACAAATGGAAGAGAAAAACCAACTTCAGTGCTTTTTTGACTCTTTTATCTATGGAGATTACAATTGCGGTGGTAGCGGATAGTTAGCATCAGAGAGCTGAAGTACTTTCTTCTCACTATTAAATGACATCTCATCCTCAGACATATCTCCGTTAAATAATATCTCACCGTCGGACATACCTACGACAATTGAAGGGCTATTGTACTGCTCGTCAGGTGTGTTGAAGAGAGATTCGAAGAGAGGACCTTCCAGAGTTTCCTCTTTAATCAAGCGTTCGCTAATCATGATCAGGCGAGTCTTATTTTGTTGGAGAATATGATAGGCTTTATCAAAGGCCGTCTGAATAATGCTGCGTATTTCTTCATCGATCTCGCGGGCCGTTTGTTCGCTGTAGTTGCGCTGTTCGCCAAAGTCGCGACCCAGAAAGACTAGTTCATCTTTATGACCCAGCGCTAATGGGCCGATACGGCTACTCATCCCATATTCGGTAACCATTGAGCGAGCAATCTTGGTGATACGCTCTATATCGTTAGAGGCACCGGTCGTGACCTCCCCGAAAATGAGAGATTCGGCTACATGACCACCTAATGCGTAAGCTAGTATATCTTCAAATTGTGCCTTGCTCCACAGGTAACGATCTTCCGTCGGTAAGAGCATAGTGAAACCACCTGCTTGGCCTCGGGCGAGAATCGATACTTTGTGTACTGGATCAGTATTCGGCAGCATACGTGCTACTAGCGCATGTCCTACTTCATGGTATGCTGTAATCGCTTTCTCGCGTTCACTAATGATGCGACTTTTACGGGCAGGACCCGCAACCACACGATCAATGGCTTCTTCCAGTTCACTCATACCGATCATGCGCTTATTGCGTCGCGCAGCTAGAATAGCGGCCTCGTTGAGCAAGTTGGCAAGATCGGCTCCTGAAAAGCCGGGCGTTTGCTTGGCAAGTACTTCTAACGAGACACTTTGCTCTAGCGGCTTGCCTCTGGCATGAACCTGAAGGATAGATGTACGCCCTCGAATATCGGGACGATCCAACACTACCTGCCGATCAAAGCGTCCAGGACGTAAAAGAGCAGGATCAAGGACATCTGGGCGATTGGTTGCAGCAATGACGATCACATTCGTATTCGTATCAAAGCCATCCATCTCGACCAGGATCTGGTTCAAGGTTTGTTCACGTTCGTCATGTGAACCACCTAGACCAGCCCCACGTTGGCGACCAACTGCGTCGATTTCATCCACGAAAACGATGCATGGACTGTTGCGCTTGGCCTGTTCAAAGAGGTCTCGCACACGACTTGCTCCGACACCAACGAACATCTCCACAAACTCGGAACCGCTGATGCTGAAAAATGGCACGCCAGCTTCACCAGCTACAGCACGTGATACGAGCGTTTTACCTGTGCCTGGCGGGCCAACAAGCAGCAATCCTTTGGGAATGCGTGCGCCAAGTGCAACAAACTTTTCTGGATATTTCAGGAACTCGACGATTTCCTGTAACTCTTGCTTGGCTTCATCAACTCCTGCAATATCAGCAAATGTTAGCATTTGCTTACTGCCCATGAACATACGAGCACGGCTCTTGCCAAATGATATCGCTTGATTGTTGTTTCCTTGGGTCTGGCGCAGTATGAAGATGATCAATAGACCGAAGAAGAGAAATGGGATGAAACTGCCAATAGCACTCAGCCAGCCCCAGATAGGACTGGGAGCATCATACTCAAGTGTCAGATAGCCAGTATTGGTATAGTCAACCTTATTATCTTGGAGTACACTTGTTACATCAAAAGTATCATTAATCGTGGCAGCTTCCTGAGGGGCATTGGCTATCTTTCCCCTAGTGAGTGTGAGAGTTCCGTTCCCAACCGTCAAGATGTCTTGTTGACCTTCCTTTATATCAGCTTTGATGTGATTAAAGATGGTTGAGACATCAACTGTTTTGATGTGTGACTGTGGCCGAAATACAAACAGTACAATCAGAAAGAAAACCAACACGGTCAGGAGCCAGAAAATACCCGTTCTGAGCCATTTTCTATTGATTGACATCTGGCTCCTCTCTATAGACTCTAACAAGTGAGAGTGGTATCTTAAGTAAGTCTATCATATAAATAGCGGCAGGAAACCTCTACGGTAATGCAGTGGAAGGAATACCGTATCTACTTTCTGGTATCCTCCAATGAGAATTGATTATACTCGTTCCTAAATAAGAGTGCACCTCAAACGATTGGTACTAGCTTATATTATAGCACACATGTCCATGAAGCTCTTGGAGAATTTTTTTTAGGCGAGTTATTCCTTCCAGCTACTATCTATCTCTTCTATTAGAACGTGACTGCTCAGGTATCTGACTCATGTCACCTTTGGTGATAGCCAAATTAGGAAAAAGGAGGACGTGCAAGTACTAATCCCCACACAGCATTTGCTCCTGCGCCAAATAAAGGTGTGGCACATGCCTCTAAAGTTGCTCCGGTGGTGCAAACGTCGTCTATGAGTAGAACATTACACTTAGAAAGTGCTCTGACGTTAGATTTCTGATTCAAAAAAAATGCTCCTGCGACATTCTGTAGCCGTTCGCTCATAGGCAGGCCTGTCTGTGATGCTGTAGCACGGACGCGAGTCAGCAGTGAGGTGTGTAGTGGGAGACCTAATTCAGCAGAGCATACCTCTGCCAGGAGTTGCGCCTGATTATAGCCACGTTGTTGCTGGCGCTCTGTGTGGAGCGGCACTGGGACAATCACGTCTGCAACTAGCCCTGTGCGCTTATAGGCCTGTGCTAACAAGCTACCTAGCGGCTGAGCTATGCGCTTATTGCCGCCATACTTGAGTGCGTGTATGTATGAACGTAGGGGCTCTTGATATAGACCGACAATCCGCAGGCCATTGAACTGTAGTGGGTGATAGGCACACCTTTGGCAGACATTGTCTGATATAAGAGGCGTATAGCAATGCTTGCAAAAAGGTGGAGACAATATCTGAATACTTGCATAACAGATAGGACAAAGGATCTGGCCACTTCTCTTGCATCCAGCACAATAGGGAAGAAAGAGAAAATCCAGAAACTGTTCTACTGTATGTTTCCAATCACGCACAATCCCACCTCAACCCAATCTCTATGGAAGCTTACTGCTCTTCGGCTGCCTTGCGCAACGTCGGGAAGAGAATCACATCACGGATAGATTCCTGGTCTGCCATGAGCATGGCGAGACGATCGATACCGAGACCCACCCCACTGGTGGGAGGCATTCCCACTTCCAGTGCTTCCAGGAAGTCTTCATCGAGTACTTGCGCTTCATCATCCCCCTGCAAACGTTGACGTGCCTGATCTTCAAACCGTGCACGCTGGTCTAGAGGATCATTGAGCTCGGTATAGGCATTGCCACACTCCAGGCCTCCGATGAATGGCTGGAAACGTTCGACCAGATCGGGAAACTTGCGGTGCTGCTTGGTCAGGGGCGAAACGTCAAGAGGATAGTCGACCAGGAAAATGGCCTGACGTAACTCTGGTATATTCCGACGGAACATTTCACTCTTGAGATTATCAATTAACCGACCATAACCAACTTTGGGATCAACCTCGTAGTTATGCCGCTGCATCACTGCTGCCAGTTCCTCTCGATTGGGATAGTTTCTCACTTCAATGCCTGTGAATTGAGCAATGGCGTCCAGCAGAGGATAGCGCTTCCACGGTGGGGTCAGGTCGATCTCTGTCCCCTGGTAAGAAATATGCGTGGACCTCTTTACCGCCTGTGCGATGGACGCAATCATTTCCTCAACTAGCTTCATAGTAACATTATAATCAGCATAGGCCATATAGAATTCCATCATAGTAAATTCTGGATTATGGCTACGGTCGGTGCCCTCATTGCGAAAGTTGCGACCAATCTCGTACACGCGCTCAAAGCCACCGACAATGAGGCGCTTGTGGTACAACTCGACTGCGATACGCAGATAGAGATCACGGTCAAGCGCATTATGATGAGTAATAAAGGGGCGAGCTGCAGCTCCACCATAGAGCGGTTGGAGGATTGGTGTGTCAACTTCGATAAAATCACGTTCGTCCAAGAAATGGCGCATGGCGGTGATCATACGACTGCGTGTAAGAAAGACCTGTTTGACCTCATCACCGTTGGCAATCAAGTCAAGGTAGCGCTTCCGCTGGCGCAGATCCTTATCCTCCAAGCCATGATATTTCTCCGGTAGAGGACGCAATCCTTTAGCAAGAATGTGGAACTGTTTGACATGGAGAGTTTGTTCGCCTGTGCGTGTAGTGAATAAGAAACCACTGGCCTGGATGAAATCGCCTAGATCAAGTAGTTTGATGATACGGTAGTTTTCTTCACCAATGTCGTTGATACGCAGATAAATCTGCATACTTCCGGTCCCATCCTCGATCTTAGCAAAGGTAGCTTTGCCCATTTCTCGCAGTAAGCGAATACGTCCCGCCAGAGTATATGAGCCTTCAGGTCCTACAAGCGCATCGAAATTCTGCAAGATTTCCGCGATGGTATGTGTGCGCTCTGCAGTATTAGGATATGGGTTGATCTCCTGGTTGCGCAATGCTTGCAAGCGTTGTATACGTGTTTCCCGTTCATCCGTCATACGTCTCTAATTCCTTCAAAAAGTAGTGCCAGGAAGCCTGACAGCTCTATGCAACGTTCTTGGCAAGCTAAGCTAACCTGACCTAGCATCCAGTCTTCTCCATTGTAACATGGTTTGGTGATGGGGAATAGGCAAGAAAAGGTTTGTTTTGTCGTGTAGGGCAAAACAAACCGACCCGTGCAGTTTACAAAAACCGCCCAGGCCGGTCATAAGCAACTTATGCTGTTAGCACTGCTAATTTAGGATTGTTTATTGGATCAAAAGAATGGTGTACTCTTTGACGCCTCCTGGTGTTGAGACGATGACCAAGTCGCCGACCCGATGATTGAGAAGGGCCTTTCCTACGGGTGACTCATTAGAAATGCGCCCTGCGCTTGGATTTGCTTCAAATGCACCAACCAGCTTGTAATGGTACTCACGGCCATCATCTGTAGATAGATGGACGTTGGAGCCAAGTGAGACGACATCAGTGCGGCCGGAGTGTATCACCTTCGCTCTTGCCAGCATCTGCTCTAATTCATAAATGCGCTCTTCCAGGTGTGCATGCTCAGTCTTGGCCTCTTCATAGGCGGCATTGTCGATCACATCACCCGATTCCTTGGCATCATGCAGATATTGTGCCACCTCGGCACGCTTGGTAGTGCGTAGAAACTCAAGTTGGCTCATTGCATGCTGTAGACCGTCTGTAGTGAGGAAAACTTCCTGTGACTCCATGTTTTGTTCCTCTCGTTATGTCTGGCGGGAGTCGTGTAACTCCCACGCTTATGTTCATCGCTCCAATATGGAAGCGTTATTCAACATCCCCCCAGTTAATACTGATACGTTCACCAGAATGACAGCGGAGCTGAAGCTCGCCGTTTTCATTCACATCCTCAGCGACACCGCTAAGGATCGTACTACCTTGTCGAACCTGAATGGTACGACCGAGAGTAGACAGTTGAGTGCGCCATTGCTCTCGTATCAACCGAGAGATGGAACTGGAGGTCATCGGTAGGGTTTGTGCTTCCTGTTGCAAAGCTAGATACTGCGGCTCAAGGCGTTGCAACAGACAGGCAAGGAATGCTTCACGGCTTACCTCATAACCACACTCTTGCTCTAGCGTCGTGGCTATTGCGGCAAAACTAGAGGTCATGACTTGTGACTCTGACGTTGCCTCCGTGAACTGGGAGATACGTCCATTGACGTTGACTCCAATGCCCATAATAGCAACAAGATGACCCAAACGATCGTGACTTGTTTCAATCAGGATGCCTGCAACTTTGCGACCGCCAATGAGGACATCATTGGGCCATTTAATCGTTGCGACAACTCCACAGGTATCGGCTATTGCGGCAACGACGGCAAGTGCAGCAATCATTACTAGCAGATGTGGTGCAAACAATGGTCGGAGTATTGTGGATGAGAGGGCATTATAGCCTGCCATATCTACCCATCGTCGTCCCTGTCTCCCCTTCCCAGCCGTTTGGCTATCGGTAAGTAGCACCAGTCCTTCCTGGGACCCTTGAAGGGCCATCTTCATCGCCAACGTATTGGTTGAATCTACAATCGGTAAATAGAGTAAACGATCTCCTATGCCGAATATATTCGTGTCCAGGATGTGCTGCAACTTTTCGATGTCAAGTTTCCCGGGCATTGAATTCAATCCCATCTGGGCTATTTGCATTTTTGCAATAAGACATCTCGCAGGAGAGAGCAGAAATATCCAGGACATCGCTTGCTAGCGTGTGGCGAAGTTGCGATTAAGATAGGTCTATTTACAAAAAAACCAGGGCAAGGGCAAAAAGTGAGTTTCGCCTTTGCTCTGGAGGACGCTACACAGGCAGGTTGCTTCTACCATCTACCAGTGAGTTTCTGTTTATCCACCACTAGTCACCAAAGCCAGGGTTTAGGCGAGCGACTAATTTTCGCTCCCTCTCTTCTGGAAGGTGTGGGAGCATACAGCGCTGCCTGAGCAGCGACTACATTCGTCCATCTGCACACCACCTCCTTTCTTTGAGAGGTATTGTACCATCAAGAGTTAACTGTTGTCAAGCTTTTTCGGAAAATTCACTCCCAATGCAATCGATCTTGAAGCACATAGATGACTTGAGAAAAAGGGTCAAGCCCTACTTGATAACAGAAGCCTCGTCTTCCAGACACAAAGACACACAGTTCGATTTGTTGAGCAAGCAAATATATGCTATACTTAATATAGTAACAGTTAAGAGGGTAGCCAAAATCCCCTTATTAAGCAAGTTAAACGGATATGCTCGGCGCTAGCTATGGCATCTAGCAGTATCCCAATAGGTAACTTGCTGTTTTTTTCATACTCCGCGTTGTTATGGTATCCATGTTTGTCAACTACGAGGTGCTGGAAAACCATTGTGGGAAGGGTGGATAAAGCTCAGTCGAGATTAAAAATCAGGCTTTGTATCGTGTGGAGAAGTTTCAGTACTAGTGGATCAAGTTACAATTAGTTTGTCATTAAGACATGGATTGTTCGGCTCAAGCAGAACGTTCTCAATGACACCCTATTTGCGAATTGACCCACTAGGTGTTTTCTCTCCTAAAAATAGACACAGTCGTAGATGAGAAGAAAGGAGGACTTTCTATGCGGAAACAGTATGTGGACTTAGTCATCGATGCCCTCCTGGACGAAGGGTTTACTGTCGAGGAAGCTGAGCGTCTTATTCAACTGCAAGAAGTGTATCAGCAGGAGTATAAACAGCGCAAGGCGACCGAGGAGACAAATCATCATCGTTTTATACGCTGGCTTGTAGAACATGGGCGTTTGAGTGAATGGTAGGCTCACATTTGAGTTGTGCATTAGGTTGGCGCATCTCTTGCGGCACTCTTCGTTGATGTTGTACAATAGACATAGCGGAGCAGATGGGACGGCGTGGCATTGCTACGCCGTCTTTCTTATTTTAATCAACAATGGCGGGCAGCTATGTCTTGTTGCCCTTTGGATAAAGGGAGGCCTCTATGAAAGCGGTTGTTATGGCCGGCGGGGAAGGATCGAGGCTACGACCACTGACGATTCGACGACCCAAGCCAATGGTGCCTATTGCCGGAAAACCTGTGATGGAGCACATTCTCAACTTGTTGAAACGTCATGGTATTACCGAGGTTGTTGTCACGGTTCAGTATCTGGCGAGTAGTATTGAAGATTATTTCGGCAGTGGCTCACAATTAGGCATGCGCATTACCTATTCGCGCGAGGATGTCCCTCTTGGAACGGCAGGCAGTGTAAAAAATGCTGAAGAGCAGTTGACAGAGCCATTCCTCGTTATCAGTGGCGATGCGCTGACTGATTATAATTTGACAGATCTTATTCAGTACCATAATGACAAAAAATCGCTGGCTACACTCCTTCTTGCACATGTGCCTAATCCTCTTGAATATGGGGTCATTATTACGAATGAGGATGGACACATTACTCAATTTCTGGAGAAGCCAAGTTGGGGTGAAGTCTTCAGCGATACGATAAATACTGGTATTTTTATGCTTGACCCCAAGGTCTTGACCTACTTCGAAAAAGATAAACCTTTTGATTTCAGCCAAGAGCTTTTCCCTTCAATGCTGAAGCAGGGAGATCCTATCTACGGTTATGTGACGCCTAGTGGCTATTGGTGCGATGTAGGCAATCTGAGCGAGTACATGCGTGCGAACGCTGATGTATTGCAGGGCCATGTGGACATCGAGATACCCGCCAAGGATATTGGTGGTAATATCTGGTGTGAGGAAGGAGTTGAGATTGATGAGGGAGCTCAACTTTATGGCCCTATTTATCTCGGGCATGACTGTAAAGTACGCGCTGGTGCTATCATTCATGGACCAAGCATGATAGGGAGCTATGCGATCGTTGATGAGCGAGCACAGGTCGATCGCAGCATCGTATGGAATAATTCCTATGTAGGTGATCGTGCAGAATTGCGAGGTGCGCTTGTTGGCACCTCTACAAATATCAAGGGCAAAGCCGTGATGTTTGAAGGTTCAGTGATCGGCGATAACTCCATCGTTCAAGATAGCGCGATTATCCAGCCCAATGTCAAGATCTGGCCTGATAAGGAGATTGAAGCCGGAGCGGTGGTAAATACAAGCATTATCTGGGGCTCACAAGGTCGACGAGGGCTCTTTAGCCGCTATGGGGTGAGTGGACTGGTCAATGTTGATCTAACTCCAGAGTTTGCTACCAAGCTTGGAGCTGTTTATGGGGCCCTTTTGCCTAAGGGTTCTATG